>CAYFVQ010000053.1:0-2052 GCA_964346585.1 uncultured Eubacteriales bacterium | reverse complement strand
ATCCTTCAGTTCCCAGATGGAAAGGAGAAGGATCTCCTCGATTTTTGTAAGATCTTTCATGTCATATTCCAATCATATACTGCTTTACAGTATATTATACGCTAAAGCTTGGAAAAAAGTTACAAAAAATTTTTTTAAGTGGCCGAGATATAAATAATTTTATCTCAGAATTTAATACTTTATTTAAAAGAGTGGGGATGTTAAGTTCTAGGGACTTAAAATCCCTAGTAGGTTATCCTACGTGTCAGTTCGAGTCCGACCTTCGGCACTGTTTTTGTGCCTAACTTCCACGGAATGAAATAGTTATCGAAACTAAACCAAAATAAGCTAAAACAGGCTTAAATAAACAAATTTCGTCTTTTTTGGCGTGCTTATGTCCCAATTTTGTCCCACGCAGTAAAATATTTTCGATCTTATAGTTGTCGGCCATCATCAAAAAAAAGTAACTCAAAAAATAGAAGGGGAGGAGCATTATTCAAAAGAGTAAATAGAATCTTGTCTCTATTTTATTTATTCATACCGTAACGAATCCACTGGATTGGCTGCAGCGGCTTTGATCGATTGGAAGCTTACGGTCAAAAGCGCAATTCCCAGAGTCAGCGCAGCCGAAGCTAGAAAAATACCGGCTCCGATTTCTGTCCGATAGGCGAAGTTCTCAAGCCACTTGTTCATAATGATATACGCCACCGGCCAGGCGATCACATTAGACACCAGCACCCACTTGGCAAATTCCTTTGACAGCAGGACAACAATTTCCATAAAGGAGGCTCCCAGAACCCTGCGGATGCCAATTTCCTTAGTGCGCCGCTCAGCCATAAAAGTGGCCAAGCCGAACAATCCCAGGCAGGATATAAAAACCGCCAACACGGAAAAATATTTGACTATCGTTCCTATCCTGCGTTCCGATCGATAAAGGCTGTCGAAATCGTCATCGAAGAACTGGTAGTGGAAAGGATAATGGGATTCGAACTTCTCCCACACTCCCTGCATAGAACGGATTGTGACATCCAGATTTTGGGGGCTGACTCGGGCGAAAAGGTATGTGAAACCTTCCCCAGGGGCAAACAGGCATAAGGCTCCGATTCGGCGGCCCAGGGTCTCGAAATGAAAATCCTTGATCACTCCCACCACTGTTCCCTTGCCCCTGTTTATGATCAAAGTCTTTCCGACGGGGTCCTCCAATCCCATGGCTTTTACCGCGGTTTCATTCAAGACAATATTGCTTCTATCCCCAGAAAATTCCCGGGAAAAAAAGCGGCCCTCTGCCATCTCCATGCGAAAGGTCTTGAGATAGTCCTCATCCACCTTATTAAGAAAGACACGGACGTTCTTATCCGGGGTGTCTCCCCTCCATAAGTCCGAGGGTGTCCCATGAAACTGCCAGCTAGTCGCACCGGCAACATCCATAATACCCGGATTCCGGAGTATCTCCTGTTTAAAGGAGTCATAATTTGCCGTAAGAGAAGACGTCAGGTTCAGAACCACCAGATGATCCTGGTTGAATCCCAGTTTTTTATCCCGCATGTACTTTATCTGGTTGGCAATGATGATCGTGCTGATAATCATGATGATTGTAAGGGAAAACTGGGTGATAACCAGAACCTTTCGAAAAACCGTCCGCGTCTTTGCCTGCAAGCTTCCCAATTCTTTAAGCACAACCAAAGGATGGAAAGAGGAGAGAAAGAGAGCAGGATAGCTCCCAGCTACAACTCCGGTAAAGGCCGCAATCCCTAAAAGTCCGAGATAAAGCAACAGATTTCCCGTCAAATCCAAAGAAAGCTCCTTGGTTGTGATTTGGTCAAACAGAGGAAGGAGAACTTTCACCAGGGCCAAGGCAAAGAAGAGACTGATAAAAGCCTGAAGGATCGATTCCCCGAAAAATTGGCGGATAATGTCCCGCCGATGGGCGCCTACTACCTTGCGCATACCGATCTCCTTGGCCCTTATTCCGGATTTGGCCGTGGCGAGGTTCATGAAGTTGATGCAGGCAATAAGGAGCACGAGAAAAGCGATAAAAGAAAAGACATACACATATTTGATATCCCCATCAGC
>CAYFVQ010000052.1:0-5184 GCA_964346585.1 uncultured Eubacteriales bacterium | reverse complement strand
TCAGTTTGGCTTCTAATTTTCCCGCATGGTCAACCCCGTCAAAGCCTGTCATCGATGCCACGACAGCATGGCGAATCCAGTCAAAATCCTCGAAATCACCCTTTTCATACTTAATGATCTTGTTCAGCTGGTTTTTGAGCTCAGCCGGCGTGTTGACCGATATTCTTGAGATCAAGGCGTCTCCGATCAAGTCATCACCTTCTAAAAGCGTGTAGCTGGGATCTGAAGGATATCCTTCTTTCCTGTAAGGATTCGACCGGTAGGCAGGAAGCATCAAACTGGGGACATCATCGATGTCTCCCATTAGAATGATATATGTCAGGCCTTCATGATCATATTTTTCCTGAATTTTCCGCTGTATCGCCTCAGTGCCTTTTTCAGCGGACACGACATCCAGCTCAACATCGAGACCTCTTTTTTTCTTCCAAATGATGTATTCATCCAAAACTTTCTCATATTTCGAAGTCGTGAAAATAAGCATTTTGTTTCCGGCCATAGATCGACCGGCATCATTGTCAAGATCTCCTCTATCGATTCCCCCTGTATTTAGGTTGCCGCTGAAATTCTGAGTGCTTCCCTTAAACCCGGGTATTTTAACGGATGTCTGCGCTGAGATAAATGCGGAAATCAACACAGATGGCAATATAATAATTAAAAGAAATCGTATGATCTTCATTTTTCCTTTTTCATTTTTTTTACCGTTGCAGTTTGTACTCGCTATAAAATTCATTTTGGATTCAACTCTTCAAAAGTTTGTCACTTTGTTAAAGACGGCAATATCAATTCAACCCAACTATCACTGTTTTCGAGACTGGCATTCTCAGGAAATCTAACGTTTTTCTTAGCTGCCCCCTGTGTGTACGTCATCCCGGCTATCATCTTCAGCCGTATCCCCGTAAACTTATTCAGGTTAATCCTGTATTCTCTGCCGTCGGTTTTTTCGAAAGTCTCATTATATTTTTCAAGATCGTCAAGAGGTTTTCCCTCGGTCACCCATTTTTCGTATTTGACTTTATTGTGCTGACAAAAATTCGCCTCCCAATCTTTGTAATAATTCACTGTAAACTTCGGGCTTTGTCCAAAGGAGATAATTCCTTCACCCAAACGGGCTGATGAGTGTAAGTTGTAAAACTCATTATCATTGGAAGTGATATAAATTTCACTCACCGCCATGCCTAGGGGTTTTGCAGATTTTAAGCCGATAAAAAGTATTCCGGAATCAACCATTAAGTAAAGGTCAAATTGTTCACTTATAGGGAATTTGAGTGCGTCATCCCATTCGCCCGCTGAGAATATTCCGTCAATTACAATTTGATTACTCTTTCCTTCGGGTACGGTTATGCTTTTTGATTGTGCATCATACGTTATTTCTTTCCCTGATTGGGGCTCCTGCGCAAATGATTTAAAACAGCATAAAGAAATAAATAATAGTATTAAAAGAATCCGTTTCATCTAATTTCTCCCCCCACTCTTGACTTTTCACTTTTCTAATTCCTTCGGTCTTAGTTCTTCAATAAATGAAGTGCTTACCCCATGTATCCCATCTCCCAGGAAAAACGAGTGTTTCCCATCTTTCTTCCTTTTCAAGTAATGCATCCTCATTTGGTCTGTTGATTTTTCTTCTATATAAATCTAATCCTGTTTATTACTCATGCTTCAGTGAATCCACGGGATTCGCCCTCGCCGCTCGAACAGACTGATAACCGACAGCGAACAAAGCGACCAACCAGGTCAAAAGAATAGCTGTCAGGAATATATCCACACTTGGGCGAATATGGTAGGTGAATCCGCGAAGCCATTGGACCGCCTCAAAGTAGGCCACCGGACCAGCAACGAGGCCCGAGAGCAAAATCCATTTGGAGAATTCCCGGGTCTGGAGCCAAACCAATCCCCCAACCTTAGCCCCGAGGACCTTGCGGATGCCAATCTCCTTGGTTTTCTTCTCGGCCAGGAATGAGGCCAGCCCGAAAAGCCCGAGACAGGCAGTGAACAAGGCAATGCCTGTGAACAGGCTGAGGATGGTTTCCACTTTACGTTCCGAGCTGTAGAATCCTTCGATCCGGTCATCCAGGAATTCATAATTAAAAGGGGATTTAGGCATAAACGTCTTCATCGTTTCCTCTATAAACGCGACCGTCTCCGCTGTGTTAACCGGACTGATCCGAACGCAGGTAGGGGGAATGGGAAGGCGGCTTGTCCTGAGAATCATCGGCTCAATGGGTCGATGAAGGGAACTCTGATGAAAATCCCGGACCACGCCGATCACTGTGTACGCAGCTCCTCCGATAGTAACCCGCTTCCCGATCGGGGAAGTCAGATCCATTGCCCGAACCGCGGTTTCGTTGAGGACCAGGGACTCGGTCGCATCAGAGGGGAAATCGCGGGAAAAGAATCTTCCCTCGGCCAGGCCGATGCGGAAGGTTTGAAGATAATCGGCATCCACACGGACGGGAAAGAACAGGATTTCATCCTTTGGATTTTTCCCTTCCCA
Organism: uncultured Eubacteriales bacterium; assembly: GCA_964346585.1. Lineage (GTDB taxonomy): Bacteria > Acidobacteriota > Aminicenantia > Aminicenantales > Aminicenantaceae > SOIA01. The sequence goes on along the minus strand of CAYFVQ010000052.1, from coordinate 2,693 downwards.
GGATACATCGGATATTCCTCTCTGATCGAACTGGGGTGAATCGGAGCATGTGACGTTTAACACATTGGGACTAGCCAGTAAAATATTTCTCGCGCTCGGAAATTGGTCAAAAAAACCATTAAACGCCACAATGTTGTGAATATCGATTCCGAGGTCTTTCTCACGGACGAATTTCAACTGTCGATCGACCACAGCAGTCCCCATTATAAGCATAAGCGTCAGTGTGAACTGGAAGACAACAAGACTCTTCCGCAACGTGGACTGCCCTCGCCCTCTTGAAAACCATCCACCTTTTAAGACTTTCGCCGGCTGGAACGACGAGAGAAAAAGGGCCGGATAGCTACCGGAGAGGAGTCCGGTCAGCAGGGTGATCCCCAATAATGCTGGAAGCATTCCTCCATGAACCACTCCGATCAGAGAAAGCTGCTTCCCGGCCAGAGAATTGAAGAGAGGCAGAGCCTCCAAGACCAGAAGCATGGCCAGCAAAAAACTGATGAAGGATATAACAACGGACTCTCCGAGGAACTGCTTGATGATATCCCAGCGGGAAGCGCCGGTGACCTTGCGCAATCCGACTTCTTTTCCTCTGTTGACCGAGCGAGCGGTTGACAGGTTCATAAAATTGACCATGGCCAGAAGAAGGATGCCCAGAGCGACCAGGGTGAATATGTCGAGGGTCGATTGGCTCCCCTGAGCATAGTTATCCAGGTCCCATTCGAAGTTCGACTTCAAATGAACATCCATCAGGGGTTGAACGATGAACTCGGCCCTCGAAGTCGGGACGTTTTCATGAAGCACAGCGGCTATTTTCTGACCCACTGCAGCAACCGATGTGTTGGGCGCCAACCGGACGTAAGTATAGAACATAATCATGTTCCAGCCTGTGGAGGGACCTTCCCACCACTCCCAGAAATTGACGCTGGGGATGACACAGTCGAACATGAGGTGGGAATTCTGTGGGACGTCCCGCATCACACCGGTCACCTTGAATACGTCCCTTCCCCTGTGCATTGTCATAACTTTTCCCATCGGGTCTTCTGAGCCGAAATACTTGCGGGCCATGCTTTCGCTCAGGACGATTGAACTGCGATCGGTCAGGGCTGTTTTTGGGTCGCCTTTGATCAAAGGAAAGGTGAATATCTCAAAGAATGAGGCATCGGCTGTGCCGATGTTGTCGTTATAAAAGGTCTTATCGCCATGGGTCATTTCCCAGCGCCCGAAAACCCCTTGATACCGAACGAAGTTCACGACTTCAGGCAATTTTTCCAAAATGGCCTCCCCGAGCGGATACGGTGTCCGTGCATCGAGCGTCGTCTTTTCACTGGTCCGAGTCACTTTGATCAAGCGATAGATCGAATCGCGATTGGCGTGGAAACGGTCGAAACTTTTTTCATCATTGATCCAGAGCATCATCAGAATGCAGCAGGCAAGTCCCACAGCCAGTCCGGCAATATTGATAAATGAATAGCCTTTCTGGCGACGGATCTTTCTCAGAGTGATACGGACGTAGCTCCAAAGGAGAGGCGGTATAAACAACGACCACACGCTGGAGAGAACCCCGAAGCGCCGGGATGACCGGACCTTGGAAAATTCCGCTCCAATATCCGAGGCTTCTCCCATTTCGGCACATGCTCGGCGGAAGGCCTTTTCTTCGCTTTCACCCTGGCTAACAAGATCCGCCACTTCGTCGCGGAGGACCGATTCCAGTTCAGAAAGGTAGGTATCCTCAAGAGCTGGATTTCTGGCTAGGTCCTTTTTCCATGCCTTTATGGCTTTTTCCAGATCGAACATAATGCCTACTCCTTCAGCCTATTCGGCGGCCTTGGCCATCTTCCAAATCTGCCTGAGAGCGTCTTGGATGTTCAGCCACCGTGCTTTTTCAACTTCAAATTCTTTCCGTCCGAGGTCGGTGAGCATATAGTACCTCCTCATCCGGTTTTCTGCGGAAACCCTCCATTCCGACCGGATCAAGCCTTCCTTTTCCATCCGGCGCAGGACCGGATAGAGCATGGCGCTCGACCATTTCATCTGTCCGCCCGAAACTTGACGGACGCGCTGGAGAATCTGGTAGCCGTAGCTTTCTCCGGAAAATAAAAGAGAAAGGACGATCGGTCTGGTTGAAGCGGCGACAAGTGTATCCGAAGACATGATATATCTCCTTTTATTAGATATATTACGTCATTACATATGCAAGAAATGTGCCAGACAATTCTCCCTGTGAAGACGGATACGCATTATAAATTTCAAGAGTCTTTGTTCGGTGACGATACAGCTATTGTCCATAATCGGACAATCCTTGATAAGTGATTTTTGAAAGATAGAAATTTCCTTTTTGGCCTGACTCCAAATCCCTAACAATTTTCTGCAATTGGCACCCGTTGATATCTTTAAATGAGCGAATCACAGTCAAAACGACATGGTTAACGACTGGAAAGGAGAAGATACCAGTTGAGGAAAAGAAAAAATGGCCGGCCCCACCTAAATTGGTCACAATAGAATTAGTTGGGAACGGCCTCAATTCCTGGTCAAATTCGAGTTGAAGTCAATTAAATCAGGATTTCTTCTCATTCATATTCCAGGACTTCCCCCAAAAAATAGCCTAAAAAAAGCTTAAATTATTCTATTACAGATAATTACACAGAATCGCAAGTGGAATCGCAAAAAATTGGGGGAACTTTTAAGAATAATAAACT
>CAYFVQ010000051.1:0-27035 GCA_964346585.1 uncultured Eubacteriales bacterium | reverse complement strand
ACAACAAATTAATATATGAGGGAATTCTTTTTAGTGAAAAAGGGAAGTACAGCGATGAAAAGAGGAGTATTCCCCGTATATATAAAAAAATAGGATAAGAGAATGATGTGCCATGAGGTGCGCTGCGTAGGCCCATAGGGGATAAAGGAAGCATCTCTCTTTCCGTGATGGACAAAACTGGGCTTAGAGATACTTTCATTTAACTAAATTAATTGAATTTCTAGCCAATTTTTGTTATCTTAACTGTTAAAATTGAATTGCCTGATGCAGGAGACGAATTTACTTGAAAACATATGGTGAAATAGATAGCAAATTCAGATTTGTCATATTAGCTGCAAAGAGAGCCAAACAACTCTTGCAGGGAGCCAAACCGAGGATAAAGTCCAAATCCAAGAATCCTATCCGTATCGCCCAAAAAGAAGTCCGTGATGGATTCATAGACTACGAGCTCGTCGAGGTTAAAAAGGAAGAGATTCAAGAGCCTGCTGAGGAGGGATTTATCGGAGAAGAGATAGGCGCAGGACCGGAGGAAATGGAGGAAGCAAAGCCAAAAAAGCCCAAAGCGAAGGATGAGAAGCCGAAAAAAGAACCCAAAGTCGCTGAGAAAAAGAAGCCGGTGAAAAAGACTGTGAAGGCGGAAGAAAAGAAGCCTGTGAAAGAGGCAGCTAAGAAATCTGGGAAAAAGGAAACAACCCCAAAGAAAAAGACTTAGCTCTCCGGTATCAAGATCCCTTTGAATTTCTCCCTGTCTCTTTTTTTATGAGCTGGATGTAGTCCAGTTTAATAAATTCTTTTTTTGAGATTCCCAAAGCATTCGTGAATTTAACAATCTCGTTTCTCTCTCCTTCAAGTTCGATAAAATTTCCGATTGACGTTTCATCCAGGCATATTTTCAGATTTTTCTTCCTGTAAACCGTTCTGAATTTATTATAAGTAAAGACTGGGATAAAGCCCAAAGACTGCAGGATTTTTCTTATTTGTTTCTCATTTTTCACTTCAGTCTCGTATTCTTTTCGAATTTTGAATTTTCTGGATTTTTCTGGAGGGCCTTTAAAAGTCAAGAAAGTCTTGTTGCCCGCGACGCGCAGTCTGAGAGCCTGTTGTTTCTTGGTCAGAGTCTGAGTAGAGAAGTCAAAGAGAGTATTCTCTTCGGAATAACGTTCCTTTTCGAGTCGGGCATCCAGGTTTATTATTTTTTCTTTGAAAGAGTCTAAATCATCAACCTTGATTTTGACTTCTATTTCGACCATTTATTCGCTTCAAAATAGGATTAGAGCTCGATTGTAGACATTCTTCAGAGTCAGGCTCAGCCAATGCTGATGCCTATAGAACTGGAATCAAAGCTAAGTCTGATTGCCAGAAAAGCCTCATCCGGAAAGACCAGACCTAAAGCCTGTTCCCGTATAAATTATGTCGAATGTCGAGCCCTGACCCTATTATTATGCTTTTATTTATTTCTCGTTAAGAAAAATTCGGGTATGAGAGTTAATGCCTCTCTATGGATGGATTCAGGGAATTGAGAAATGATTTCTTGTGATTTGGAGGAATACTCTTCAGCCTTTTTATACGTGTAGTCCAACGCTCCATTCGATTGAATGATCTCAAGAATTTCTTTCTGCGTCTCCTTTCTCAGATTTTTCTCTTTCAGAATGGCAGTGATCCGTTTTCGATTCATCCCGCCATCGTTGGTCATGGTGTAAATCAGTGGGAGAGTGATACGGCCTTCGTTCAAGTCTGAAAAAACGGGTTTGCCCAGGACTTTTTCATCTCCGGTGAAGTCAAGAAGGTCGTCAATGATCTGAAAAGACATGCCTAGATTTGTTCCGTATTCCACAAGAGAATGCTCTTCTTCATCTGACGCATTTCCGAGGATGCCGCCAATCTGGCATGAAGCGGCAAAGAGAGAGGCCGTCTTTTTGTCGATGATATCGAGATATTCTTCCTCAGCCAGGTCCAAATTTCCGCTCCGGCAGTATTCATTCAGCTCTCCTTCAATCATTCTGGCTGAAATGTCGGTGAGAATTTTGGTGATCTGGCTGTGCTGACTGTGAAGAGAATAACCAAGCGCTTTGATATAAAGAAAATCCCCTAAAAGGACAGTTATGTTGGGACCCCATCTGGAATGGATGGATTCCCTCCCTCTCCTCACGTCAGAATTATCGATAATATCGTCATGGATGAGGCTGGCCGCATGAATGGTTTCAATCAAGGCGGACATGAGAATGTTCTCATTCCCTTTATACCCGAATAACTTTGAACAGAGTAAAAGCAGAGCGGGTCGAATCTTTTTGCCACTGTTCTGGAAAATATAGGACCCTATTTCAGAGATGAGCCTGTTGGGAGAATCAATGAAGAGCTCAAGCTCTTTCTCAACTTTATCCAGGTCATTCAGTATGCTGTGATATAGATTGTTTAGGCTCAGGTTGCTTTTAAGCCGAGATTTTATTGTCTGTTTCACTGTTTCTCTCATGGTATGCCTGTTAGCTGTCACCACCCTTGCGATTAATCTGAGGTATTCGAGGATGAATAATTTCTTTTTGAGTGTCTCTCTCTCATCCGAGTAACTTTGTTTTCTATTCTCTGTCCTGTTCGAAGCAATCCATATCTTAACACTACATTTTTTTTATTTCAAACTTAAAGAGAGTTTCGAAATTTCGGGTGGTTATCTCTGCCAGTTCGTCCAGGGAAATCTTTTTCAATTCAGCCAAAACTTTGGCTGTTTCTACCACATAGGCTGGCTCGTTTCTCTTTATCCGGCCGCGGAAGGGAGACGGAACCAAAAAAGGCGAGTCGGTTTCCACCAATATTCTGTCAAGGGGAATTTTTTGTGCCACCTCTCTTAATGGATCGGCATTGGCGAACGTAAGGATACCGGAGAAGGAAATAGAGAAATTCCTATCGAGCATATGTTTGGCCAGTTCCCAATCTTCGGTGAAGCAGTGGAGGACTCCTCCTTTGGTGAAATGCTCTTCCTCCACAGCCTTGGCTGTTTTCATGCCTGAGTTTCGGCTGTGGACGATGACAGGAAGGCCGATGTTTTGAGCTGCGGCGAGTTGCTGACGGAAACCCGATTCCTGTTCCTGGCGGGAAGAGTGATTATAGAAGAAATCGAGGCCGATTTCACCCACGGCCATGATTTTTTCTGCTCTGGCGAGCTCTTCAATTTTTTGGACATGTTCCGGTTTGAAAAGTTTTGCTTGGTGGGGATGGACTCCTGCAGAGGCGATGATGTTTTTGTTTTTTTCGATTAATTCAAGAGTTGTCTGAGTGCTTTTTCGATTCGAGAGGTCTGCGGGACAGAGGATGGCGATGACTCCATCCTGATGAGCTCTTTGGATAACTTCATTGCGGTCATCATCAAATTCCTCCATGTCCAGATGGGCGTGTGAATCGACCAAAGTCAGAGGCATCTTCTATTCCATATTTTATGAATAATTCAGGTTAAATGAGTCAATTGCTAAACTGCCGCGATTTTTTTTGTCTGTGAATACAGGTCAGAAAGAGATAAGGAAAAGGTTGCCCCAACAGTTCTCGAGTAAAAGAGTCTCTTCCTTAAAGACGTTTTGTTTTTGGTCTGATTCTCTATGTGAGTTGAATTCGCCCAGTTCTGTAGCTACTCCAGAATCTTTTTCTTCAAGTGCCGAAGAGGAAGGGCTCCGTAACTGAGCAGTTTTTCTAGGAATTCTTTTTTGTTGTAGGAATCGCCTTTCAGGCTTTTGTATGCTTTTTCCATATCCAGGATTTCCTGATAACCCACATAGGCCAAAGCCGCCTCACCCGGATTGAGGATGATGCTGTTCCATTTTCTTTCTGCCTCAGCTCGAGTCTGAAAGCCTTTTATTGTCATGAGGCGGATTGCGTCTTCTTTTGCCAAACCTCCCTGATGGATATTGAGCTCGAGCTGAAAATCCTGGACAGCTTTGAGCAGGTTTTTGAGCTGATTCAAGCGCAGCGCGAGGCTGTATTCCCCGAAACCTGAATACACCAACAGCTCTTCGCAAGTGACGGGCCAGCTCTTGATTAAGGCTTTGTTGGGATAGAGTTTTCTGACAAGAGATGGGTGTCTTCCAGTGAAATACAGAGGAATGAATTCTCCTGGATAGACGTTGCGGACAGTCCAGTAATAAAGGTAGGAGTTATTGTACTCTTTGAGAAAAGACTCTGTCTGCTCTTCACCCCAATCTTCGCAGATAGGGGAGACTTGAATAGAGGGAGTTCCATCGCTTTCGTAAGCTCCTGGAGCTACAGTGCGAACCATCGTGATTCCCTGAGAACAGAGAGGCATGGGTCCAATATCGAAATTGCCATTATGAAGAGTCAGCAATTGATTGTTTGATATAAAATCCTTTATTTCATTCGCTGTGTCTTTGATCCTGTTGATGTACTCATCTTTGGATACGTGCTCTCGGTTGAACCTTTCCAAGACATGAGAGACAACTTCATTGTAAAGTTGGTCTGGTGTGAGACTAGCCGGAGGATTTTCCAGGTCGATTCTTGGTTCCATGATTTTATAAAGTGGGATACATGTTAAAAACATTTCGCGTCGGATATTGTTAGAATCTGGATTGGCTCGGTTGATGAGCTCCTGGAGGAGGATGTCATTCTGCAGGGTCAACCGCAAAAGCCGTGAGTGGACCTGCTGTCCCAGGCGGAAGTTGCCGGTGGAGCGGGGCAGAAGTTCATTCTTGAGAAAGTTCTGGTAGTCTTCCAACGCGGGCAGGACTTTATTCAGGCCATCCTGGAGTTTGGATTTGCTGTCTGCGGGCGCGTTCTCAATCAGTCCGGGAAGTGTGTTTGTGTAAAAATCCAAAATTCCGGGAAACTGCTTAATAGCTGTTTCTGTGTGCAGCTGAGGGGGTGTTTTCAGGCTTTCTTTGGCTTGCTTGATGAGCTTGGGCAGATCTTTCAGTCTTTCCGCCGCATTTTTCGCCCGTGTCTCTAACGGTGCAAATTCTTTCGCAAAAAGACTCTGGATGCAGTCTCGAAAGATCTCGTTGTAAAAAATGGGGTTGTATTCCCAGGGGAGGAGATTTTCATTCCGGAGAACCTCCATATCCAGGGCGTCTCGCATTATTTCGTGGTCGATCCGAGCTTCTGGACTCAGCTTGGTGATATCCACTTTAGCCACGAATTCCTGGTTAAAGTTATCCAGAGTCTCGATACGTTTTTCGAGGTTTTTCTCGCTGAAGTCCTCGAGTTTGTCGTCGTAGGCGTGAAAACCCGCAAGAGTCGCAGCGGTTGGGTAGAACTTCCAGAGTTCGTCGAGATAGCTTTCTAGGGTCTTTTGAAATTTGCCGTCTTCCTTATTGTTTTGAGAGAGAGACAGACCTGAAGTTGATAAGATAATCAGGAAAATAGCGAGGGGAATGATTGTCTTCTTCATTGGATCCTCCTCAATAAGTACTTTTGCTCCTAAGCAATTAACAAGATTTTTTGTTTTCTACTTTTATTATAGTCGATTTCACTTTTTTTGTGAAATTGCAATCCTACCAAAAATGAAGGCTGGAGGCAATACTCTGATCCACTGAAATTCGATCTTAAAACTGGATAACCGCGGAGCCCCACGTGTAGCCAGAACCGAAAGCTGTGAGAACGACTGTGTCACCTTCCTTAATCCTTCCGTTTTTCAAAGCTTCATCCAGAGCAATGGGGATGGAAGCCGCAGTTGTGTTTCCCATTCGATCTATGTTCCTGATTACTTTTTCAACAGGAATCCTTAAATTTCTTGCAACCATCTGGGAGATTCTGTCGTTCGCCTGATGGGGGATGAGATGATCCACATCTTCGATCGTTATGTTGTTGTGCTCGAGCGCAGTTTTTACAGCGGCGGGCATCTTTTCTGACGCGTTCTTGAATACATTCCGTCCATTCATGTAGGGGTAATATTTTTTTTCATCGAAATACTCTTTTTTGAATGTCGGGTTATCTTTAGGGCTTGGCCTTTCCATCCAGAGGTCTGATATGTAATTGCCATCCGAGAAAAGATGTGTGGATAAGATGCCTTTGCCGTCATCTTTGTCATTGGGTTCAAGAATAACAGCGGCCCCTCCATCCCCGAAGAGAACAGCTATGTCTCTTCCGTCATCAGAGTAGTCGAGGTTTGATGATTGCACTTCTGCGGCCACGACAAGAATTTTTTTGTACGTCTGAGTCTTGATGTACTGATCAGCCACGGAAAGCGCGTATATAAAGCCCGTGCATTGATTTCTCACGTCAAGGGCACCGATTCCGGCAAGATCCAGTTTGGCTTGAACCATGACACCTATTCCTGGGAAATAGTGATCAGGAGAGAGAGTGGCGGCGATGATAAAATCTATCTCTGATTTATTGATATTCGCATCATCAATAGCTCGCAGAGCCGCTTCATAGCCGAGGTCAGAGCTTCCTACGCCGGGCTCCACATAGTGCCTCTCCACAATACCTGACCTTTGACGGATCCACTCATCAGTCGTGTTCATCTTTTTTTCGAGTTCGAAGTTTGTCACAACTTTAGGAGGGACGAAATGGCCGGTTCCTGTGATAATTGATTTTAAATTCATTGCGTTTTCAGCCGATTATAATGGATAAAAAAAGAAAAATAAAGACTAATTTTATTGATTCGAGTAAAATGAGAAAAGAATATGCATGGATTAACGAATGACGGAGGTATAGCTTTGAAAAAATACTTTTTTCTTTTTCTTTTTATTTTCTGTTTCACTCTTTTTCCTTTGGCTCAGGAAGATGATATCCTGAAAATCGAGACCTCTGTGAGCCCAAAAAATCTCTCCCCAAGTCAGGAGGGGAAACTCATCATGAAACTCATTCTCCAAGAAGGAATGGTCATCAATCCTCAACCCTCTTTCACCATTGAGTTCAGTCCTCTTGAAGGGATTATTTTCAATAAAAATAAATTTACAGACTCAGATCTGGGCATTGAGATACTGGAAGAAATGGGAGAGCAATACTTGAATTTAAAGAATCCTTTCGAAATACATTTTAAGGTCAGCCCGGATGCAGCAACAGGCGACCATCATCTTGAGGGGAGAATAGACTATTTTGTCTGCTCAAAAGAGGAAGGATGGTGTTTGAAAAGTCATTCAAAATTTACTGTTTCGTTATCCATCAGTAAATAAAAAAGAAAAAACGACAGCCAATTTTTTTAAAAGTCGCTGGTTCAACTCATCCATTAATTTGGCAAAGCTTTCTGGCTGTCATCGCGAGCGAAGCGTGGCGATCTCGAAAAAAGGATATCTTCATTTCCGTAATAATGTAATTTTTCTCTAAGAGATTACCACGCTGCGCTCGCAATGACCCTATTTTAATAAAAGTGTTATTTAATTATAGAGCAAAAACACCTTTCCCCTTTTTTTAAACTATAGCCAATTGTTTTCGAGGTACCAGTCGATTGTTTCCTGTACCGCTTCCTGAAGAGTATAATGAGGTTGAAAAGACAATTTCTCTGTCGCCTTACTTATATCCGCAATCCAACCTTTCTGTTTCATATCTCGAAATTTATTCCGGTCGAAGATGTTCGGAGATCTTGTTATTTTGCTTTTCATCTCGGAGGCTAGAGCAGAAAGATAAAGGAAAGGAAGGGGGATCCTCACTTTTTTTAATTCTATTCCCATTGCCTGGCCCGCTGACTGGCCGATATCATCCCAGTTGTGAGGAGTTGGATTCGCAATATTGAATATCTCGCCGCTGTCCAGCTCTTTCTGGGAACAACAAAGGTAAAAGGCTTCGACGAGGTCCTTGACATAACACAAGCTCAACCGTATTGGCAGGGAAGCGAGTGTTGGAAGGATTCCTCGTTTTATCCATTTAAAATAGCGAATGGAGTCCGTATCTCTGGGCCCAAAAACGGCTCCGGTTCTCAGAATAATAATCGGATAAATATCTTTAAATTTTAATGCTTCGGTTTCACCCAAGAGTTTACTCCGGCCGTAAGGGGTGATGGGGTGAGTGGGAGTCGTTTCTTGAATGGGATCTGCGCCAGAGGAAGGCCCGACCGCTGCGAGGCTACTGAGGTAGATAATTCTTTTTGGAGAGACTTTTTGAGTCTGGAGAGCCTTGAAAAGACTTGCTGTCCCTAGATGGTTTACTGTATAATAATCAGCCGCCCTGGAAGCTTTCGTTAATCCGGCCGCATGGAAGACATAATCTATGCCTGCTGGAAGGGAAGGAAGGGAGAAGAGATCTCCTTCGAGAAGTCGAATGTCGAGTCCTTTTACCCATTTAAGATTATTGAGATTCCGGACGAGCGCAAAGACCTCAGCGTTCTTCTTGAGAAACAGCTCGATGAGGTGACTCCCGATGAAGCCAGTTCCTCCAGTGATGAGGACTTTCATCGTGTAAGATTGTATGAAAATTACTTTCCATGGTCAAACCTGAACCATATTTTTATTGAGGCATGATGAAGGAATATTTATGGAACTTTTTTGATAGAGGGGGAGTTTTAAGGAGGAGGCTGCAGTGAACATCTTTAATAAATGTTACGAGTTCACGCGTGCTGATGATGCTATTGCCATGGGGATATATCCGTATTTCACGCCCATCCAGGAAGTTAAAGGCAACAATGTTGTCGTTGACGGGAGAGAGATGCTCATGGTCGGATCCAACAACTACTTAGGTCTGCTGGATCATCCCAAGGTCATGAAAGCGGCACAGGATGCTGTTCAAAAATACGGAGTCGCTACCTGTGGTTCAAGATTTTTAAACGGTACACTGGATATACATGTCGAACTCGAAGATAAGCTGGCCAAATTCACACGGAAAGAGGCTGCCCTTGCTTTCAGCACCGGTTTCCAGACTAACCAGGGTATTATTTCAACCCTGATCGGAAAAGGAGATGCTGTCCTCACAGACAGGATGGTCCATGCCAGCATAGTCGATGCCTGCCGCTTATCTTATGGAAATATCTGCAAGTACAAGCATAATGACATGGATGACCTGGAGAGACAATTGGCTTCCTTGGATGAGAATACTGGGAGATTGATTGTTGTGGATGGCGTCTACAGCATGGAAGGAGACCTGACCAATCTGCCTGGAGTCGTCAAACTCGCCAAGAAGTATAATGCAAAAATAATGGTGGATGATGCGCATGGCATAGGAGTCATGGGAAAGAACGGAAGGGGGACTTGTGAGCATTTCGGAGTCGAGGATGATGTCGACCTGGTGATGGGCACGTTCAGCAAATCCTTTGCCTCTTTAGGGGGATTCGTTGCCGGAGAGAAAAAAGTCATCTCTTACATCAAGCACTTTGCTCGGTCCCTGATTTTCAGTGCGAGCATAACTCCCGCTTCTGTTGCGACAGTGCTGGCCACGCTTGATATCATAGAGAATGAACCGGAAAGAAGAGAGAAATTGTGGAGTATCACCAAAAAAATGAAGACACAGATCCAGGCTCTCGGTTACAACACAGGTCCTACAGAAACACCGATCATTCCACTTATCATTGGCGGTGATGAGTTGGCTTTCATGTTATGGAAGCTCATTAAAGATGAGGGCCTTTTCACGAATCCTGTGATCTATCCCGCCGTTCCCAAGGGGCAGGCTTTGATAAGGACAAGTTATTCAGCGACTCACTTAGATGAACAGCTCGATAAGGTGATCGTGACTTTTGAGAGATGTGGCAAGCAGATGGGAATAATAAAATGAAAGACAAGAATCCAATGTGTGAGTTGACGGATTGGCTTCTCTATTTGGGAGTGTTAAAGAGAATACAATGAGAGAAAAAATTATACGGCTATTCATGCTTTTGTTCATAATCTGTATATTCATGGCTTCGGTTGAGGGTTCGGTCCCCATCCTCCCCCTGGATCAGGTCAAGGCCGGAATGAAAGGGAAGGGAAAGAGTGTCTTTGAGGGGAGCCGGATAGAAGAGTTCGATGTGGAAATTATTGGTGTACTCAAGAATATCGAGCCAAAAAAGAGTCTCATCCTGGCAAAGCTCAAAGGAGGTATTCTCGGTGATACGGGTGTTATCTCTGGAATGAGTGGGAGCCCGGTTTATATCGATGGCAAGCTCATCGGAGCCATTGCTTACAGCCTTGGGACTTTTATCAAGGAGCCGATCGCGGGCATCACTCCTATTGGAGAGATGATCTCCATTTCAGAAGAGAAAACAGAAGGCCCCCGTTTTTCTCCTCAGGTCTCCATAAAAAAGCACCTGACTATAGATGAACTTGTCGAGTTAAACAAAGAATTTTTTCATTCGAAATCCACTTTCTTTACCCAGGGAAAAACTTTGAAGCCGTTGACCGTCCCCCTCGTTTTTAGTGGGTTTTCTTCCCATGCGTTTGACCAATCCAAATCTTTTTTCTCGAAACTGGGATTCAATCCTGTTCAAAGTGCTCCTTCGGGCCAGTCTGTAGAACAAATTTCGCCCCCAGACCTGACACTCGAAGAAGGAGGCCCTGTGGGCATTCAGTTAATCAGCGGAGATATGGATATGTCTGCGATAGGGACAGTGACTTATATCGATGGAAACAACGTCTTAGCTTTTGGCCATCCGGTCTACAACCTCGGCTCAGTTGATTACGCCATGACCAAAGCTAAAGTGATAACAGTTGTTCCCAGTCTTATGTCCTCTTTCAAACTGGGCTTTACAGATAGCCTTATTGGAAAATTTTCGCAGGATCGAACTTCAGGGCTTTTTGGTGAGATGGGGAAGATGCCCCGGCGCGTTCCTGTGAATGTGAAGATAATAGACTCCAGCGAAGAAATAAAAGATTACAAGATAAGTGTCGTCGATGACAAGATTTTGACTCCGCTTTTAATCAATGTTTCACTCGCGAGTATCCTGACAGCGGAAGAAAGAGCTATCGGTGACCTTTCTCTGGGGCTTCTGGGGAATATCTACCTGGAAAATGGGATGAGCATCCGTCTCGAAGACCTTTTCTCCGGGCAGTTTGATGCTTCTGTCGTCAACCTCTCAAGCCTTGTGGCGGCTGTCACTTATTACCTCACCAATAATGAATTTGAAGAATTGGGAATTCACCGCATAGACCTGGGTATCCAGGCGTTTGAAGAGGTCAGGTTTTCCTTCCTGGAAAAGGTCTGGCTGGATAGATATGAGGCTTCGCCTGGCGAAAGCATAAAGGTGAAAATAGATTACCGGACATTCAGAGGAGAAAGCCGGCGTGAAGAAGGAAATATCCAGATTCCTCATCTGCCGGCTGGTTCCGAATTTCAACTTGTTGTCGCAGACGCAGCATCGATGGCAAAGATCGAGATGAGTCAGTATCGAACCACAGGATTTGTTCCCAGAAGCTTGAGCCAGCTCATCCGGATGCTGAGCAGTCTCAGAAAAAACAACCGGATATACATCAAAATACTCGCTTCCAAACCTGGAATATTTCTTAAGGGCGAGGAAATGTCGAATTTGCCTCCCTCCATAAAATCCATGTTCGCTTCTCCCCGCGCTGCAGCATCATCTCCGACAGAGCTCAGTCGATCGACCTTGATGGAATATCAGCTGCCCATTCCGTATGTTTTTGCGGGAGAGGCTGTGATACCGATCAAAATTAAAGAATAGGAGAAAAAGGCAATGAAAAGAGTGCGGGTACTGTTTTTCGTAATGACTCTCCTTGCCGCTCATGCTCTGCTTGGTGTTGTTCCTCAAAAGTGGGAAATGCGGAGCAAAGATGAATTTTTAAAAGGAAAATTGAATGGAGTCTCAATCTCTTATGAGGGTGTACTTTCCCTATCTCCAAAAGAAGAACAGGTAGATGCTCCTGTTGAGGAATTTTATTTATCGCATCTCCTCACTCAGCAGGGAGAGATATTCCTGGGGACTGGTCATGCTGGGAAGATATATAAGATCGGAAAAAGCGGGACGCCAGAGTTATATTTCCAAGCGCCTGAAATGGATATTTACTGCCTGGCTCAGGACAAGAAAGGAAACCTGTACGCAGGAACTTCACCGAATGGGAAGATTTATAAGATTACGGGAAAAGGAAAAGGAAGCTCTTTTTTCAATCCGCGCGAAAAATACATCTGGGATCTGTTTTTTTCCGATCGGGGAGTTTTGTTGGCCGCAGTTGGTGAGACCGGCGGAATTTATGAGATCAACACAGAAGGAGAAGGAAGGCAGGTTCTGAGAGCCGAAGAAAATCATGTTCTGTGCATCGAAAAGGATGTGAATCAAGATATTATCGCTGGAACCGGAGGACGAGGCCGAGTTTACAGAATTTCAAAGGGGAAGAGACCTTCCATTCTGTTTGAGTCCTCTTATGAGGAAGTAAGGAGTCTCGCACTGGACAAAGAGGGGAATGTTTTTGCGGCGGCCGGGGGAAAGATTATAAGCCCCAAAAAAGAGATAGGGCTTCCTATAACTGTTAAAGCAGAGACAGATGCCCGCATCACAGTCACACCGACTTCCGTGCTATCGGAGGAAATGCTGCTCTCAAGCCAGAAGCAACCCGGGGCTCTGTTCAAAGTCAACTCCCAAGGTATAGTGAAAAAAATCTGGCAGTCCAGCGACGAATTGATTTACAGTCTGTCATGGGATGGTACAGAGGAAAAACTTCTTTTTGGAACGGGAGATAAGGGACGGATTTATTCCGTGGATCGAAATGAGAAAATTTCTCTTCTGATCCAGAAGGATTCTGCGCAGGTTTATTCTCTGCTGTTGTTTGACAAAAAAATCTATATGCTTTCAAACAATCCTCCCAGCTTGAGTATCGTCCATCCCGAGCAGATGCTCACAGGGAATTATCTGAGTCAAGTGATTGATACTCGGACTGTGTCATCCTGGGGGAGAATAGAATGGGAGTCGGAGGTTCCCTCTGGATGCAACCTTCAGTTTCAAACACGGAGTGGAAATTCAAACAGGCCTAACGTGACCTGGAGCGATTGGTCGCCACCCTACCAGAAAAAAGAGGGGGAACAGATTCTCAGCCCTAGAGCCCGTTATCTCCAGCTCAGAGTCATGTTTAAAACACAATCCGGCAAAGTCTCACCGCTTCTCAGGAAAGTCTCTCTGTATTATCTTCAGACAAACCTTGCCCCGGAAATCACCAAGCTGACCTTGCTTCCGGCAAATGTAGTCTATCTGAAGCCTCCGATCCAGACAGAAGTCATTTGGGGTTTGGATACACACATTTCAGAGAAGAGCAAAGACCAGGAGGAAGCAGAGGCGTTGATCGTGCCGAAAAAAGCTGAAAGAAAAGGATTCCAGACCGCTGTTTGGGCAGCGAATGATGAGAATGGAGACAGTCTTAATTATTCAATCTCTATCAGAAAAGAGGATGAAAATAATTGGCGGCTCCTCAAAGAGAATTGGACTGAACCAACCTATGCCTTTGACACTCTTTCTCTTCCAGATGGTGTGTATCTATTAAAAGTCGTGGGTTCCGATAGTCCTTCCAATCCTTCTGGGATGGAGTTGACCGCTGAGAAGGTCACCCGTCCTTTGATCATCGATAATTCTCTCCCCACTATCAAGAACTTTAAGGTGAACAGAGAAAGGAATAAGCTGTTGGTGACTTTTATTGCCGAAGATTTGATGTCTTCCATCCAGGAAGTGAAATACCTCGTCAGGCCGAATGAGTGGAAAAGCATTTTCCCTCAGGATGGGATTTGCGACTCGAGACAAGAGAGTTTCAGGATATCTATCACTTTACCTCCCCGATTCGATAACTTGATTACTGTCAAGGTTCGGGACCGTCACGGAAATATCGGAGTCCACAGACATACCTTCTAACTAATGGGGACGTTCCCCAAGGTACCACCTCAGCTCAATTTTTTCATTATTTTTACTGATTGTCTAACTAATGGGGACGTTCCCCAAGGTACCACCTTAGCTCAATTTTTTCATTATTTTTACTGATTGTCTGTAAGCTGACCTATAAACAGAAAAAGGGGACAAAAAAGCAAAAAAGGGGACAGGCTACTTTTTTCAGAAACTGTCCCTCTTTTCAAAAAAAAGTAGCCTGTCCCCTTTTTCTTTTTTCTGCTTCGGGAGCTAAGGTGGTACCTTGGGGAACGTCCCCATATGTTTATTTTGCTCTTTCTAGGTATTTATTATCCCGAGTGTCGATGCGGATGATGTCTCCCTCTTTGATAAACGGCGGAACATTGATGGTGATTCCTGTTTCAAGCTCTGCGGGTTTGCTGCTCGCGGATTGAGTGGCGCCTTTAAGGAAAGGTTCGGTTTTTATCACTTTTATATCGAGCGTTAAGGGAGGTTCGACTCCCACCGGGCTTCCCTCGTGCATCTCTATGAAAAAAACAACATTGGGGATGAGATAGGCGACTTCATCACCGATGATGTCTTTAGAAAGCTTGATCTGTTCGTAATTATCGAGGTTCATAAATACATAGTCATTCCCGTCCTGATAGAGGAATTCCATCTCGATCTTTTCGAGATAGGCCTGTTCGACCTTGTCTTTTGACCGGAATCTGTAATCAAGCAGAGTTTGGTCATTGAGATTACGGAGTTTTGTCTGCATCAATGCCTGCCCTTTTCCTGGAGTGATATGAGTCGACTCGAGCACTTTGAAGAGTTTCCCCTCGACTTTTATGACCATTCCTTTTCTGATTTGAGTGGCATTAATCATCTGTTCTCCCTCCTGGCTCCTGTATCCACTCGAACGATGTAAGCCTTTGCTCCAATTTTTTCTAGAGCTTCGGTAACATTATATGCTCTCTCTGGAGCATAGGCAAACATGCATCCTCCTCCTCCTGAGCCATTCGACTTTGCTCCCAAAGCGCCGGCCTCGAGCGAGGTGTCTATCATCTGTTCGATTTTTGGAGTTGAAATGCGGATGTAATCCCTGAGGACTTCATGCTGACGGGAAAGCAGTTCGCCGAATCGATGGTGGTCAAAAGCTTCCGATTGAAAAAGGGCTTTTCCCTCAGCCGTGAGATCCCTTGTGAGAAGTGTTCCTTTCAGCAGTCTTTTAACATCCGATGATAGCTTTTCTATCTCGTCGTTTTCTCTTTGTGTGAGAGGGCTTTTCAGGCTGAATCCGTCTATCTTGTTTTGGACGCTGGCGACTCCTTCCAGAACATGGCTCTTGATGTATCCCAGCATTCCGGTTGTGTCTTTTTTCTGGAGGGAATCGGCAAGAACGAATTCTTTGAGAGAATTTTTTAGTTGTCTGACTTCCAATTCCTCACCGAAATCGATAGTCACTACACCTCCTAGGGCTGAGGAAAAGTGGTCCATTTTTCCTCCAGGCTCTCCAAACTCAGCCACTTCGGCCAAAAAGCCAAGCTCTGCGATTTCATCAGCGGCGTTGGCTCTTTTATCTTCGGCTGTTTCTAGTAGGAATTTTATCCAGGCCACCACGAGAGCCGAAGAGCTGGCTGTGCCTGAATTTATGGGAATGGTGCCTTGGATCAGACAATCCCAACCCGAGGGAAAGCGGACACCTTTCCTTTTTAATACATTCACTGCACTTTTCAAATAATCTCTTTCTTTCCTGTATTCTACTTCTTTCTCGAGTGAAAATTCTTCAAATTCTCCGATATCAGGAAGATCTATTTTCAAAATGTTATCCTCTCGTTTTTTACCGCTTATTGAAATCCGAAGGTCGATCGCTGCGGCAATAATGGGTAAACCGAAATAGTCCTGATGCTCTCCGAAAAGGCAAACTCTTCCTGGCGCTGAAACTTTGATCTCTTCTCTCATGACTTTTATTTATCTAATCCGGATTGAACCTGTCAAATTATTTTTTAATTTGTCGGGGGTTGTTGGGGTCAGACCTTAGTAACTTCAGTAAAATAAAGGTCAATAGACAATTTTAAATTATATTAGAAAGTAAATTACTGAAGTTACTAAGGTCTGACCCCAAAGGACAAAGGAGTTGATTTTAAAAATCATTTTTTTTATAAAGGACTCTGATACCACTCGCATAAAAAAATGATTGAGCTTTGTTTTTTAGGGACAGGCGGATCTGTCGCCACGGAAGAGAGGGATAATACATCTTTTCTCATCGGGCAGGAAAATGGGCTGTTACTCATCGACTGCCCGGGAGGCGTTTTCCAGAAAATTAAAAAGTTGAACCTCGAGCCCCGGAGTATCACCGCAATATTGGTGACCCATATCCATCCTGACCATATCTACGGATTGCCTTCACTCGTGCACAGCTTGATGCTGGATGAAGGGCTTATCCGCCTTTACGGTTCAGCGGAATCTATTGATTTATGTCAAGGCCTTCTGGACTTGTTTCATTTGAGAGAGAAAAAAATAAAGACCCGGATCGAGTTCAATAGTCTTAATGCGGGCGACAACTTCGAATTGGGAAACTCCATTCAGTGCGCATCTCTCAAAGTCCCGCATAGTCCTTCTTCCCTGGCTTTTCATTTTCGCTTCAATCAGGAAAACAAAGACCTGGTTTACTCCGGCGATACACCCTATGACTCTTCTTTTTTCCAGTATGCCGCCGGGAAGGATTATCTTGTGCACGACTGCAGTGCGCCATCTCGTGTGTTCAGGGATTATCCGTCCCTCAAAGAGATGCATACACATTCACTTCAGCTAGGATTGCATTCTCAAAAATACGGGATAAAATGTCTTATCCCCTGTCATTTTTTCGGGGAATTGGATTTTTCGCTTCAGGAGATCGAAGAAGAAATACGAAAAAACTACACGGGCAAATTGATTATTCCTGAAGATTTTGAAAGAATCCCTTTATGAACGGAAACCAAGTCTGGAGAAAAAACAAAAGAGGAGGAATGAGTGAGAGGATTGAGGATTATTGTATTGGGATTTCTTTTCTGTGTGACCTTTGCCTGCAGCCCAAGTCCGGAGAAAAAAATGGCTGACCTCGTTCTCCTCAATGGTTCTGTCTGGACAGTCAATCCTGATCAACCCTGGGCGGAAGCCGTGGCCGTGAAGGGAGAGAAAATCCTAAAGGTGGGATCCACGGCTCAAATCAAAAAGGCCGTAGGGAATCAAACACAGGTCATCGACCTGAATGGAGATCTGGTCCTTCCAGGCTTTATCGACAGCCACACTCATTTTCTCGATGGAGGATTTTCTCTCTTGAGCATTCAATTGCGTGAGGCCGAAAGTAAAGAGGAGTTCGTCGCCAGGATAAAAGAAAAAGCCACAGAAATGGAGAAAGGAGAGTGGATCCTCAACGGAAACTGGGACCACCAATCTTTTAACCCTCCTGAATTACCGAGGAAAGAATGGATAGATGGAGTCGCTCCTCAAAATCCTGTGTGCATCAACCGCCATGATGGTCATATGGTTTTGGCCAACAGCTTGGCCTTGAAGATCGCTGGAATCACGAAAGATACTCTTTCTCCAAAAGGAGGAGAGATCCTCAAGGACCGCAGGACCGGAGAACCGACAGGAATTTTAAAAGACGCAGCCATGGAACTGGTCATGAAACACATCCCCGAGCCATCTCTCAAACTCAAGATGAAAGCCGCCGAAGTCGCCCTCAAGCATGCCGCAGAGTATGGAGTGACATCCGTGCATGACATGGCCTATGCGGTAAACATCGAGGTCTACCAGGAACTGCTGAAGGAGAGGAAGCTGACTTCCCGTCTGTGTGTGTACATTTCAATAGAAGAGATCGACCTTTACCAAAAGCTTATGGCGGAAACACTGGAGGGAAGTGCTTTTCTCAAAATCGGAGGACTCAAAGGATTTGTCGATGGATCACTGGGCTCATCCACCGCCCTGTTTTTCGAACCTTACGCCGATGACCCTGAAAAAACAGGACTGTTCCACTCACAGATGTTCCCGGAGGGAATCATGGAACGAAGAATCCTGGAGGCAGACAAAGCCGGCCTTCAGATAGCTATTCATGCCATAGGAGATAAAGCCAATCATGTTCTTCTCGATATCCTGGAAAAGGCCATAGCTCAAGGCGGAGAACGAGACAGGCGGTGGCGGATAGAACACGCCCAGCACCTCCTTTCCGAGGATATTGAGCGGATGGCCAAACTGGGGATTATTGCCTCAGTCCAGCCCTACCATGCTATAGATGACGGGCGGTGGGCGGAGAAAAAGATCGGGAAAGAAAGATGTAGAACAACGTATGCGTTTCAATCCCTCCTGGAGAAAGGAACCGTGTTGGCCTGTGGTTCAGATTGGACAGTGGCTCCGCTGGATCCTTTGACTGGAATTTATGCGGCCGTGACTAGACAGACTCTGGATGGAAAGAATCCAGGGGGATGGTTTCCTGAACAGAAGATTACTTTGGAAGAAGCGATCAAAGGATACACTCTGAACGGGGCTTATGCCGAATTTTCTGAAGGCATGAAAGGTTCCATCGAAACGGAGAAACTGGCAGATCTTGTGGTCCTCACTCAGAATATATTCGAGATACCTCCTGAGGAGATTAAGAATACAAAAGTCAAAATAACCATCGTCAATGGAAAAATTATTTAACCTGGATTATTCACGAGTCGAGGTTACTGCAGATGCGAGGCGTCGGTCCATGAAGCTGTGGTCGTCCACCGCGATTGGGCCGCAACGAAGCAGATGTAGTAAGATCGGTCCGCCCGAAGTGGAAAAGATGCCGACTTTAAAAAAAATGGGGACTTTCCCTTTCAGTCCTTATCTTAGAGAAAAGAGGGACTGTCCCCTTTTTAGAAGAATATGTAAGGTGTCGGCAGATTTGATGAATAATTCAGACAGCGGGAAATAGCGCACTCATATGATCTACGTATATTTTATCGCTTTGATTGTCTCTTTTACTCTTCTGTTCAAATCCGCGAGTTTTTTCGTGAAAGGTGCCTGTGGCATCGCCAGAGTGCTGAACATTTCCAAAATGGTCATCGGGATTGTTCTGGTGGGGATGGCCACCACGGCGCCGGAATTTTTTGTGTCTGTCATTGCGGCCATCAAAGGCAAGCCGGAATTTGCCCTGGGCAACGCGGTCGGCTCTGTTATCTGTGATGATGGAATCGCCCTCGCGTTGGCCGCCATCCTCGCCCCGACAGTGATCTACGTGAACTGTCGGGTGCTCAAGATTGTGGGAGTTTTTCTGCTCTCGATCGATATTCTGGCCTATATCCTGGCAAGAAACGGCACGATTGGCCGCCTGGAAGGCGCAGTTTTTGTGTTAATTCTGGCCGTTTATTATCTCTTTATACTTCGAAGAAAAGACCTGCGGTTCGCCCCAGACAGTCCGGAAAACAGAAGAAAAAACTCTGAAAATGAGAATCCCGTATCCCACAAGAAATTAGAGCTGAGGCGGATGACTTTATTGTTCGTACTGGGACTTGCGGGAGTTGTGGCGACAAGTGCCGTGGTTGTCTGGGCCGCCGAACATATCGCCGAATATTTTTCTATCTCCGAAACCATTATCGGGTTGATCATGTTGGCTATCGGGACCTCACTCCCTGAAATAAGTACCTGTGTGACGGCGGCGATCAAGGGAGAAGGGGAGATAGCTGTTGGGAACATCATTGGCGCAGACATTCTCAACGTTCTCTGGATTATCGGCGTTTCTTCAATCGCGAATCCAATAACGGTTGAATTGAAAGTGATGAATTTCACCTTTCCATACATGATCTTGATCGTTTTAACCATGCTGGTGGCGATGAGAATCGGCTGCCGGCTGGGAAAAGCAAAGGGCTTCGTTCTTTTGGCGCTGTATATACTTTATCTCTTTTTAACCTTCAAGCTTTTTATGTAGCGTGGATTATTCACGAGTCGAGGTTGCCGTAGACTCTGTTGCGAAGAGCATAACGAATGTGGCAATCTCATGCTGATCGCAGAGCATGATGAGATTGCCACACTCTCTTCGATCGCTCGCAATGACATCGCTTTGCTTGATGCTAACGGCTTCTATCCAGTTGCTCGCGATGACAATTATTTTTAATAAAAAGGTCGTCAGATTTGCTCGCCCGAAGGGGAAAAGATGCCGACATAAGATAATCAGTTATCCTTCAGAGATTTTTTGTATGGTGTGTCGGCATATTTTATGAATAATTAAGGCTAGGAGTGGCGTTTGAGTGTTTCAAATTTTTTGAAGAAATAGCTCCAATTTATTGATATTTTTCATATTTTTTACCATTTCTGTTGCCCTTGATAAGCTAACTTGCTAATATAGTCTGTCCTGTAATTCGCAGGAGGATAGCATGAATGTCGGCGTGCTGAACGAAAGCTGTAAAATCGAGAACAGAGTGGGCTTGAGTCCGAGTGGAATTTCTTTATTGGCCGAACAAGGACACACTGTTTACGTCCAGGCTGGCGCCGGATTAAAATCAGGCTACAGCAATGAAGAATACAGTGAGCTCGGGGCGGAAATTGTTTTTACCAAAGAGGAGGTCTTTGGCCGCTCGGATGTCGTGCTCAACATTTCTCCTCTGAATGATGAAGAATGCAAACTCGTCAAAAAAGACCAGATCTTATTCGGCTTTCATCATTTAGCTGTTGCTCGAAAAGCTGTCTTCGAAAAACTTCTCAAGAAAAATGTCACCATCATAGGATATGAGATTGTCCAGGACGAGAAAGGAGAGCTTCCTTTTATTGAGAGTCTCAGTGAGATTGCCGGACAGATGTGCTTGGCTATCTCTGGTCAGTATCTTCAGACTAGCTTTGGTGGACAGGGAGTGATTCTCGGAGGAGTGGTGAGTGTTCCTCCGGCGACAGCTGTCGTGATCGGGAGCGGTGTTTTAGCCAGGAGCGCAGTGAAGAGCTTGCTCGGAGCCGGAGCGCATACGATTGCTTTGGGCCGTTATATGGATAGACTGAGAGAATTGGAAGAGATAACTTCAGGGAGATTGATTACTCTGTTTGCCAGCCAATACAACCTGGCGCGAATGACAAAAATCGCAGATATCCTCATTGGAGCCATCCTCCGTCCCGGGGAGAAAGCGCCGATCATGATCACACGGGATATGGTCAAAAGCATGAAAAAAGGTTCTCTCATCATCGATCTGGCCATCGATCAGGGAGGGTGTATTGAGACAAGCCGTTTAACCACTCTTGAGCAGCCCACTTACGTGGAGGAAGGAGTCATCCACTACTGTGTTCCCAATATCACTTCAGCTGTCAGCCGCACTTCGACAAAAGTCTTATCCAATCTGGTTGCTCCCTGTCTCATTGAGATAGGCGAGAAAGGGATTGAGCAGACCTTGAAAGAGAAACAGTCTCTGGCACGAGGAGTCTATGTCTTTCGAGGGGACATTTGTAAAAAGAATATCGCCGAAAGATTTGATTTGAATTATAAAGACATTCATTCTGTTTTATAAAGGTCAGTTGAAATGGAAAAGTCCATGGATGAATCAGAAAAAGATCAAAGGGAACTCATACATATACTTCATGAGGTCCAGAAAGAGTTCGGCTACGTGCCGCCTCAGGCAATCTCTCGAATCTCCAAGCAGCTGAAGATTTCTGAAAGTGAGATATTCGGGGTTCTCACATTCTACAAAGCCTTTTCTCTCAAGCCGCGTGGAGAACACCTTATCACCATCTGCATGGGGACAGCCTGCCATGTGAGAGGAGCGCCCATGATTCTGGATGAGTTCAAGAGAAAGTTAAGGATTGAATCCGGAGAAACGACCGAGGATAATCAGTTTACCTTGGAAACTGTTAATTGTGTGGGGGCGTGCGCATTAGGGCCTATTGCCATTGCGGATGGAGAGTATCATGGCCAGTTGAAGACAAGAGAAGTCGATAAAATCATCGATAAATTAATGAACAAAAAAAGGAACGGCTCTGACTAATGGATGAATTC
This sequence comes from uncultured Eubacteriales bacterium, assembly GCA_964346585.1. Taxonomy (GTDB): domain Bacteria; phylum Acidobacteriota; class Aminicenantia; order Aminicenantales; family Aminicenantaceae; genus SOIA01. Next base: position 5,403 of record CAYFVQ010000051.1, on the reverse strand, counting down.
AACACCACTGAATTAGACAAAATAAGAGAAGAAATTTCCGAATCCCGAAAGAAGCGGAAAACATGCATCACAGTCTGTGGAGGCACGGGTTGTCATGCGTATGGCTGTCTGAAAGTCGCTCAGGCGTTTGAGGATGAAATCAAGAATCAGAGACTTCAGGATTCAGTCGATGTGAGAACAACCGGGTGCCATGGTTTCTGCGAGAGGGGCCCGATCGTCGTTATTCAACCGGACGGAGTTTTTTATCAGAGGATTAAACTTAAAGATATTAAAGAAGTCATCGCGGAGACTATCATCGGAAAGAAAATCATCGAAAGACTCCTGTACATTGATCCGAGAACTCAAAAAAAGATCATCCATGAAAAAAATGTTCCCTTTTATAAGAAGCAGGAGCGCATCATTTTCGGGAATAATGGTTTTATAGATCCTACAGATGTCAAAGATTATATCGCTCTGGATGGGTACAAGGCGTTAACCAAAATCCTTTTCGATATGACCTCAGAAGAAGTCATCGAGGAGATTGAAGCCTCTGGCTTACGAGGGAGAGGAGGGGCCGGTTTTCTGGCGGGGAAAAAATGGGAAATTTGTCATAAAGTCAACTCTGACAAGAAGTATATCATCTGTAATGCAGACGAAGGTGACCCAGGTGCATACATGGACCGAAGCCTTCTGGAAGGTAATCCGCATAGTGTCATTGAAGGCATGATCATTGGAGCCTACGCCATCGGCGCCTCTGTGGGGTATATTTATGTCCGGATGGAGTATCCACTGGCTGTGAAAAATGTGACTCGTGCCATTGACCAGGCAAAAAAACTCGGCTTGCTCGGCGAATCTATTCTCGGGTCGGAGTTCGGATTCGATATACATGTCTTTAAAGGGGCGGGAGCTTTCGTGTCGGTTGAAGAGACTTCGTTGATGGCATCCATAGAAGGGAGGCGGGCTTTTCCAAGGCAGAAGCCTCCTTACCCGGCTCAAGAAGGATTATGGGGCAAACCAACCAATATCAATAATGTGGAGACATGGGCCAATGTCCCTCTGATTATAAGTAAAGGCGCGGAATGGTATTCTAAAATCGGAACAAGAGGGAGCAAAGGAACAAAAATATTCTCTCTGGTGGGTAAGATAAACAATACGGGTTTGGTTGAAGTGCCGATGGGTATGACTTTAAAGGAAATCATCTATGATATTGGCGGGGGAGTCAAAGATAATAAGAAATTTAAGGCTGTCCAGACCGGTGGGCCCTCCGGAGGTTGTATCCCCGCAGAAATGCTTGATTTACGCATCGACTTCGAGACTTTAACCAAAGCGGGCTCGATGATGGGGTCGGGTGGAATGATCGTTATGGACGAGGATACATGCATGGTCGATGTGGCTCGTTATGTTCTTGATTTTACCCAAGAAGAGTCATGCGGCAAGTGTGTCCCGTGCCGAATCGGAACCAGGCAGTTGGTGGAAATATTAACTCATATCACCCAAGGAAAAGGGGAAGAGGGGGCCATTGAGAAGTTAGAGGATCTCTCGAAGACTATTAAAGCGGGATCTCTCTGCCAATTAGGAGGGACAGCCCCCAATCCTGTCCTGACAACACTTCAGTATTTTAAGGATGAATATGAAGCTCACATCAAGGATAAGAGTTGTCCCGCTTTGGTGTGTAAAGATTTGATCATCTATCATATCGAGCCGGAGAAGTGTGTCGGCTGTCTCTTGTGTTTGAAAAACTGCCCTGTGGAGGCCATTAGCGGGGAAAGGAAGAAAGTCCATGTGATCGATCAGGAGCTGTGCATCAAGTGCGGCGCCTGCTTGGAGGTCTGCCCGCCAAAAGTCAGTGCTGTATCCAAATACACAGGCAGAAAAAGAGATAGAATTCTCAAAAAATCCAGTCAGATGAGCAAAAAATGAAGATTACTATAGACGGAAAAAAAGTCGAACTCGAAGACAAAAAGACAATTCTGGAAGTAGCTAAAGAGAACGGCATCTTCATCCCTTCTCTTTGTGATCATGAACGATTATCTCCTTTTGCCGGTTGCAGGCTGTGTATCGTTCAGATTAAAGGGAGAAATGGCTTTCCGCCTTCTTGCATTACATATGCGGAGGAGGGCATGGAGATCAAGACAAAGAGCCCGAGCCTTCAAAGGTTAAGGAGAGAGATTTTAGAGCTTATTCTGTCTGAACATCCGAATGCCTGTTTGATCTGCACCGAGAAAAAGAATTGCGATGAGTATAAATCCACGATCAGGAAAGTGGGAGAAACAACAGGTTGTGTCCTCTGCTCGAACAATGGGCGCTGTGAGCTTCAAGATGTTGTGGATGCCTTGAAGGTGGATAAAGTCAGGTATCCTTCTGTTTACAGAGAGCTTGAGATTAAAAAAGAGGATCCATTTTTTGACCGCAACTACAATTTATGTATCCTCTGTGGAAGGTGTGTCAGAGTTTGCCACGAGGTGAGAGGCGCTTCAACGCTCTCCTTTGCCTACAGGGGGTCTTATGCAGTCGTGGGGACCGTGCTGGACCGTCCCCATCTTGAATCAGGCTGCCAGTTCTGTGGGGCCTGTGTAGATGTTTGCCCTACCGGGGCATTATCGGAAAGAGCCTTGAAGTATGAAGACCTGCCGGATAGCACAGCAGAAACGGTCTGTCCTCTCTGCAGCATGGGCTGTGCACTCGAACTTGCGCTCAAAGAGGGAAGAATATTGAGTTCAAAACCCTCTCCGGATGGAGCCGTGAATCGGGGGCAGGCGTGTGTCAAAGGCCGGTTCGTGATTAGAGACCTTGTTCACAGTCCCCAAAGGATTCTCAAGCCAATGATCAGAGTGAACAAGGAGCTTGAAGAAGCGACATGGGAGGAAGCTCTCGATTTTGTGGCTCGAAAGTTGAAAAAGTACAAAGGGCAAGAAATGGCTGTGGTCTCTTCCACACAAGTCACATGCGAAGATAATTTTGTCCTCCGGAAGTTCACCCGGGATGTATTGAAGACAGAAAATGAGGTGAGCCCAGTCAACTTTTCCCCTGTATTGACATACAAACGATTGGCTCAGGAGCAGGGCCTCAGCGCCGATATGAACTTCAGGATGGAGGATATCTCCAAAGCAGATGTCCTGTTCCTCGCCGGTGCGGATCTACCGGTATCTCATCCTCTCATCTGGTTGGAAGTGTTGAAGGCGGTGAAGTCGGGTGCGAAGCTTGTTGTTGCCAGTCCGTACGAGCTGACTCTGAAACGTTACGCCTCAATCTGGCTTCAGAACAAGCCAGGAACTGAGTCGACTCTTTTCAGTGGCTTGGCGAAGGTACTTCTTGAGGAGGAAGAGGAGGGAGACCATTCCTGGATCGAAGGGCTTGAATCGTTCAAGGGTTTTCTGGATAAACTTAACTTTTCTCAAGCTCTCAAAATAACCGGTCTATCCAAACAGGAATTCTTCCAGACAGCCGAGCTTCTCAAAGAGGGAGAAACGGCTGTTTTCCTTTTTGGCACGGGTTTAACTCAAAATCCCTGGGGAACTCAAAATTTGGCGGCTCTCTACAACTTAGCCCTTTTGAGAGATGCTCACGTTTTCCCTCTCGGTCTAGAGAATAATTTGAGAGGTGCTTTAGAGATAAATCATGATCCTCCGGACAAGGGATTATCATTCGATCAAGTCTTCCAGGCAGCGCTTTCTGGGAAGATAAAGGCCCTTTATCTTTCCGGTCCGATGCCTGATTTGAAGAAGGCCAAGATAGATTTTTTGGTCATTCAGGATAGCTTCGTGAGCGACAACATGGAAAAGGCCGATGCAGTTCTGCCGGCGGCCACATTTGCGGAGACTGAAGGAACATTTGTCAATGTGGAGGGAAGAGTTCAAAAAATAAAAAAGGCGATTGAACATTCAGGAGAGGCGCAGCCTGATTGGTGGATTATTTCTCGATTGGCCAAAAAGATGGGGCACAAGAGCTTCGGCTATAAGAATCAATCCGCCATCCTCAAAGAGATGAGTAAAGGCATTCCCGGTTTTTCTAATATTTCAGACGCCAAACTGGATAATAACGAGGAGGTCTTTGTTCATGAAGAGGCGAAAAGAAAAAAGAAGTTCGTCCCTTTGAGACTCATTCGTGCTCCTGAGCAAACAAGTCAAAAATATCCCTTCCTCATGTCTATCGATTATAATCTGGATTACTACAGAAATCTGGCTCTTACCCAGGAGTCAAAAGGTTTGAGAGTGATCAGGGATTCCAGATGGATCAAGATATCCCCCGAGGATGCGAGAAGATTAAAGTTGAAGGACGGGGAAACGGTTGTGATTGACTCGGCGTCAGGGAAAGCCCAAGGTCTGGTAAAGATTTCAGAAGCCGTATCGAAAGGCGTGGTGGAAGCCAATTTTCTCTGGAATGGAGATTCAAATTTTTCTCTGGTTCCTCATGCGTTTCCAGCGTCTTTCAAAAGTCATCTGGTGAATCTCATCCCCGTTAAAATAAAGAGAGGAAAATGATGGTAAAGATTTTACGGAGAGAGCGGCTCGTTCCCAATATTCATCTTCTTGAAGTTCATGTGCCCGAGGTGGCCAAGAAATGCAAGCCCGGTCAATTTGTGATTATCATGCCTGATGAACGAGGCGAAAGGATTCCTTTGACCATCGCGGATTGGGATGCGGAAAAAGGTTCAGTCACATCTGTTTTTATGATCGTGGGGACCTCTACCCATAAACTTTCACTGCTCAATGAGGGAGACGAAGTGCCTGTTTTTGTCGGTCCGCTGGGGAAACCATCGGAGATAGAAAAATATGGAACAGTCGTCTGCACAGGAGGTTGTTTTGGAATCGCAGCCATTTATCCTCTTGCCCGGGCTCTGAAAGAAGCGGGGAACAAAGTGATAACTCTGTTGGATGTCAAAGCGAATTTCCTTCTGTATTGGGAAGATAAACTCAAGGCGGTCAGTGACCAATTCTTCGTTTCAGCACGAGACAGCTATTATGATTGTAAGGATTATATTCCCAAAACGCTGAAGAAAGTTATTAAGAAAGAATCAGGAATCAATAGAGTCATCTCCATCGGCTGCACCTATTTGATGTACACCTGTTCTGAAGCCACGAAGTCCTCCGGGATTAGAACGATGGTCAGCCTGAATCCGATCATGGTTGATGGAACCGGAATGTGTGGTGCCTGCCGGGTGACTGTGGACGGAAAAACAAAATTCGCGTGTGTGGACGGCCCGGATTTTGACGGTCACTTGGTGGATTGGGAAGAGCTTTTTACCAGACGAAAAGCCTATTTAGAGGATGAAGTCCAGTCCTTGTGCGACTGGGAAAAAAGGCAATTTCCATAGAGGTTTAAGAGAGAAGAGATAAGAAGATGGCAGAAAAAAAAGAAATGCCGGCTGAGCTCAAGAAGAGGCTCAGGGCCGAATTCGACAAAGAGTGGCGGAAAGAGCTGCGG
>CAYFVQ010000050.1:0-8808 GCA_964346585.1 uncultured Eubacteriales bacterium | reverse complement strand
GGGCGACCATCCACCTCCATCCGTCCAAAAGAGTAAGATTCAATCATCTTTTTTTCTTCATGATAAATGTATCAGGTGTCAACGCCTTCATTTTTTTCCCTAATAAGTTCTTGAGAGCTTTTTGAGCGGCATTTTGTTCAGCCTGCTTTTTGGATTTGCCTTTTGCCTTTGCCATAGATTCATTTTCGAAGAATACTTCAACCATAAAGTTTTTCTTATGGTCAGGTCCTATGGCTGTGAGGGTTTTATAAACGGGAGCAGGGAGATTTTCTTTCTGGAGATACTCTTGCAGAGCCGATTTGTAGTTGTTGATTAAGTGACTATTGGCTTTTATTTTTTTAAAAAGAGAATCAAGGAGAGCATGAAGAAAACGCCTTGCCGCATCAAGTCCACCGTCTAAATATATGGCTGCGACTACTGCTTCGAAGGCTCCAGCTAAGATGGTCTTTTTTTTCCTGCCTCCACTTTTTTCCTCCCCCTTACCCAAGCGTATATTCTTATCAAGTTTTATTTTCTTGCTGAAGGAAGAGAGCGATGAAGTTTTTGCTGCGGATGATTTGAGCTTGGAGAGCTCGCCCTCGGAGGTATCAGGATAGGTAGTGCAGAGGTAGTCAGCAATGACAAGGCCAAGAACAGAATCTCCTAGGAATTCTAAAATTTCATTATCGGCCTCCACAGTTTGTGGATTTTCGTAAGCGTAAGAGCTGTGCGTTAAGGCTTGGGCCAGCAAAGACTTGTCTTTGAAACTGTAGCCTAACTTTTTTTCAAATTGGCTGATATTTATTTTCATGAAGAAGTTTATTCTCCTCCTGGTTAAACTACTATCTTTTATAAACTTTTCGAGGAAGAGAAAGGATAGACAATTTTTCCTCCAACTATTGTCATCAATGGAGTTCCTTTCAGTTTCCATCCATGAAAGGGATTATTCCTGCTTTTTGATTGAAAGGTTCTGACGTCAATAACAATTTCTTTATTGAGATCCAAGATTGTAAGATCAGCGTCGGCTCCCACACATATTTTGCCCTTGTTTTCAAGCCCAAGAATAAGTGAGGGAGTTGTGGATATCATCTTGATGAATTTTTTGAGCGAAATGACATTTTTGTTCACAAGCCTGTCCAGGAGAAGAGAGACTGCGGTTTCTATACCGTTTATGCCAAACGGAGCTTTATCGAATTCAACATCCTTTTCATCTGGCGTATGAGGAGCGTGGTCAGATGCAAAGACGTCCACAATTCCTTCCTTTAATGCTTGAAATAGAGCCTGGACATCTTCATTACTCCTGAGGGGAGGATTTACTTTTAGGTTTGTGTCGTATGTTTCAAGATAAGAATCGGTCAAAATAAGATGATGGGGCGTCACCTCTGCAGTGACCTTTGTCTTCTTTTTCTTCGCCTTTCTGATAAAGTCTACGGCTCCTTTAGTACTCAAATGTGCAATATGAATATTTGCCTCAGCCTCATGAGCAAGAATTGTGTCTCGAGCAACTATTACCTCCTCTGAAGAGGAAGAGATGCCTGATAGACCGAAAAGATAAGAATAATACCCTTCGTGCATGACACCTTCCCCGCTTAAGTTCCTATCCTCGCAGTGCTGGATGATAAGAGTGTTTAGAGGTTTTGAATACTCCAGAGCACGGCGCATGATCTCACTATTTTCTACAGACTTGCCGTCGTCAGAAAAGGCAACAGCTCCTGCATCCACCAGGTCAGCCATGTCTGTTAATTCTTCACCTTTTTGCCCCTTGGTTATGGAGGCAATAGGAAAGATATTGACCACTGCTCTTTTCTTTGCTTCAGAGATGATATACTCGGTCAATCCCCGATTATCATTAACAGGGTCAGTGTTGGGCATACAGGCGATGGAAGTGAAACCTCCTTTAGCTGCAGCAGCGGCACCGGTTGCTATAGTTTCTTTATCCTCCTGGCCTGGCTCTCGAAGATGGGTATGCATGTCTATAAAGCCAGGAGCAACCACCAATCTTGAGGCATCGATTACTTTTGCTCCTTTAGCTGAAATTTTTGTTTTGATATCAGTAATTTTCCCCTTTTCTATTAGAATGTCTGACTTGGCGTCTTTTCCCGAAGAGGGATCAATGACTCTTCCGTTCTTAATCAAGAGCTTCACGTTCTTTTCCTCCCAGCAAAAGGTAGAGAACTGCCATCCTAACCGCAATCCCGTTTTCAACCTGCTTGAGTATGACGGATTCCGCCGAATCAGCCATATCTGCAGAGATTTCGACACCCCTGTTTATGGGGCCAGGATGCATAATAATGGCTTTCTTTTTCGCGCGTCGGAACCTTGCTTTAGTCAGGCTGTAAAGATTTCTGTATTCTCGAATAGAGGGGAAGTAGTTTTTTTGCTGCCTTTCCAGCTGGATTCTGAGCATCATGATAACATCTGCTCCTTCCAGTGCCCTATCGAGGTTATAGTCTATATCAGCTCCAAAGTTCTTTAATTCCAGGGGAACGAGGGGAGGAGGGCCGATAAGAACGACTTTTGCTCCGAGTTTTCGGAGGAGAAAGATGTTTGATCGTGCGACTCTACTGTGAAGGATATCTCCTACAATCGTGACTTTCAGGTCTTTAAAATTCTTTTTTTCCTGCCTAATCGTGAAGGCATCAAGAAGCGCCTGGGTAGGATGCTCGTGAAAGCCATCACCCGCGTTTATGATGTGAGACTTACAGAAAGTAGAGGTAAAGTAGGGAACTCCTGAGCAAGAGTGTCTTATTATTATGGCATCAGGATTCATGGCCTCAAGGTTTAAGATAGTGTCCTTCAAGCTTTCTCCTTTAACTGTGCTGCTTGCCTGTTGGCTGAAATTAACAATATCTGCGCTCAACCTTTTTGCTGCCAGCTCGAAAGAGCTCCGCGTCCGGGTGCTGGGTTCAAAGAAGAGGTTGATTATGGTTTTTCCTCTTAGAGTCGGGACTTTCTTGACTTCCCTGGTAGAAATTTCATAAAACGATTCTGCGGTATCCAGCACGCTAATAATATCTGAAGGAGTTAAGGTCTGGATGCCAAGCAGATGTTTATGTTTGAAGGCCAATTTCCTTTTCCTATTTCATTCCGGGCGGCTCCGTGATAAGGACTTCATCGATTTTGTCGATCTCTTTTAGCTGGACCTGGACAATCTCTCGCTTTGATGTTGGAAGATATTTTCCTACGTAATCAGCTCTGATAGGCAGTTCACGATGACCGCGGTCGATGAGCACAAGAAGCTGAATTGTTTTCGGCCGTCCCAGGTCGATAAGGCTGTCCATGGCTGCTCGGATGGTTCTCCCCGTAAACAAAACATCATCCACAAGAAGAACATCTTTTTTAGCTACAGAAAAATTTATTTCTGTCTTTTTAACCATATGCTGGGCTTCCGATTCTGAGAAATCATCTCTGTAGAGAGTTATGTCCAATACTCCCACTGGGATATCTCTTTTCTCTAGTTCCTTAATCAACTTCGATATTCTCTTTCCGAGATAGATCCCTCTTGTCCTTATCCCGACGACAACCAAATTCTTCAGGTTACGGTTTCGCTCGATGATTTCAGTGGTCATTCGGTGGATTGCTCTTTTTATCTTGCCGGAATCCATTATCCTAGCTTTAATTTTTTCTGCCATAAAATGACTCCTGGTTTAAGGGGAAGGTTTTTTGCTTTTTCGAGAAAAAATTCATTCTATCCCTAAGAAAATGCAATATATTGGGAAAAAAGTCAAGGAAATATGCGAAGAATAGAGGGGCAAACCTTAATTGCAGGGACTTGATTTATGTATGGGGGCTTAATTTATGTGTAGAGGCTTAATTTATGTGTAGGGGCATGATTTATGTGTAGGGGCATGATTTATGTGTAGGGGCTTGATTTATGTGTAGGGGCTTGATTTATCAAGCCCACCTTATGTATATTGCGATGATTCTATTTATTAGAATAGTAAGCTTGGTTCATCAAACCCACCTTTATTGCTCAGGCTTTAATTAATCAAAGTCAGAGTCTCTTCGGCACTTGAAGGACCTATTTGTTTTCGTACGCAACTTCACCGTCGAGAATCACCTGAATGATTCGCTTTAGCGCTTCGATATCCTCCAGCGGATCACCGTCCACGACGATTAGGTCGGCCAGCTTGCCCGGCTCCAGTGTGCCCAAATCGTCGGCTCCGGAAACAAGGGCAGCGTTCCGTGTCGCTGCTTCGATGACCTCCAGAGGTGTCATGCCTGCATCCAGGAGGGCTCTCATCTCCGTAAGGGGCAGCCGCTCTTTCATCGAGCGGTCGTTAAAATCGTTGCCCACGGCTATGATACCGCCTGCCTCCCGGAATCGCCGAATGATGTCAAGGACGGCTAAAACAACGAATTGCTGATGAGTGGAGCGTTCAGATTTCAAATAAAAGTCTTTGATCAGCGCGCTCACCGTGGGAACCATGACGATCTTCTTCTGGGCCATGCCGCCTAGGATGGATGCGTATTCGGGGAAATGGTCCTCGAAAAAGGGGCGTGTTGAATCATCGCTTTCAAGATACCGCTGCTTCTCCTCATCAGAGGGCCAGCCCGTAGGAAAGGGCATATGTTCGATAACGTCGATGCCTGCCTTTAACGCCAAGGGGAAATATGTGATCTGTATCATATGCGAGTGCACTAAAAGGCCATGAGCATGGGCCTCCTCCACAATGGCTTTCGCTATTTTCATATCCAGCATGGGCAGGGGATTCTTCCGGTTCCAGCTGGGGTCCAGGGCAATCTTTATGGTGCTGGCGCCGCGGGCCACCATATCTCGAACTGCCTCGCGTGCTTCTTCTGGCGTTGCAACTTCGTAGTTGAAACCGTCCGTATAATACAAGCCATCAGGATATCCACCAGGCGCGGTGATGATGGGTCCCGCATAAAAAACACGGGCAGCGCGTCCTGTGGAGCTTTCCGTCTCGGCGAAGTGCGCCATCTCTCTCAGGGGTGTGCCTAAATCACATACGGAGGTCACGCCTTCCTCCAAGAAGCGACGTCGCTGTTCAACAGGCGCTGAATGATGAACATGGGCGTTTATCAAGCCGGGTAGGATTGTTCCCCCTTGGGCGTCGATGATACTAACACCTTCTGGCATACGGAAATCAGACGATCTCCCGACGGCGAGAATGCGCTTGTTATGAATAATCACAACACCTTCCGGGATGGGATCGGCACCGGTACAATCTATAACTATGCCGTTACGGATGGCTATAGCATCAGCTGGTATCGCAACTTTTGCTTTAGGTTGGCAGGAAAAAATGAAACCAAGAAAACACAGACCAATAAGTATTAGCGTTAGTTTGCGGTTGTGTTCAATTATTTTATTGGTCATTTGTTGGATGACTCCTTTAAATTTGTCTCTTCAGGCTCCCAGAGTTCAACGCGCTTGCCCTCTGGGTCCATAATCCAAGCGAATAATCCCTGAGGATGCTTCTTGGGCCCTGAAACTTCTATGCCCTTGTTCCTAAGTTGTTCTATGAGCTCGTTAAGGTTGGCGACGCGGTAGTTGACCATAAATGATGCTGTGCTCGGATCAAAATAGCTTGTGTCCTTTGACATCGGGCTCCAGATTGTATAGCCTTTTCGTTCAGGATTTGCCACTTCCCGCCACTCAAATTTTGCACCCCAATCGCCTTCGGGTTCGATCCCAAGATACTCATGATACCATTGCATAAGCTTTTTCGGATCCTGAGCCTTAAAGAAAATTCCGCCAATTCCGGTTACTCGTGGTTTATTTTGATCAGTCATATTATTGTTTCCTCTCTTTAAAGTGGATTGAGGTAATTTTTGATTTGATGCGTTTTCCGGTGGAGGACTTGAGTTTCCCATATCTACTGCAACTTTCCATTTACCATCTGCTTGTTTTTTCCAAATGTTTAAGTATTTGCCATAACGAATATTTTCTACACCGTTGGAGTCTTGCCATTTAGCTTCGTAAGTACCCCATGTATATCCAAGGTCACCTGATTGAGCAACTTCAGCCTTTTGCGGCCTCCAGGTTAGAAGGACTTCTGGTGCTTTTTGCATGCTCTCCCTAATTTTATCCTTTCCTACTAATGGTTCAGCATTGTTGGGTAGCTGTAATGCGTTATCGGTCAAATACTGATAAAACGCCTCAGCAGCCCCTCTCTCTGCAGATGTCTGTGCAAACTCCATGTCCGTCTGGAGGAGTGTTTCTTGTTCATGCTCGATATCAATTTTAGATTCACAAGCTGCGAATAAAAATATACTAAGAATGATTAAATTTAAAAATGTAAAGATGAGAATTTTCTTTTTTTTCAAATTTTTCATTGTAATCTCCGCTAATCGTAAAGACTGATAAATATTGAATTTTAATAATCAAATGTCAATGAAAATTTTCATTTTGCTTTTAAATGTATTAATAACCATGAAGATTTGGTTTTGGCTGGAACATCAAATATCGTCCGATTTTCCCAATTTCCGCTCAATGACAATACGGAATGAGAGTAGCAAATCTTTAGAGGGGGATTAATAAAAAAAAAGAAACAAAACAATAGATGCTATCAAACATTCACTTTGCTGAAATAATCCTTCGCCTTTTCCAGATCCTTTTTAATCTGTTGGGAGAGATCGTCTGGAGTTTTGAACTTCATTTCATCTCTTATTTTTTTTATGAAATTGACTCGTATTTTCTCTCCATAAAGATTCCTGTTCAAGTTTATGATAAAGGATTCGATGATTGTCTCTTTTTGGTGGAATGTAGGACGATTTCCCACGTTGGTTAGAGAAGGAAATGATTTAGAATCTATCCAGGCAGTTGAAATAAAAACACCAGGAGGGATGATTTCATTCTCTGTCTCAATGTTGGCAGTCGGGAAGCCAAGGGCTTTCCCTCTCGCTCTGCCTTTGATCACGCTGCCTTCTATTTCATATTGCCTTCCAAGCAAATCATTGGCGATTTCTATCTTTCCCTCCTGCAGAGAATTTCGGATAAGGCTACTGCTTACTACTATCCCGTTTTTGACCACAGGAGGGATTGAATGAACCTTAAAGTTGAATCTTGAGGCCGATTGTCGGAGAAGCGAAATATCTCCTTGACGATTCTTTCCGAAGCGAAAGTTTTCTCCGACAATAACTTCTTTTGCTTTGAGATTATTTATTACAATCTGTTGTATAAAATCCTGACCTGAAAGGCCTGAAAATTTCTCATCAAAAGGTACAACTAATACGGCCTCGATTCCAAATTTCTCTATCTCTCGCAATCTCTGATCGAGTGTTTGAATCATTTTTACGATTTTGCCACCCAGGATTTTTTCTGGATGGGGAGAAAATGTCAGAACAAGGGCGGGAAGAGCATGCTTTTTGGAATTTTCTTTAAGCAGGTGAAGAATTTTTTGATGGCCCAGGTGAATGCCATCAAAATTTCCTATGGCTAAAATTGAGTCGCCGGAAGAGGATGGTAATTTTTCAAAGCCTCTTATAACTTCCATAAAGTCACAATTTGATTAAATTTAATTTCTCCATGTAGGCTGTCCTAAGCTGGTGAAGACAGGCCTCTATGAATTTTTCCTCCTCAGCTTTAAGATTTCCTTTTGTCTTGTCTTTCATAAGCCCGAGTAAATCAATCAATCTCTTAGCCAATTCCAGGTTTTTTTCTTCTTTGTTGGTTATCGGATCCTTGGCCAGACCGAGCTTTATCACAGCCTGAGTGTAAAAGGGAAGAACGAGAGAGCTGAAATCGAGCGGAGGAATGATTTGTTGGCTCTCCTCAGGCTTTTTTTTCTTTTTTGTTGGTTTCTTTTTACCTTTTGGTTTTTCTGGCATTTTTGCCCCCTTCATATAATTGAATCCTTCAGGTGCTAGCGGTGTTGAAGCTTATTATGGCTTAAAATATTCTTATCAATTGGTATATAATTCTACGATATCCGATGGAATAATTCAATGGAGAAGAAAAATGAAAAACGCCATGAATGCAGGAAAGAAGTTTGAGCAACTGGTCGAGATTCTTGATGATCTAAGGAGTGAGGAAGGATGTCCCTGGGACAGAGAGCAAGATGAAAATTCTATTGCTAATTATTTTTTAGAAGAAGTCTACGAGGCTGTGGATGCGATCAGTGCTGGTGATGCCAGCTCATTGGCCGAGGAACTGGGGGATGTTTTGATGGAGGTCGTCTTCTTAGCCCGGATTTTCAAAGAAAAAGAAGAATTTTCAATTTCTAATGTCTTGGAAGGGATCAACCAGAAGATGATTCGCCGGCACCCCCATGTGTTTGCTCAAAAAAGCATCAAGACTTCAGAAAAGGTTATCGATGAGTGGTGTCGGCAAAAAAAGGAAGAAAAAGCAAGGCAATCAATCATGGACGGAATGGCAAAATGTTCTCCTTCGCTTATGGAAGCATTCCAGATCGGGCTTCGGGCTTCTTCTTATGGATTTGACTGGAGTCAACCTTTAGATGCTCTTAAAAAAGCAAAGGAGGAGATATCTGAGTTAGAAAAAGCCTTGGAAGAGAAAAAAGAGGATGAGATGCTTCATGAATTAGGAGATATTTTCTTTTCAATGGCTAATGTCTCGCGTCTTCTCGGGATAAATCCCGAGATTGCTCTGAGACAAGCCAATAAAAAATTTATAAAAAGGTTTAAATTCATAGAGCAGAAATTGGCTGAGGAGGGAAAAGAACTTGGTGACGCGACTTTGGAAGAGATGGATAATATATGGGATGAATCCAAGGGGAAGATTAAATGATCCGGTTCGTCTTTTTTTTATTTGATAAGCCTAATCCAAGAAATAAAAAAGGTGGGTTTGATAAATCAAACCCCTACAAAATAAATCAATAATTTTAAAGGTGGGTTTGATAAATCAAA
>CAYFVQ010000049.1:0-4032 GCA_964346585.1 uncultured Eubacteriales bacterium | reverse complement strand
CAGAGTGGATTATAAACTGTTTTTGACTGATGTCGTTTTACTCTTTTTCTCGCTCAACATATTTTTATCCCAGTATTCCGCAAAGAAGAAAAAACAGAGTCTCGCCTGATAAAAAAGGTAAAAAAGGGGTCGCATCTCAATAAAAAAGGGGTCGCATCTCAACATTCGACATTTAGCTCGTAAAAAAGGGGTCGCATCTCAACATTCGACATTTAGCTCGTCTCGAGAAAAAAAGAGAATCGCATCTTAGCATTTTGGAAAAAATGGTTTAGGCCTTATCAGAAGTAGAAGATTCGAACTTAAATATCAAACACATCATACTCATCCTGACAAGGCCCGATCCCAAAAAATGTCGAATGTTGAGATGCGACCCCAGGTCACTTGAATTTTAGCAGGGATGTGTGTATATTTTTGGTTTAATTTATTGAGGAGTTAGACGATGTCAAAAAAACATGTGTATTTTTTCGGAAAGGATAGGACTGAAGGCGATAAAAACATGAAGGATACCCTCGGAGGAAAGGGAGCCAACCTGGCCGAGATGGCTGGAATCGGGCTGCCTGTCCCTCCAGGTTTTACGGTTTCGACAGAAACCTGCAACTCATACGCAAAACTGGGGAATAAAATCCCCTCTGATGCCAGACAGGAGATTCTTCGTAATTTGAAAAAGCTTGAAGATATGACCAAACAGACATTCGGAGGGGAGAAGAATCCACTGCTCGTATCAGTACGTTCAGGAGCAAAGATTTCCATGCCGGGTATGATGGATACGGTTCTCAATCTTGGCCTCAATGATAAGACTCTTGAAGCCTTGGCCGGAAAGAGCCAGAATAGACGGTTTGCCTTAGACTGCTACCGCCGTTTGATACATATGTTCGGAGACGTCGTCCTGGGAATCCCCAAGAAAAAGTTTGAAGACATCCTGAAAAAAAAGAAGGAAGAGAAAAAGATTGCCCAAGATCAAGAACTCTCAGAAGGGGATTTGGACGGACTGATCTCAGATTATAAGAAACTCATCAAAAAAGAGACAGGGAAGAATTTTCCTCAAGATGTGAAGGACCAGCTGCTCATGTCCATTTCGGCTGTGTTCGAATCCTGGAACAATCCTCGGGCTGTGACTTATCGCCGTTTGAATTACATTCCGGATGACCTGGGGACGGCAGTTAACGTCCAGCAGATGGTTTTCGGGAATATTGGAGAGAGATCCGCGACAGGTGTCGGGTTCACCAGGAATCCGGCGTCTGGAAAGAGAGAGCTGTACGGTGAATATCTTTTCAACGCCCAAGGAGAAGATGTCGTGGCAGGGGTTCGAACGCCTGCTCCACTGAGGTCATTGGAAAAGGAAATGCCTCAGGCTCACAAAGAATTAAAGCAGATCACCAGCAGATTGGAGAAGCACTACAGGGATGTCCAGGATTTTGAGTTCACCATTCAGGAAGACAAGCTGTATATGCTGCAGACAAGAAGCGGCAAGCGGACGGGCTTGGCCGCAGTCAAAATTGCTGTGGATATGGTTGAAGAAGGCCTGATCAGTAAAGAACAAGCATTGATGTTGGTCGAGCCTGACGCGTTAAACCAGCTTCTCCATCCTGTTTTTGATGCGGAGGAGAAAGAGAAATTTCAAGTCCTCGCCAAGGGACTCGCGGCGTCGCCCGGTGCGGCGGCCGGACATGTTGTGTTCACTGCCGACGAGGCTGTGGCCTGGGAAAAGAAGGGGAAAAAGGTCCTTCTGGTCAGGGAAGAGACATCCCCGGATGACATTCATGGGATGAGCGCATCTCAAGGGATTTTGACTGCAACGGGTGGGATGACCTCCCATGCGGCTGTTGTGGGACGGCAGATGGGGAAACCGGCTGTTGTCGGATGTGGAGACATCCGGCCTGATGAGGAACATAAGATTTTTCTCGTTGGTGACACAAAAGTTAAAGAAGGAGATTGGGTTTCTATAGATGGAACTTCAGGAGAGGTTCTTCTGGGCGAAATACCCACTCAGCCCTCAGAAATTATCCAGGTCATAACTGGAGAGAAGAAACCGGCGAAATCAGAGATTTACCAGGATTTCACAAAACTGCTTTACTGGGCAGACCAGGTGAAAAAGTTATGGGTTCGGGCCAACACGGACACACCGGAAGATGCCAGAGTCGCACTCGCTTTAGGGGCAGAAGGAATTGGGCTGGCGCGGACAGAACACATGTTTTTCGAAAGAGAAAGGCTTCCTTTCATTAAAAAAATGATACTCTCCGAGACCGAAGAGGACAGACGTAAAGCCTTGAAAAAACTCCTGCCTTATCAGAAAAAAGATTTCTATGGATTGTTCAAAGCGATGAAAGGTCATCCAGTCAATATCCGCATGCTCGATCCCCCTCTCCATGAATTTCTGCCTCGGAAGGAAGACCTCATGGTGGAGCTTGCGGTTTTAAGAGCTTCGAAAAGTAAGGAGGAAAAAATACGGGAAGTGGAAAAGCTCCTCGAACGAGTCAAAGCTCTTTCCGAGTTCAATCCCATGCTCGGGCACAGAGGATGTCGCTTGGGAATTTCTTATCCTGAAATCATCGAGATGCAGGCCACTGCGATTTTCGAGGCAGTCTGTCAACTGGCCAAGGAAAGTGAAAGAGTCTACCCAGAGATCATGGTTCCTCTCGTTGGAACAAAAGAAGAGCTTTCCAACCAGAAGAGGATTATCCAAGGAGTGGCTGCCCGAGTGATGGATGAGTATCATGTCAAAGTGGAGTATTCGGTCGGGACGATGATCGAGATTCCACGTGCGGCTATCACCGCTGACAAGATTGCGGAGGAAGCCGAGTTTTTTTCATTCGGGACCAATGACTTGACACAGACGATTTACGGCCTATCCAGGGATGATGGAGCTGGTTTTTTGGCCCATTATCTGGCGCATGGAATATGGAAGAACAATCCCTTTGAGACAGTGGATGTCGACGGAGTGGGGGAGCTGATGAGGATGGCTGTCGAGAAAGGCCGGAAAACCAAGCCTAACTTGAAAATCGGCATCTGTGGTGTTCATGGTGGAGATCCCCGTTCCATCTTTTTCTGCCATAAAATCGGTCTCAGCTACGTGAGTTGCTCAGCCTATCAGGTTCCCATTGCTCGCCTGGCCGCCGCACAAATCACGCTGATGGAACAAGTGGATAAATCCTGAAGACTGAGTGGATCCCATCGGATTTACGTTGCCTGGTTTTTTTGCTATTTAATACATCTGATAGCATCTCTGAGAGATATGGTTCACTTATTTCGAAAGCCCGGATTTCCTTTTAAATTTGTCTACAGCGATGATTACTGGATGGTCAATATCGGAGAGCATGTCTTTCCTGTAGAGAAGTACAGACTCATCTATGAAGCACTCCTCCGACTGGGAGCCAAACAAGATGATTTTCTTCTTCCCCTTCTTCCCACAGATGAAGATATCCTTTTAGTTCATACTCCAAGATTTATAAAGAAATTGAAATCAGGAACTCTATCCTCTTCCGAAATATTAACCCTGGAGCTTCCTTATTCTCCGGAGCTTCTGGAATTTGCCCTACGATTTGTGGGTGGAACCATCCTTGTGGCTGAAAGGTCTCTAGAGGATGGCCTGGCCGTGCATATCGGGGGTGGGTTTCATCATGCTTTTCCTGACCATGGCGAAGGCTTCTGTGTTTTGAATGATGTGGCTATATCCTTGGAGAAGATGAAACACGAGGGAAAGATACAAAAAGCCATGATTGTTGATTGTGATCTCCATCAGGGGAATGGAAATGCCTTCATCTTTTCAAAAAAAGACTATGCGTTTACTTTCTCTATTCACCAGATGGATATCTATCCGGCTCAAAAGCCTTCAAGCTCTGTGGATGTTGGCCTCTGGTCAGGCGACGGAGATGAGAAATATTTGAAAGTACTCCGTTCGTATTTCCCTCGTCTGTACGAGGAGTTTCAACCTGATCTGGTTTTCTATCTTGCGGGAGCTGATCCTTACGAGAAAGATCAATTGGGGAGTTTGAGGCTGACACTTGAAGGCCTGAGGGAACGAGACAGGATCGT
>CAYFVQ010000048.1:0-4432 GCA_964346585.1 uncultured Eubacteriales bacterium | reverse complement strand
ACTTCCATCTGCATCTTTGCCAGAGAAATGAGGCCTCGTATGACACTCTCCATGCTTTGGGCATCTTCGAGCGTTTTGACCGTAAAATTGAGCCTCAGATTGACGAATCCATTCGCTTCCGTGATTGTGAACAAGGCTGATTCTGTCTTTCTGAAGATAAAAACATCTGATTCGTGTTCTGCCAATTCTGAGAGATCTCTGGCTAAAGCCGTAAAGAAGGCATTCGGGGGAACGTCGGTCAAGATGGACACCAGGGAAGAGGATGTGATGTTGGCTTTTTTCCCGGCTATGACGTCCAGAGCCTTTCTGATGGCGGCTACATCATGAGCGATAAGTGCAAGGTTATCGTCTACAAAAACGCCGGCTTCATCATAATCCCAGGTTTGGATAGTAAAATTGCCGTACTGGATCTCTTTGTGAGTATGTTCCTCTGCCAGAAGTCCGAGGAGATACGCTTGGTCGAAATTTCCCCTCAGACAGACGACGGTTTTATCCTCGTCTGTTCCGGACCCGTAAACAGTGAATCCTTTTATGTCTTTCAAGATATCGATTTGATAGTAATCACGAAATTCAGCGTTCTTATGACGCAGTCCAAAAATGTTTTCGTTGTTCAAAAGCTGATCTCCGATTTGAGTATAGCTGAATATTTCCAAATCAAAGTGGATCACCCAATCGACATCCTCAGGGATGATCGACTTTTGGAGGGTGGAGGCTCCTGATTCGCCTGCAAGGAAGAGCGTCAACGGGATTATCACTAGAAAGACTGCTTTTTTCATCATTTTTCTCCTTTTCTTATCTGGATTGTTTTGTTTACCCTTTTATACGCAGTACCCACTGAAATGTTACATATTATTGTCGTTATATTTTAAAAAACTGGGCTAAACTTCTGGGGAAATTGGAAACTGAACCAATTAAAATATGATTTGATAAATTGGGGACAGTCCCCAATTTTATGATATATATATAATGTGCCATTTCTCGATCTGTCTTATATAATGCGTCAATAGATAAGAATGAGTTTAAGCAGAATAAATCTTTTTTAATAGAAAAAAATCGAATTTATTTCTGAGCCTTTTTCGTCTTCTTTATCCAGTAGAAATATGCGGGGAGTCCCAGTAAAATAATCACCAAACCTGCCATAGCGTTTATAAATTCGTTGATCAGAGTGTTGATGGAGATGAATAAGGCGCAAAAGATGAATAAGATAGGCGTCACAGGATATCCAAAGGTTTTGTAAGGTCGAGGCAAATCAGGCCTTTTTTTTCTGAGGATGATCACGGCTGCCACAGTCAACCCGAAAAAGATCCATTCGCCAAAAATGACGAAGGTAAAGAGTTGCTCAAATGTGCCTGAAAGGCTTAAAAGTATACTCCACGCTCCCATAGCCACTATCGAAACATGGGGAGTCAAGAATTTCATATGAACATCTGAAATTCTTCTGAAGAATAGCCCATCTTTGGCCATCGCATAATAAACTCTGGGAGACGTCAGAAGGACTTGATTAGCTGCGCCGGTTATCGAAAAAAGGATGATGATCGCCACAATTGATGCGCCGACAGGCCCGACAACCAGGCTCATCGCATCACTGGCGATCCTATCGGATTGGGCAATCTCACTCGAGGGAAAGACATAGAGATAAGCTAAGTTTGTTACAATGTAGATGCCGATAACTGCAAGAGTTCCGATTAAAATCCCCCAAGGCATATTTTTTCCTGGATTTTTCGTTTCACCAGTGTTGTATGAGGCGGCTTCCCAACCTTTATAGGCCCAAAAAACAGCCACCAAAGCCACGCCAAAACTTCCTATCAAGTCCCATGAAAATGACTCCGGCTGTGGGGAGGAGAAATGGGCAGAGTTCCCTTTCCCAAAAATGAAGACAACGGCACAGACTCCAGCTAAAGCGGCAAATTTAATGATTGTCAGAAAGTTCTGAAAGTTCGCTCCCCATCTAACACCAACATAGTTGATTGCTACTATAAAGATGATAAAAACTACAGCGATCACTTTTTCTTCTAATGCAGTTAGAGAAAAAAAGTGAGGAAGATATTTTGAAGAAAAAGCCACAGAAAGAGTCGCCATTGCACCGGTATCGATCACCAGAAAGAGCGTCCAGCCAAAGAGGAAAGCGATAAGTTTGCCGAAAGATTCCCTGAGGAAGACGTAGCTCCCTCCGGCATGAGGATAAGCTGCGGCCAATTCTGAGAAAGCCAGAGCGCCAAAGAAACTGAGGATCCCTCCGCCGATCCAGACCGCAAAAATAAGCAGAGGCGCTTTGACTTCAGCCGCTATCGCTGCTGGGACGATGAAAATACCTGAACCAATTATCCCCCCGACGACGATCCCCACGATATCCCATAAGCCTAACACGCGAGGGAGACCCGTGTCAGATGAAATTTTTTGTTTGGCTTCCTTTATGTTTTCTATCATTCGGCTCTTGCCTTCAGGCCTACACTCTGCCCCAAAAACAAATGAGTAGTTTTATACTTTTGTTGATGGCTCCAGGATAATGGCAATTCAGCTGATTTAAAGGTCTCGAACCTACAATAATTCCAGGTCAATCTCAACTTTTTTTCTTTGACGGAGTGCTGGGAGATGCTTCTCCCTGCCTGTAGATCCGGTAGGTGGGATAGGCGAAGTCAATGTCCGGTTCCTTGTTGAACTTTTCTAGGATACCATGGCAGATCGCATCTTGAGTGGACCGTCTCTTCCGGGCTTCAGTCAGATACCTCAAAGTCAGCTCCACACCGAAATCAACGATCCTTGTCCAGACGATGGGAGTGAGCTTTCCGTAATGGATCATGTATTTTTTGGACATGCGGTCAATCTTTCCTCTGACTTTCTCACCCAGGTCCATGTAATCCTTTGACCCGATATCCAGGATGATATCTTTGGCTTTCTTCCAGTTGCTCTCAAAGGTGACCAAGATCTTGATCTCATTCCAGATGTATTCGAAACCTCGTGTGTAGTTAAAGATTGATTCGGTGAAAACCTTACCGTTCGGACAGTGGATTATCCGACCTGTGCTCTGGTCAGCATCCACCCAATTCCCGATTTCAAGAAGGGAGGTGTAAAAAAGCCTGATGTCTATCACATCTCCACTGATGTCTCCTATCGCGATTCTGTCGCCTGTCTCGTAGGGCCGTCTGACCAGAATAAGAAGCCAGCCGGCTATAGATGTGATGGGCTGGTGGAGGGCCAGTGTTAATCCGGCAGCCAGGACACTGATTATCGTGGTCACCGAAGCCGCACTTTTTATCCATATCAGAATGATAGCCAGGATACAGATGAAAGTGGCGATATAAGCGGTGAATTTTCTTAGGGTGTACTTCCTCTTCAAGTCCTTGACGGTTTTGTTGATGATATGGACAATTGTGAAGGTGATGAGATAGGTAACAACGATGGCCACAAGAGAAAAAACAATCTGGAGGAAAACAGGTGAAGAAGTTAATTCTTCGAGCATGCTTTTGTGGATATATAGCACAGGATAAGTGTGAAGTCAAAAGCCCATACAAGCCAAAATAATACACCTAACGTTTTCCCAGCAAGCGCTTTTCACTTTGAATCCATGATTCTCGAACAGTACTTCCTTTATATGAATAGTCAGTGAAATTTAGGCGCATAATCTATATAATTAAGCATACTTTTTAGGATTACATATCGCTTGAGATACTGATGAATGAAGAGAAAAAAATATGGAACAAAAAAAACCTGTGCGGCTCTTCAATCGCAATTTCTTCCTACTCTGGCAGGGTCAATTTGTCAGTCAGATCGGTTCGCAAGCCTATGCCATAGCCATGATGCTATGGGTGAAACATGAAACCGGTTCGGCCTCGCTCATGGGTCTGCTGATGATGGTTTCAATGATTCCGTTTGTGATTCTTGGGCCATTCGCGGGAACATTCGCTGACCATTATTCACGGCGCAAGATAATCATATTCAGCGACATACTCAGCGGAGTGCCGGTGCTCACTCTGGCATTTTTGATGTTTTATCTACCTAACGCGTCTGAGCTCCTTATAGTCTGTCTCTTTCTTGTGAACGTGACTCTGGCCATTATCCGGTCGTTCTTCAATCCGGCCATTTCAGCCGCCATTCCCGATATTGTCCCTCGCGAAAAGGTATCAGCGGCCAATTCTTTGAATCAGTCTTCGGTTCAAATCTCACAATTCATCGGGCAGGGAATAGGTGGATACCTGTTTGTCCTGCTCGGCGCTCCTCTTCTTTTTCTGATCGACGGCATCACCTATTTGTTTTCTGCGTTCAGTGAGTCATTCATTAAAATCCCGCAGAAAATCCCGGAAAAAAGTGGCGTCTGGATGGATAAGTTCAGACAATTCAAGTCGGACACAGCAGAAGGGTTTCGATACGTTTGGGGACATACCGGGATCAGGGCCCTCTTTTTTGCGGCCTCGTTTATAAATTTTTTCGCGAT
>CAYFVQ010000047.1:0-4794 GCA_964346585.1 uncultured Eubacteriales bacterium | reverse complement strand
AAGATGCTGTGGTCGTCCACCGCTCTTGCGCTGTAACAAAGTAGATGCGGTGAGATCGGCTCGCCCGAAGGGGAAAAGATGCCGACATATGATGATTATTATTCCCTCAGAGGTTTTTTGTATGTAGTGTCGGCCGATTTTATGAATAATTCATTTTGGTTTATTTGTTGATTTTTAAACACTTAGTGCGATTTCGGAGTGTATTGCGGTGAATCCCAAGGGCTTCAGCCATCTTCGTCATGTTGCCTTTATACTTTTTCGAGGCAGTCTCGATATATATTTTCTCAAATTCCTTCATACCATCTTTGAGGCTCAATTCCTTTTCCACCATCTCTTCGATAATAATCTCCAGTTTTCGATGAATAGTGAGTTTATCGGATTTTTTTTGCATCTTTCTCCACCTTTTTCGAGATATCTTGATAAGCGTCTTTAAATTTTTCCTTTAAATCCTTGGGAATCAAGCCAACCATGGTTCTGGCTATCTTCATGCAAACAGGGGAAAGCTGCGAGTCTTTTAAGGCTTTTTGACTCACCGGAAACACAGAGAGCGCAAAGATAACAACACTGCTGATGAGAATTCCTGTGAGAAAACCCAGGCATCCCCCTAAAACATTGTTCAGGAGCTTGAGCGGACCTTTGATTATTTTTGACAACAGATGGGAAGACAGCCATCCGACACACACTACGGCCAGAAACACAGTCAGGAAACCTAAAAATTGAGTGAGGATCACAGAAGAAGTGAACCGCTGAAAAATCCAGGAAACCTGTTGATAAAAGCCAAGCGCAACAATCACTCCCATGATAACAGAAAGAAGGCCAAAAACTTGCCTCACAAGTCCTTTAACGATACCCACGACTGAGGTGACAGCTAGAATGATGAGCAGTATGATATCGAGCACGTTCAACAGATCACCTTTTCCTCTTTCTCAATTCCTCGACCATCCAGTACTCCCCTCCTTCGAGGGAGCCAAAGGCAATATGAGGTTTAATCCTCCCGTGAAAATCAGAGCCAGCCGTAGGAACAAGATCCAGTTCTTCAGCCAGAGTTCTGTAGTGCTCCGTTTGAGAATTATCATGATAGAAAGTGTACACTTCCAGCCCTTCAAGCCCGTTTTCTTTCAAAACAATAAGATCTTCCCGCGAAGCATTCTGGAAATAGGCCCCCGGATGGGCGAGTACGGGCACAGCCTTTATTTGCGAAGTCAATCTGAGCACCTCCACCAAGTCCAGGTTACGCTTTGGAACCCAAGCGGGCTTCCCTTTGGTGAAATAATCCCTGTAGAAAAAATAGGGGGCTAAAATCTTGTTCTGACCCTCATAATACTTTTTTAGTGACGAACTATCTTTTTTCTCAGCCTTGTCCAGCAGAATCTGGGCAATCGTTACACCCAGCGGTGGATTCGGCTTCGATTTTTTGGAAACTTCCTTCCAGTTGATATCAAAACCAATCTCCCGAAGTTTCCGGACACGTTCTTTGCCTTCCACGATTCTTCTTTCCGCGACCTGACCAATAAGCTCAGACATGAGTTTCATCTTCCAGTCGACAAAGGGAAGGAGAAGATGAAACTCCCTGTCTCCAAAAAGTGTTGTCAGCTCCAGACTCGGAATGACCTCTATCCCTTCTTCTTCCCCAAGCCCAAGCGCTTCCGGGTACGCGGCCACGGTGTCATGGTCAGCGATGGAAATCGCTCTCAGCTTATTCTTTTTTGAGAGTTGGATAATATGAAAAGGAGAAAAATCTCCGTCGCTGCTTTTATTGGAATGAATGTGGAGGTCGACTTTCCATCGCATCAGAGCTCATTCTTATCGGTTAAGAGTTTAAATATTTCTAAATACCTCTGGGATGTCTGTTCGATTATGGATGAGGGCAATGGAGGGGGTAGTGAATTCTTGTCCCAGTCGGTGCTTTCCAGATAATCACGAACAAACTGCTTGTCCAAACTTGGCTGAGATTGACCCGGAGAATAGCTGGAGAGAGGCCAGAATCGAGAGGAATCCGGAGTGAAAATTTCGTCCACAAGGATAAGCTCACCGTTGTGAAGTCCGAATTCAAACTTGGTGTCAGCGATTATTATCCCCTTCGAGTAGGCATGTAGCGAGGCTTTTTGGTAAAGCTCTATACTGATCTTCTTGATTTTCTGAGCGAGCTCTGGCTTGATCAGTTTTTGCATCTCTTTAAAAGAAATGTTTATATCATGTCCTTCTTCCGCTTTTGTGGACGGCGTAAAGATGATCTCATCCAACCGGTCAGACTCTTTCAGCCCTGGCGGAAGCTTGACGCCACTCGTCTTTCCAGTCGCCTTGTAATCTCTCCACCCCGAACCGGAAAGATACCCCCGCACCACACATTCCACAGGAACTACTTCTGTTTTCTTCACCAGCATGGACCTCTTCTCCAAGATCTCTCTGTGTTTGTGCAGGATAGTTGGAAATTCATCTATCTCTGCAGTCACAAGGTGATTAGGGCAAACGAGAGATGTGTGCTCGAACCAGAATTTGGAAAGCTGCGTTAAAATCTTTCCTTTGTCCGGAATGAGAGAAGGAAGAATATAATCAAAGGCAGAGATGCGATCCGAAGCCACCACGAGCAGTTTATCTTCCACTTCATACACATCGCGGACTTTCCCTCTTTTGAACAAGGTCAATTCCGGGATTGATATTTCTGATAGTTCTGTCATTGCACGCTAAAGAATAAAAAAAAATTATTTAAAAAGCAACTAAAATGAATCTGTATTCACTTCCTGATCAAATCACTTATTTATCAGACTGAGTGATTCGAAAACACGCAGGTTTTTCCCCAGCGTAAAAAATAACTCTATTTTGCGAAGGCTTATGGATGAAAAAACCGTTTGAAGGCGGAGCGGGCATGGTTCCTCTCCAAAGTGGAGAGGAGAGCGGAGCCTGAAACCGAGCAGGTTTTTACTCGCTGGGGAAAAACCTGCGTGTTTTTAAATCCATTGGCCTGAGCAAACGGTTTTCTCAATCACTCAGTCTGATCATCTTTACTCTAAAGAAATAAGCGCTTTTAAATTTAGAAAAATTTAAGAGGATGATTTAGATTTTCATTCCGATGAAACTCAGCATTCTTCCAGCTTTATCTCTATCCCGTCGGTATGACGGGAGAGTTTCATCACAGTGCGTGCAGCAATCCGCGCTGTATATATTTTTCTTTTTGATTCCGAGGCTCAGCATTTGAGATATGTTTTCTCCTTTTAAATCAAAAAGATATTTTTTCTTTTTGGAAGGGTGGGCTTGAAAAAAATCAGACGAAAGCCCCTCTTGCTTGAAACATTTAAGGACATCTTCCCCGACCTCATAGCATCCGCCTTCAATGCAGGGGCCCAGAGCCACAAGGAGAGATGGGGGTCGACATTTGTAATGGTCCACCATGCCCTGGATGGCCTTTTGTATCACTCGCTTGGACGTTCCCCTCCATCCACAATGAACAGCGGCAATAATTTTCTGCGGTTCGTCAACAACCAAGACAGGAAGGCAGTCGGCTGTTTTGATGATGAGAAGGAGCTCAGGAATGTCTGTGATCATAGCATCTCCTCTTAATTTCTTCTCAGGAAGCCTGTCTATGAATCGAATGATAGTGGAATGAACCTGGTTGAGAAAAAGGAGTCTGAAACCAACCCATTCGGATTTTTTCCTGAAATCTGTATCCTTCCATTGTCCCGTTCCAAAGCCATGAACCAGGTACGGAATTTGTTCCAGTCGGGGGATGGTGAGGAAACCGCCGCGTCTTTTGCTCTGCATCATTAACTTGAATTTATATCCATTGTCCTCCCTAAAGTCAATTGAATGCATTGGGGTCAGACCTTAAAAACTTCAGTAACTTCTTACTTCTCTTTAAAAGCTCACCCTTTTTTTCTTATATCTTGATAATCAATTGGTGTCACATATTTACATTTGTCATTTCTCAATAAATGATTAATCCTCGGAATTTTCATTGATAATCAATTAGTTAAAAAAATTCAAATATATGGAAATGTTAAATCTTAAGATGCGATCCCTTTACATGCTAAAATTACTGAAGTTTTTAAGGTCTGACCCCAATGCGCTTTTCAATCCTGCGTATGATATAATACATAATCTTACTTTTTTTATACGTTAAAATTACTGAAGTTTTTAAGGTCTGACCCCAATGAAGTTAGAGAGAGATGAAGCCGCTTATCTGAAAACATATCGAGATGGCCTGTTCCCCGAAATAATCGAGAAAGCTTTCCTCTTACTCGAAGATTGCACTCTTTGTCCACGCCACTGCGGTGTGAACCGCCTTCAAGGAGAAAAAGGCTACTGTGGCGCTGGGCTCAATCCTGAAGTCTCTTCCGCATCCCCACATTTTGGAGAAGAAAATCCTCTTGTGGGTGTCCACGGCTCGGGGACAATTTTTCTCACTCACTGCAATCTGAAATGTGTGTTTTGTCAAAATTTTTCTATAAGCCATCTTGGAGAAGGGAGAGAGATTTCTTTCGAAAAGCTGGGCAAGATGATGGTTGAGCTTCAAAAAATGGGCTGCCACAACGTTAATTTTGTAACTCCCACCCATTATGTTCCTCAAATCCTGAAGGCAATTCCCCTCGCTGTAGAAAAAGGACTCTCTATTCCTCTTGTCTACAACTCTGGAGGCTATGATTCTCTTGAAACCCTATACCTTCTAGACGGAGTTTTTGATATCTACATGCCAGATTTTAAATACGCTCAGAACGATGTAGCCCAAGAATATTCCAATGCTGAGGATTATCCGCAGAAAGCAAAGCTCGCCTTAAAAGAGATGCAGCATCAGGTAGG
>CAYFVQ010000046.1:0-2091 GCA_964346585.1 uncultured Eubacteriales bacterium | reverse complement strand
AGGATTTTCTGCCCGAATACGGAATTGAACTCAGTGCAGGAAGAAATTTTCATGGATACCGTGCCACTGATGCACAGGCATGCCTGCTCAATGAAGCGGCAGTCAAACTCTTAGGATGGGCATCCGCAGAGGAAGCCTTGGGACAGAAGCTCGTCGTGGGACCCAAGGACAATGTTGAAACTGTCATTGGGGTGGTCCGGGATTTTCATCTGCAGGGACTCCAGTCCGTGATCGAGCCTCTGGTGTTGGATTCTGTCGATTCCCAGTGGTTTTATTTAAACATAATCACCCTGAATGTCTCCACAAGCGACCTCAGAGAAGTTTTGGTGTTTGCAGAGAAGACCTGGAATAAACTGTTTCCAGGCCGGCCTTTTGAATACTCCTTCCTGGATGAAGATTTCAACAGGTTGTACATAACAGAAGAAGTCCGCAGCCGGATTTTCGGAGTTTTTACTCTTCTGGGATTATTCGTGGCCTGTCTGGGTCTTCTGGGTTTAGCATCCTTTGCTGCAGAGCAGAGGACCAAAGAGATCGGAATCCGTAAGGTTTTGGGAGCTTCTGTCTCTGGAATCGTCTTGATGCTGTCCAGAGAATTCACGAAGTGGGTCGTGATCGCTAATGCCGTTGCCTTCCCTGTGGTCTATTTTGTGATGAGCCAATGGCTTCAGAATTTCGCCTATCGGACAACCATAGCTCTCTGGATCTTCATGCTCTCGGCCCTCTTGACTTTCCTACTCGCCCAGATTACGGTCTTCTTCCAGGCAATCAAAGCCGCCACTGCCAATCCTGTGGATTCTCTGCGGTATGAATGAGAAATTTGGCATTTGTCTCAGTCTCCATGGTTTCTATTTCCAAGAAATATCCCTCTTTGCGTTGACTTGACTTGGGCCTCAAAAATAAATATCTTAATCAATATTAATTTTGAGCCAAGACAGTCATAAACGCATATGAGGAGCACCCGCGTCTCCGACATTCCCCATTCATTCAATCCATTCCATCAAGAGAAAATGTTTTCACATCTAAGGAGTTTTACTATCCTTTCAAAAATATTAAACAGTAAAAAGGAGGTATGATTATGCAAAAGTCTTCCAGGTATTTTTCAAAAATGTTATCGTCTCACAGAGTCTTCTTTCGCCTATTTCTCACTGTCTGTATTCTTGTGCTTTTAGGGATTCATCCCAGCCTCGCCCAGAAGCAGAAAATCGATGAAGAGTACACGAAAAAAATACTTGAATTCACCACTGATGATCATTTTCTGACCACCTATGTGAATTATCTTCCTTATTCAGAAAATGTTCCCACCCCACTGGATGTGCTGGGACACATCTCTGGTGCCGCTGATGTGCTCAGTTATTCACATGAGATCCATAAATACATGCGGGCGCTTGCGGAGGCCTCTCCTCGTGTGAAGGTTTTTCAAGGAGGCACCTCAGAAGAAGGGCGAGAAATGATTCTGGTTGTGATCTCCGATGAAAACACAATACAGAACCTCGAAAAGTACAAAGAGATCAACGCCAAATTAGCTGATCCACGCACAATCTCGAAACAGGAAGCGAAGCAGCTCATCAGTGAAGCCAAGCCCATGTACTGGGCCACCGGCGCCATGCATTCTGGCGAAACAGGGTCTCCGGAGATGCTCATGGAGCTTGCCTATCGCGTCGCTGTGGACGAATCGGATTTTTTCAAAGCTATCCGTGAGAATGCAATCGTAATGATTACGCCGGTGCTGGAAGTGGATGGTCGTGATAAACAGGTCGATGTGGCCATGGCCAGGCGAAAAGACCCGGAGTCCAGCTTTCCCAGCCGGCCTCTTTACTGGGGTAAATACATCGCCCACGATAATAACCGGGATAATCTCGCACTGTCTTTACAATTGAGTAAATTCATCATCAAGACATTCCTGGAATACCATCCACAGGTTATGCATGACCTGCACGAGTCCGCATCTCACCTGTATATTTCAACCGGAACAGGACCGTACAATGCCTGGCTCGACCCGATCGTTATCGACGAATGGCACCAGTTTGCCTATCAAGAGGTGAATGAAATGACCAAACAGGGTGTGCCGGGAGTCTGGACGCATCAATTCTA
>CAYFVQ010000045.1:0-4201 GCA_964346585.1 uncultured Eubacteriales bacterium | reverse complement strand
TCGGGCAGCGGCGAGTCCGGCTCAAACCTCATCCATTCCACTCCATAAGGGCTTTCTTCATAACCAGAAACATAGACTCTGTGATTTTCGAGATAGGTTTCGTTTTTTCGTTGAGTCTGTGTGGGGATGCCTATATGATGGTATTCTCTCATGCTTTGCTCCAGAAAGAATCGGTCATTTTTAATTCAATTTGACGACTCATTTTATCCTCTGTCTTCAGATATTCTGGCCGTCCTGCGAGTCTGCGTCTGCAGGCAAATTCAGCCCGTTAAACGACCAATCCGGATAACAAAATCCAGTTCCTACTTGCCCGGTTGAGACACCCGGCCGCAGGGGCGCACTCCTTTCCCGATGCGTTCCTTGCCGTCTCCGAGCTCCTCGCGGGCCTTTTCCCCTAAAGCTTGAAGCTGGGCGACGACCTCCGGATACTGGTCTGCCACATTGTGTTGTTCACCGATATCGTTTTCCAGGTCGTAGAGCTCCAATCTGGTTTTTCCACGCGCGTATGGACCAGGCAGGCCGTTCTTACCCGGTTCTACACCTTTGTAAGACCGATATCCATGAGGAAAATGGAGTTTCCATTTGCCCTGACGCACGCACTGGAGCGGCCGGCCATAGTAATAGAACAGATGGTCGCGCGGATTAGCGCCTTGCTTTCCTTCAAGCAAAGGAAAGATATTGACGCCATCGATCTTGTTTTTCGGCAAGGGCGCCCCAGCGATAGTAGCAAAAGTCGGCAGCAGGTCCATCGTGGAGGCCATTTTATCGCAGACTGTGCCTTGTGGGATATATCCGGGCCAGCGCATTATGCAGGGCACGCGTTGACCGCCTTCCCAGGATGTTCCCTTCCCTTCACGAAGGGGTCCGGCTGAGCCGGCATGCTTTCCGAAATTCATCCAGGGTCCATTATCGCTCGTGAACACCACGAGTGTATTGCTTTCGAGGTTGTGTTTTTTGAGGGTTTTGAGGATTTCCCCCACTGACCAGTCAATCTCCATGATCACATCCCCGTACTTGCCCTGCTGGCTCTTGCCACGGAATTTGTCAGAGACTCCCAGAGGCGTGTGAGGCATGGAATGCGGCACATACAGGAAAAACGGTCTATCTTTGTTCTTCTCGATGAATTGGACAGCCCGTTCCGTGTAACGCGTGGTTAGCCTATCCTGGTCTTCCATCTTGGTCAATACTTCGCTCGTCTCATTCCCGTCAATGAGTGGCAGATACGGATAGGTCGCCTTGTTGTGGCTCTCTGGAGTCGGCGTTCCGTCATACCAAACTGGCCACATATCATTGGAATATGGAATTCCCAAGTATTCATCGAATCCATGCTGGAGGGGGAGAAATTCTTTATGGTGGCCCAGGTGCCATTTTCCGAAGATTCCGCAGGTGTATCCCTTTTTCTTCAGGACTTCGGCAAGGGTCTCCTCTTCAGGATTCAGCCCGATATTGGCATGAGGATTCAATGCCCCGTATATGGAAACCCGGTTGGGATAGCATCCTGTTATTAATGACGCCCGCGAGGCACTGCATACTGCTTGGGAGACGTAGAAGCTGGTGAAACGCATCCCTTCTTCAGCCATCCTGTCAAGATTAGGTGTTTCGAATCCCTTGGCGCCGAAACAGCCGACATCCGCATATCCCTGATCGTCAGTGAAGATGACGACGAAATTCGGCAAACGCTTCCGGAAGAGGCCGCAGGAGGCAAAAGGCAATGCTGCCGCACCTAATCCTATAGACTTCAGAAAATCTCTCCGGTTGAGTTTAAATTTCATGATTTTTCCCTCCCAAATTTCATTCTGTCTCCCCTCACCCTTAAAACATGCATGTACTATAGCAAAAAAATGACTAGTCAGCCATTTCTATTTTTTGGGGAGGCCGACCCTGAATTCTTCAGGGCCGGGTTGTCTCTCTTGAGCAATCTCATGACACTGTTTTTCTGGCAGACGAAGACGAGCCAAGAGGAGTGCGATCACTGTGCTCCCAAAGAGGAAAAAGAATCCACCCAGAAGGATAAAAGCTGTTGAGAGTGAGTAGGAGTCAACGACTTTTCCGAAAAGAGGAGAAAGGATGACATAGGACAAGCTTCTCGTCATGTTCGCAACGGACAGGACAGTGGCTCTGATTTTGGATTCGATCAGGCGGTTCATGTGATCCAGAAGAAGGGGAAAGCCGAACCCCATCAGGAAAGCATTGAGAAATATCAGCGGGATCAAAACTATGGATTTAAAAATTCCAAGCAGGACAAAAGTCAGAGCCATGAGCAACAGAATAAGAAATGATTGTTTTTTTCCCAGGAATTTTTCTACAGCATGGGCCTGTCTGGAGCCAACAGCGGCGGAGAGTTGAAAGGCCGCCATCAGAACTCCAAAAAAACCGATGCTGATCCCGATAGATTCATAATACAGGAAGTAGGCCCAGATACCTATGATCCCCGTGCTCATGATCAGGGCGGTAAGAAATATCAGTGGCCTGAGCTGCTTATGCGAAAAGCTAAGTCGACTGATCTTCAGGATGTCTTTAAAAGGGCTTGATGCTTTAAGTTTTTCCCTTCTGGGTTCGATCAGCAAAAGCGCAAAAGGGATCATGAACAGGCATACACCCATGTTGATGTAGAAAGGCACGCGCAGAGATATTAATGCGGTCACGCCTCCTAAAATTGAGGAGAGGGCGGTTCCTACACGTGTATAAAAGAAAGACCTGCCCTCGAATTTTTTATACTCCGACTCCTGTTTCATTTGGATCAAGGTGTCATAGATCAGGGCAGAGTCGCAGCCAGACCGCATGCTGTTCCCGATGGCAATGATAAATTCGGCCAGGATAAAGGTGGCAAAGGAATGGGTGAAGACATAGACGCCTATTCCTACAGGAAGAAAACACGCTCCGAGAATGAGAGTTTTTTTCCTGCCGATAACATCGGCCAGGTAGCCGGACGGAATCTCCATCAACAGGATTGAAAGGGCATAAGCCGCCTGGATGGTGAATATCTGGGTCGAGTTAAGCCTGTTGGCTTCGTAGTAAGGGATGAGTATGGGCAGGACTAACCAGAACTCGTTCAGGAATCTATAAATATAGATCTTCCACAGGTTCGAGCGGATGTTTGTCATTTTTCCAGCATCCAGACAATTGATAATAGTACAAACAGGCAATCATAAGCAAAAATAATCCGTAAAACGGAAACATTTCCAAATCCGTGATGAAAGAATGTTATTGGAAATACTCTCGCTCACTTCAGATTTTAAACGCCATTCCTTCAACTCCCTCTGCGGCGGTCTCAGAACTGCGCACGCAAATGTCAAACGTAGAAGGAATATCCGGGCTATCATCTCACATCTCCCTTTGATTCCCTTCTGCTCAAACATTTCGACCGGCCGGAGGCTTCCCTTGAGGAAGTCTCAGGAAGGCTAAATCTTCAAGGTCGCTTCGGGTCTTTCCAAAACATTTCCATCCGTCTTTGCTTGCGCGTATTTGGAAATACTTACACTGAATGGTTTAAGAGATTTAAGTGAATGAGCTGAATCGGTGAAAAAAAGATGTCCTGAAAAAAGCGAGAGTCTTTTATTCTTTATTTTTTTCTTTTTTGTATTCCCTTTATGGCACCCTCGATCAGGCGATACGCGGCGTTCAGGGAGACCAGATTCTTGTCTCTTTCCCCAAAGGGCAAGGAAGCAATGCCTATGGCCCCTGCTTTTTCATATTGGAACATGACTTCTAAAGCGGCGGCAAGCTCTGTGCTTGTCGGGCCTTCAGGGGCGGTCAGCGGGTGGCCGAGCACTTCTTTCGGGTCCAGAACGTCCATGTCGATATGAACGTAGATAATCTCCGTTAGCCGGCTCAATCGTTCCATCTGAAGGTTAATATTTTCGGATAGATTTCTGATATCATCGACAGACAGCATCTCACACTGGGAACGATCCAGGAGTTCCTGTTCGAGAGGGTCAACATCCCTCAAGCCGGCCATAACGATGTATTTTGTGGGGAGAGCTGGATCCAGGCCCGCTTTCATTCGCAAGCGGGTCAGACACATGCCAGAAGCAATAGCGACAGGCATGCCTCCGAGCATTCCACTGAGTGTCGTTTCCGGAGTGTTGAAATCCGCATGGGCATCAATCCAGACAAGACCGACACGCAGCGGTTTTCTGCCAACAAGGCCTGTGGATTGAAGGCTCCTTGAATCAGATTTTTGAGAACTCTTTGAAGGGCC
>CAYFVQ010000044.1:0-4830 GCA_964346585.1 uncultured Eubacteriales bacterium | reverse complement strand
TTCATCAACCTAAACATATTGACTTTAAAGAAGATATATCTTATCATACCTTTTTCAAAAAGGAGAGAAAAATGGCTATTCATAAATCAGCCATGCAGCAGTGGAGGCGGAGTCTGCGCCGAAATGCTATAAACAAAAAAAATAAATCTGCCCTTCGTAAACAGATCAAAAAATTAAGTAACGCCATCCAGAATAAGGACAAGGATACCGCCCAAGAGCTTCTCCCTCCAACATTCTCCCTCATCGATAAATCTGTCAAAAAAGGAACCATCCACCAAAACAAAGGCAATAGATATAAATCACGGTTGAGCCATCAGGTTGAATTGATCAGCTCCCCACCTTCCAAGTAAGCCTGTCCTTTTCACGAAGTCGACAATAATCAGAGAAGAAGGATTCCAGAAGTGTCTTGGGATTCAGCCCAGAAGTTTTTATCTTTAAATCAACCTTCTCAAGCTCAGCCAGCAAATAATTCAGGTCCTTCATCGAGAATCTCTCGACAAGTGAGAAAAATTCCTTGAACTTGGTTGTATAGAAGTTACCGAACTTTTCATGGATTTGAGGCTTCAACTCCTTGAATATCATCTTCCTATTGGTATTCTTCTCTTTAATTAACAGCTTGGCTTGCAAAATTTCTCGGAAAAACCTGACAATAATTCCCACAATTAATTCAGGCTTGTTCCCTTCCTTGAATAGATCATTCAATACGAGTAGGCACTGCCCGATATCTGCCTTAGTCATGCTATCAGCAATCTCCCACTCAACAAAAGACTTAATCATTCCAGTAATCTGATTGACATCATCTAAATCTATAACACTCTTTTCCCCTACATACGTTATGAGTTTTTCTATCTCGCTATTGATCCTTCTGAGGTCGTTCCCGACGAGCTCCTCAAGCCTTCGCATCGCATCAGGATCAGCTGTCTTCCCCTGGGACGAAAATTTTTTCTCCATCCAGGCATACAGATTCCTCTCCTTTAAAGGCCTCAATTCCTTGATGAGCACAGTTGTTGAGGGAAGAGACGAAAAATATTTGTAGAGCGAACTCGTCTTTCTTATTTTTCCTGAAAAAACGATGACCATGACCGTCCGGGAAACTGGAGAAGTAAAATAGTCTTCGAGTATCCTCTGTTCCAGGGGAGAAAGGTTTTCTTTCTTTCCTGTGGACACCGCAACACCGATTATGCGCCAGGGCGAGAGAAAAAAAGGAATGGTTCTGGCTAGGTCAATCACTTCTGCCCAAGAATTCTCATCAAGATTGAACTTCTCAACATTGTACTCCTGTACTTCTTCAGAAATCAGAGCGTTCTTGAGCTCGTTGATAAATTGGTGAGCCAAAAAAGTTTCTTCCCCATGAAAAAAATAACAGGGAACAACTGTGTTTTCATTGATCTTCTGATTCAGCAGAAAGCTGTACAACCCCTAAAATCCTTCTAATATACTGGTCACTAAACTGCGAGCAAATTTTACCGCTATCTTGTCCAAGGCTTCTGATTCTACAGTTTCGAAATCTTCTCCTTCAGGCACTTCGTAGACTTCCAGGTACCGGAAGTTTGGGTTAGAGAAAATAATCTTCTGATTAACTAAATCCTTCATTGTGATCCTTGTGACCACAATGATGTTGTATCGGTCTGCGGATGCTTCCCTGGAAACAGCGATCGGAAGCGCTTGGAAGGTAACAATCTCCCCGATCAGCACGGCATCCGCACTCTTTGTGTCCTCAGTAATCTCCACTTTCCCTCTGGCTACAAGCTCATCGATAACACTCAGGGTCAATTTCAGGTCCAGCTCAAAGCGAGTAGTTAAATTCTTAAACATCGGGATGTTGACTCTTTTTATATGGGGGGGAAGGAAGCTTCCGGTGCCTCGGAAATGGTAGCCACACTGGAGGGAAATCAGGCAAGTGATCGTCAGGATGAGAATTCTTTTCATAGGAGTCCTAAAATATTTATATCACAATATTCACTAATTTATTCTTAACATAAATGACTTTTTTTGGCTCTTTTTCTCCGATCATATTTTTAATTCGACTCAAACCCAAGGCCTGCCCTTTAATGTCGTCCTCATCTGAGTCTCTTTCGGCTTCGAACTTATCTCTTAATTTCCCATTGACCTGGACAACGATCGTGATTCTTTCCTCGCTGGCTAACTGTGGATCATACAAGGGCCAGGGTGTCCGGAAAAGAAAAGTCGCATGTCCTGTTTTCTCCCAGAGCTCTTCACAGAGGTGAGGTGCAAATGGCGAAAGTAGTAAAATAATACTTTCCAGTGATTCCTTGACAACAGCTCTCCCCAGCTGACTCTTTATCAGGATATCTCTATCTCGCTTAACCTGGTTATAAAATTCCATCAAAGAGCTGATAGCTGTATTCAAATGGTATCTTTTCTCAATGTCTTCACTAACTTTTTTGATAGTCTGGTGCATCTTGACTCTCAGTTTCCGGGCTTCTTCTCCTATCTCCTCGTCTGGAGAATGGGCCTCCTTTGAAAACAAATCCAGATTCTCAACCACGATTGACCAGAGGCGATTCAGGAATCTGAAACATCCTTCAATCCCTTCATCAGTCCAGATGAACTCTTTTTCCGGAGGAGAGGCAAAAAGGATAAAAAGCCTCAACGAATCCGCTCCGTATTTCTCAATCATATCATCGGGATCAACAACATTCCCCTTCGATTTCGACATCTTTGCTCCATCTTTGATCACCATTCCTTGAGCGAGCAGACGGGGAAAAGGCTCCTCGACAGCAGTTAACTCTAGATCTCTAAAAAATTTGCAGAAAAATCGAGCATAGATCAAATGGAGGATGGCATGTTCCACGCCCCCGATATACAAATCAACCGGAAGCCAGTAATCTGCAGCCTGAGGATCAAAAGGAAGTTTTTCTTCATGGGCGGACGTGTACCGGAAATAATACCAGGAGGAGTCAAAAAAAGTATCCATCGTGTCTGTTTCCCGTTTGGCTTCTCCTTTACATTTTGGGCAGGATGTTTTAACAAAACTCTCGACATTTTCCAGAGGCGAACCTTCCTCCCCCGTGAACTCCACTTCAGGAGGCAGCAAAACAGGTAAATCTTCGTAAGGAACGCCGACGATACCGCATTCCTGGCAGTAAATCACAGGAATCGGAGTTCCCCAGTAGCGCTGGCGCGAAATGCCCCAATCCCGGATGCGATACAAAACACTCTTCCGTCCAAAACCCTTCTCCTTCGCATGCTGCGCCATCTCCTCCATGGCTTCTTCACATGGCTTGCCGGAGAAAGGCCCGGAATTCACGACTACCCCATAATCTTCAAATGCCTCTTCGAGTTCTCCCTTAGTGGATTCTCCCTCCGGGACAATGACTTCTTTGATCGGCAGAGAATACTTCTGAGCAAACTCGAAATCTCTTTGATCATGGGCGGGCACAGCCATGATGGCACCAGTTCCGTATTCCATCAGGACAAAATTGGCAATCCATACTGGAATTTTTTCTCCTGTGAAAGGATTAATCGCTTTTTTGCCCGTATCGATCCCTTCTTTTTCGACCTCTTCCTCATCCTTTGTGAGGCGAAGAGTTTTGATATTCCTTTGTATCCAAGACTGCAATTTCTCTTTCTCTTTGGAGTCCGCGATCAGTTCCTGACTCAACGGATGCTCAGGGGAGAGCGCCATGAATGTTGCCCCGTAGATAGTATCAATCCTTGTGGTGAAGACTTCGATGGATCGGGAAGAATCAGGAAGAGGAAAAGTGATATGGGCTCCTGTGCTTTTCCCTATCCAGTTCTTCTGCATGAGCAGGACATGCTCGGGCCATTTTTCCAGCTTTTCATGTCCGGACAGTATCTCTTCCGCATAATCGGTTATCTTCAAGAACCACTGCTCCATTTCCTTCTGTTTCACAAGAGAATCACACCGCCAGCACTTCTCGCCAATTACCTGTTCGTTCGCCAGGACAGTCTGGCATTCAGGACACCAATTGACCTTGCTTTTTTTGCGATAGGCCAAATCCTTGTCGAACATCTTCAAAAAAATCCACTGGTTCCACTTGTAATATTCCGGCAAACAGGTGTTGACCTCTCTTGACCAGTCATAACTGAAGCCCAGTCTCTTCAACTGACCCTTCATATGGGATATATTATCCAGAGTCCATTTCTGTGGATGTATCCCTTGAGTAATCGCTGCGTTCTCGGCTGGCATACCCAAAGCATCCCAACCAATCGGATGGATGACGTTCAAATCCTTCATCTGCATAAAGCGAGAAATGACATCCCCAATCGCATAATTCCGGACCTGCCCCATGTGGATCTTGCCTGAAGGATAAGGGTACATCTCGAGGCAGTAATACTTTTTCTTCTGAGCGTCTTCACTGGGCTGGAAAGCTTTTTCTTTCACCCAGATTTTTTGCCACTTCTCTTCGATCTTTTGGATGTTGTAATCGTCTTTCATTCTTGAGATATCCTCAATATCGTTCATGAACGAAGAAAAAGAAATAACTGGTTCTTTTTTGTCATTTTTTTCTCGTGAAATTCAATCATAAATGTTAGATTCATTACCCTTAAAAGTCAAGATAATGGGGGCATGCCTTTGGATTAATCGGAATCAGGCCTTGGAGATTGATCGGGTCAGGCCTTGTCAGGATGAATGTCTATCAAACCGGAATCATGTCATGCGTCTTGACATACAAATAAGGCCTGACCCCATTATATAACAAAGGCCTGAAACCCAGGAATACTATCCAGGACTTCCCCCAAAAAATAGCCTAAAAAAAGCTTAAATTATTCTATTACAGATAATTACACAGAATCGCAAGTGGAATCGCAAAAAATTGGGGGAACTTTTAAGAATAATAAACT
>CAYFVQ010000043.1:0-2580 GCA_964346585.1 uncultured Eubacteriales bacterium | reverse complement strand
TAAGTCATATTAATCCGATCATTCCCGGCTGGAAAATTGACATGCATGCCATGAATATTCGAAATATCTGGAGGATGCTGTAGAAAAATCAATGATGCCAAAATAGGAATTTCGTTTTTGGTCTTGCTCCAAGTTTCTTGAAATTTTCCGCAATTTCCATCTGATGATATCCGATGTTTGGTATTCACTCGAAACGAGATGAATTAATCCCACAGAAGAGGCCTGTAAATACGACTGACAAGATAAATTTGGCTTGAGTCTTTAATGTCTGAAAATGAATACACCTGGAGCCTTAAAAAAATATTAAAAAGTCTATTTCTTTGTTCACAATACTATTTACGGAGGCTTGTATGAAATTAAACAGAGGAAGTAACAGGATACTTTTGCTTATTTTTGTCTCATTTTTATTCGTAGGATTTCAAAATATTGATGGCAGCTCATCGCAAGACCTGTCCTCCCAAGAATTAAGCCAGAAGGCTTTAAATGCCTTCAGGAACCGCAATTTGTCAGAATCTCAAAGGCTGTATGAAATGCTGTGGAAGAAGAAGGATACTGCCCTTGAGGATTTCACAAGGGCGGGCAGAGTGCTTGCCTACATTGAGCATCATTTCTATGACAATATGGAAGGAGTATATCCGTACTATAATGAAATTATAAAGCGGAATCCGGAAAAAGCTGACCTTTACCTGAGGCTGGCGGATTTTGAGATTCAATCCCATCGATTCAAGCAAGCCCAGGAGACCTTGAAAAGAGCCTTAAAAGAAAAACTTTCCATCGAGAATCAGAAAGACATTGACATTCGTTGGTCTAAAGTCATTTTAGAACAATTCATATGGGAGAAAACACATCGCTTGGACCTTCAGCAACTCAAAAAGGAATTGTCGAAAATTGAAGGATACGCAAATGAAAGTCCAGAAGATACTGAAATGGCATATCTGCAGATGGGGCTTTCTATGATTGTAAAGGATAAAAACCTGTTTTGGGAAGGATGGCGTAACTACTTTCGGCTGCCAAAGGAAAAAGAACCCAGGAGTTTTTTATCCGATAGCCAGCATTACTTAATCCAAGGATTAGATGCGTGGGAGAGCAGAGGTGTTCCGCTGGATTTAATCAAAGGATTGGTTTTTTCGCGTCTCTATGACTTTGCGATGATGATGGTAAAACTTGATTCTTCAGGTTTAAATAAACATCCTTATGTAGAGAAGCTCAAACACTATTATCAGTACATCAATCAAACCCGGGATAATGGTTTTTCGTATTATCGAAAGAAAGCCTTAGGGAATAATGATTGTGATTCATTTTTTGCCGAACAGGATAAACTGGATCTTTGGATGTGGGAACAGTTAAAGGGAAAAGAAGAAGAGAAAAATTACTCTAAAAGGAATTTGGAATCTGAATTGTATAAACAATTTGGATTGAAAATGATGTTCACCGGAAGAGGGGAAAGTCAGGACTTAATCATTTTTGGAGGTCACGGCTATATTGAAGAAACAGTCCACATCGAGCAGTATGGCAGGAAGGGAAGCTTTAAGTACATCAAATTGCATAACTTTGTGGGTAATATTTATGACCACTGGTACCAGGATTTCATGGGAATCGGCGGCTGGGCATCAACAGATGGAGAAGTCATGCAGGTCCGGAACTGGTATGTCAATTACCCCGTCTCTGTCTGGAACAGACTTAACGACCAGGAGGAACGGGAAAAATGGCAAAAAGGGATAAACAACCGGATGGAAAAAGATAGAAAGCTCCTGGAAAAGGATCCCTATGCCTTCCCTACCGGTTTAGCTGCGCATATCAAGTTCTTAAGATATGATCAGATGATTCAATCCCTTAAGCAAAAAGGTTTAAATGGTATGGCGTTGAAAATGGCCTTTTTATCTGATGTGGAATACTTTTTTGAATACACCGGCATGCATCTGCATGAAGCCAGACATGTTCTGGATAATCCTATTTACCTTGCGAATAGAGAAAAGTATCCACTCGAGGCAAGGGAATTTCGGGCAAAATTATCCGAAATTGCCTTTTCACCCGACCCGCATCTGGTGGTGGCTGAATCAATTTTAGAGGAAGGGACTGCTAATCGGAAGGTTATAGAGATTATTGTCAATTGGATGCAAGAAAATAAAGAGTCAATTAAAAATTACGATTCAACAAAACCCGATATCATGCAATTAATGAGTCTGACAAAGGATCAATTAATAGAAGCGGTCAGAAGTGTTGATCCCTTCTATCAAACCCACAAATAAATGAAAGGAGAAACGGATGACTAAAAAAACATTTGTTTTGATTCTGGGACTGGTTTTAGTGACCTGCTTAATGGCTGTGGATGAAGCGGCGGAAAAAGCAGCTGTCATCAAGGTCATTGAAGATGCCTATTTGAATGGAATCTGCAATGTCGGAGACCCGGAAGCCATCAAAAAAGGTTTTCATGAAGATTTCAGCCTGAAAGGGATCACTGACGGAAAACTATCCGTGCTTCCGATTTCGCAATGGATAGAGGGCATTAAAAAGCGTAAAGCAGAAGGAAATTATCCTCCGAAAGAAAAAACCCGCTTC
This sequence comes from uncultured Eubacteriales bacterium, assembly GCA_964346585.1. GTDB lineage: Bacteria > Acidobacteriota > Aminicenantia > Aminicenantales > Aminicenantaceae > SOIA01. The sequence continues at coordinate 21 of CAYFVQ010000043.1, read as the reverse complement.
GAATATCCGCTGATAGATATC
>CAYFVQ010000042.1:0-14222 GCA_964346585.1 uncultured Eubacteriales bacterium | reverse complement strand
AGGATTATCAGAAGAAAAGAATAGGCAGCCATTATGATCTTATCCCAGCTCTTGACCTCTTTATTCCTCGACATTCGTTCCTTTAGCAAGCCGGGAGCCTTTATCTTCATCCAGATCAGCACTCCTGAGATCATTGCGAAATACAGGAGAAGGAGGAGCCAGGCCTCAGGCCAGTTGAGCGTTCCTGCGGGAACGAAGAGCAAAGCCAGAATGAAAAGGATAGTCGTTACACCTTTTATGACTTTAACCGCTGTCGAATCCTCTCTGCCTCGTTTTCGTTTCATTGTTTTATGACTTTTTTCCTTTTTTTGTTTGCTTTACTTATAACATATTACTTTCTGCTATTTTTTTGAAGAGAAATCACTGAACAAAAATAATATGAACATATGAAGCAGCTTTATGCACGGGAAAGCCATATTATAGATTGAAGAAGGATCAATTTACTTTTAGCACTCCATATGGTCAAATGACCGATCGCTTCATTTCATTTTAAAGGGAAAATTTTGCCTTTTTTGTATAAAAATCTGTCGCCTCTGTTCAATGGGTGCCAGAATTCGGTCTTTGGAAATTTTGGCTGGGCCAGAGAAACAAAATTCTTCGCATCTGATTCTCTGCCCCAATAATGCATGGGCAGCATTACCCGTGGCTTGAACTTATCGATTGCATACAACTCTCCGCCGTATGTTGGGCTTCCGAAGATCGATAGGAAGACTAAGTCGAATTCCTTCGATTGCAGAGCCATATAATCGATGTTGTCCTTATAAACCGGATTCAAGGCACCGGGAGAATTCCCATGGTCTCCTGAAAAATAGATAGTCAAGCCGTCCACCTCTATCAGGAAAGCTGACTCCGGGATGTTATCAAAATTGTGGAAAATATTCTTGACCTTCAACGGACCAATGGACTTAGACACACGGTCTTCGCCGAAAGCATGATGGCCCTCTGCCTCCTGAGCTTGCCAGCCGAAGATATAAGTGATACTGGGGATTACTTTTTTCCACTCAAGTACATTTTTGTCAAAATGGTCTCCATGGCCGTGCGATATGAATACAAAGACGTTTTGGTCCTTGATCTCATTGGGGTCGACAAATCCATTGGATAATGAGCGCTGCTCCGGCTTCCCCGTATCTACCAGGTAATCAAAAATCATCAATGCGCTGGATGTTTTTACGGCCCATCCCGCGTGAAAGAGATACCAGACTTCAGCTTCCCCACTTTTGAGTTCGATATCGGAAATTTCATTCGAGTCTTCGCTCTCAACGTCTTGGACAATGGTGTATGCGGCAGAGAGATTGACTATAAAAACGGCCAACAAAAGCAAAAAGATGAACTTCATTCTTAACTTCATTTTTTCTCCTTTCATCTTGGAAAAACACCTTTTAGTGTGCTTCGTTCTTCTTCACCTAATTCTGGCATTTTCCTTCAATTCAAAAATGTCCAATCAGCTTTGATAGCTTTCAAATTATATATGAGTCATATAATGGGCAGGAGAGAGTGGTTGAGCTTGTGATTTATTAGAAATTGTCTCGATAGAATCACTCATGGGCCTTGAGAGAATCCCGGGATAGGCTTTCTGAGTTTTATATATCTCGTTTTCCTTGTATTGACTCGTTCACCCGAAGCATTGATGTCCGAGTGTTCCTGATCAAAGTCTCCGTTTTCTCTTATCTTAAAATCGACACAGGTTTTTACTCCTTGTGACGTGATCTCCAACCGCAATGTGTTTGCATCGATCCAATTGCCGTAATGAGGGAGGGGTTCCTCATCAAATGGATTGAACGAATAAAATGCATACTGTTTTTTTTCGCGATGATAATTGATCAATGTGATTACTTCCAGCGTACCTTGTTCCAATTGCCCGACATATTTCCATTGCAGCCATGCTCCGTCCATTACCCATTGAATGGATGAATTCCCGGTGGACTCTTCACCCGTGGCTTGATTCACAGAAATGCTCTTCCACTCACCAACAAGAAAATTTAATTTTTCCTGCATTTCCGACTTTTCCTGTGAAAGCACCGGCATTTTAAAAACAAATAGTACCAGCAACACGATGATAATTTTTTTATTTGTTTTCATTTTTTTCCCATTATTTTATTATTATAAACAACTTGCATTAAATAGGCAATTATGACTTTCTGGGGTTTTCGAATGCTTATTTGACTCTATATGACCATTCTCGAACAGACAGTGCGAACATCCGAACAGAAATAGATATTCCTCATGAAGAAAAACACAGCTTCATTTATATTTTCATTCATACCTCAGCGAATCCACCGGATTGGCTACGGTAGCCTTGATGGATTGATAGCTGACTGTCAGGAGTGCGAGAATAAAAGTAAGTGTTGCAGAAAAGATAAAAATATCCAATCCAAACTTAGTTCGATAAGGAAAATTTTCAAGCCACCTATTCATGAAATAATAGGCAACAGGCCAGGCGATGATATTTGCGATCAATACATATTTTGTGAATTCTTTCATCAGCAATAAAATAATATTAGACACTGAAGCACCAATGACTTTTCTTATTCCAATTTCTTTTGTGCGTTGTTCTGCCATGAAAGAAGCTAAACCGAACAAGCCAAGACAGGCAATGAATACGGCCAGTATTGTAAAATTGTTAGTGAGTTTCCCTGTTCTTTCTATCCTTCTATAAGTTCTATCAACAGTTTCCTCGAGAAAGTTGAACTCAAAGGGAAACAGCGGAATCACCCTTTTCCAGGTATTTTCTATAAATGCAAGGGATGAAGAGATATTTTCAGCGGGGATTCGGATCAACACGGATCTGATTTCTTCTGGGTCTAACCGGAGGAAAAGAGGTTCTATTAGATTGAAGAGCGGTTTAAAGTGAAAATTTTTCATTACACCGATAATTTTTATTTCGTTCGAATAATATTTTATAGAAGCCCCGTCCACTGATTCTAATTCCATTAATTTAGCCATTTCCTCATTCACAAGACACGCCTCCCTTACATCAGTTGGAAATTCCCTAGAAAATCCTCTTCCATCAACGATATCAATTTTCAAAGTTTCCGTGAAATCGTAATCGACAACATTCGCACAGACTCCTACTTTATTGTTTGGATCTTTCCCTTCCCAATCTACACCTCCGCCTTCTCTGTGATAGAAAAAGGGAAGACCTTGTGCTGATCCGGTAACTCCCAAGATTCTTTCATCCTGAAGCAATTCATCCTTAAAAACTTTATAATACCTTCTACTTTCCCCTCTCATTGAGATCCTGATGATATGCTCCTTGTCATAACCGATAGTCTTATTCTTAAGGAAAGAAATCTGTTTGTGTACAACACCTGTTCCGGCGATGAGTATGATCGAGAGGGAGAATTGAATGACAACAAGAAGTCTTCTAAAGTTCTTTCTTCTAAGATTTGAAGTGAGATGCCCCTTCAGCACTTTGTCTGGTTGAAAGGCAGATAAGAAAAGGGCGGGATAACTGCCTCCAGCAATTCCAGTAAACAGGACCAATCCAACCAAAACTAGAAGGATGAATGGTCGATTCAATACGAGTTCCGTTCCAACAAGACTATTAATTACAGGAAGAAAGAGAAATACCAGGAGGATGCCAAAAATGACAGAAGTGAATGATAAAAGAAGAGATTCTCCCAAGAATTGAAAGATAAGGCTTTTTCGATTTGCCCCTGTAATCTTTCTCACACCGACTTCTTTGGCTCTGTTTGCAGAGCGTGCGGTTGTCAGATTCATATAATTAATACAAGCAATTATAAGAATAAAAAATGCGACCAATGAAAAAATGTAAACATATGTTTTGTCTGAATAAAAGAAAAAATACCTTCCAGCAAATGGCAACATCGATACAATATTTTTATCCCAAAGTTGCCCCTGTTTAAGAAGACGCTCATTAAGCAGGTCAGCGATTTTTATGTTTAACGCATTGATATTGACATTTTCTCGAAGCTCTATGAATGTCGGTGTGGAAAATTGACCCCAATGATCATGCCGACGCTCTTGTATCAATATTTTTAACTCTAACGGCACAATAAAATCGAACTCGAGTGTAGAATTATCGGGCACATTTTTTATAATTCCTGTAACGGTTAATTCCTGTTGATTATTCATCCTGAGCACTTTTCCAATCGGATCTTCATTGGAAAAATACTTTTTGGCCTGTGCTTCTGAAATCACAATGGAATATGGATCTTCCAATGGAGAATCAGGATTGCCTTGCAAAAAAGGAAAGGAAAACATCTTGAAAAAGGAAGGATCAGCAGCCAGCATGCTGGTTTCATAAAAATTTCTATTCTGATAACTGAGAAAAACACTTCCCATTGATTCGAATCTTGTGGTCTCAATGACTTCTGGAAAATTATCTTTAATCGCCGGAGCAAGAGGAAGAGGCATTGTAAAGAACTGTCGATTTGGATTTTTTTCTAGATGGACCAAAACTTGATTGATATTGTCTGCGTTTTTATGGAATTTATCGTAACTCAATTCAAATTGTAGGTAGAGCATGATTAGAATGAAACTCGCAACACCGAGGGCAAGTCCGGCAATGTTTATGAATGAATAACCTTTGTGCCTCTTGATATTCCTTATAGCCAGTTTTAAATAGTTAATAATCATAACAAACCTCCAGTAGAGAATATCTTTTATGAAAACAGGCAGCGACCGCAGAAGATGAGTCCAGTACCAGAACCAGGCTCGAACAAATCCTTTGGTTTCACAAATCAGACTGAATTCCTCGTCAAAATCGCCACGCAGATGAAGATTGACATCGTATCTGGCCGAAAGCTTGAGAAGCCAGTCTCCGAATTTGGGAAGTTTCGGTTGATGCTTTTTCATTTTTTATCTGTTTCGAAAGAATAGGGTTTGAGGGCCCCCCAGAGCTTTTGGTTCATGGCACAAGCCGCTTTTAAGGCCTCGATCCCGGCGGAAGAGATAGTGTAGTACATCCGCGTTTTTCCTCTTCGTTGAGGTGTGGATTCTCCCGGGCGTTTAGAGACATATTTTTTCCGTGTTAACCGGTCGAGGGCACTGTACAAATTTCCGTAAGTAAAATCCTTCTCGATAATGTTCGAGACGTGATGCCTGATTTTAAAGCCGTAGGCCTCACTCTTTAGCTCCCAGATGGATAGGAGAAGAATCTCCTCGATTTTTGTCAGGTCTTTCATCTCTCGCTCCAATCATTATACTGTTTTACAGTATATTATACGAAGGAACTTGAGAAAAGGTTTCTTTTTTTTCTTTCTTTTTCTCTCTCTCTGCTGGGATAAAAATTATTAAGCGCCATAGGATTGTGCTTCACTTGTTTGGAGATAATAATTGTGGGTCACTTCATCAGGCAGCTGTTGTTACTGAACCGAAGACCACGAAAACTTCTCTACTCGAACCCGAATTCCTGGAAACATCATATGCCACAAAAAAAATTATCTCGAATGTCGTGAAGATTCCTCGAAAGAAGGGCCTGGGTCATCCGAGACGTTTTTAATGCCTCGAACGGCATCAGGGCGATATTCCGCCCTTCTCGAGCCGTCCTTGAAATATTTTTTTCCACGACTTATATTTCCTTACGATGACCAATGTGAGAATCGAGAATAAAATGCTCACTCAACTGGGAAAACAGAAAAGGAAATTCTTATCCTTTTTGGATTACAGCATTCTATTTTTATTCGGTTTCATTTGTCTTGTGTTTTATTTAGCGGCTCATAGCTGCACCTTGGCTCAGAAGTCTGAGGGGAATCGTGTTCATAACTATTCTGAGGAACAAAGAAAAATAGCCAGTGATTCGAATGATGAGAATCCCAAGCCATTAAAATACATAATATCTTACGATTCCACAAATCAGGAAAAAAAGCTCAGAGTAAACTTGATATTCGAGGGAAACTCGACAGGGTCGACTTCGCTTAAAGTGCCACATTCTTGGGCTTGGCAAGATGACCTTGAGAAAGGGATTAAAAATCTAAGGCCCGCTCATCCCGAAGTTCATCTGATCCCAAACAGTGACCATACTGAATATCGAATAGAACACCAGCCGTCTCAAGTCATTGAGATCGGTTACGAAGTGAACCAATACTGGGATCAGCCTCTTGACCGCGATGTGTATTACCGGCCAATAATCAACGAGGTTTATTTTCATTTTATAGGGCATGGCGTTTTTGTCTATCCGGAATGGGATGAAAAAGTAAAAAGGAAAATATCTGTTGAATGGCAAGGAATTGATGATGACTGGATTATGGCTAATTCATTTGGCATCCGGAATAGAAACCAATTGCTTGAGATTTCCATTGCCGAGCTTTGTCATGCCGCCTACATGGCTGGAGACTTTGTTTTGGATGAACGTAGAGTAAAGGGTTATCCTCTATACATCGTTCAAAGAGGAACCTGGAATTTCACTTCAAGTGAGTTCTCTAATATGGTTGAAACCGTGGTGAAAGCGGTGCGAGGTTTCTGGAACGACTATGATTTCCCGTATTTCCTGGTGACGTTGATTCCAACTGATAACGAGCAATCAAAGGGTGGAACGGGGCTGACATATTCCTTTGAGACTTTTGTATCGACTGATCATGAATCTGCGGATGATCTCAAATTCCTTCTAGCTCATGAATTATTCCATACCTGGAATGGAAGGAAAATTCAACGGGAAGAACCTGAGGAGCTCGTCTATTGGTTCAGTGAAGGATTCACAAATTATTACACACGCCTGATCCTTTTGCGCAGCAAGTTAATTACGTTAAAAGAGTATATTTCGGACTATAACCGCGCCATTAAGGAGTATTATTTCTCCCCGGCGATTCATTCAACCAATGAAGAAATTTTAAAAAAGACGCACATTGATCGTCATGTTGAGCGAATTCCCTATTTCAGAGGAGATCTGCTGGCAACGCGGTGGAATGCCTTGATCAAGAAATCGTCAGGATACTCTCTGGATAACGTCATGTTTGATATTTTAACTTCAGCACAGAAATCAAACATGCTCGTTTCGGCTGAGAACGTCGATTTGCATGCCCGGAAATATCTGAAATCCGGAATCATGGAGGATATAGAGAGGTTTGTGAACAAGGGTGAGATAATTGTTCCCGGCAAGGATGATCTGGGTTTTTGTCTAGAATTAACGGATGATAAATTCCATAGGTTTGATATCGGGTTTGAGTATATAAGATCCAAAACTAGCAGAGATTGGCATGTGACCAAAGTCAATCCCAAAGGGCCTGCGTTTAAGGCAGGCCTCAGGGTGAACGATACAATTGTCGGCCGAAGCATTTATTGGGATCGAACTGAAATGCCAGTTACAATCAAGTTTAAGAATCAATCCGGAGAGATCAAAACGATTGAATATCTGCCCCTTGGTGAATTGATTCAAGTTCCCCAATACCGCCTAAAAGACGAGATTTCAGAATGGAATGATTGTCTTGAATGGTTCTCTGACTCTAAAAAATCACGTAGGTATTAAGGATACTTTGAAAGGGAAAAGAGAGTATTAGTGAAGAAGTTCATATTCAGATATTATTGGTTTAAAGGCTGAGAAATTCAAGCTCCACTTTTATTTACACAAATGTCGTTAAATATTACATTTAGCGCCATCAATCAGCTCCTCTATTTGACTCTTCTCTATGGAATTGATATTCTTTCTCCGCGTTAGTTAGAAGGGAAAGCAATGGGAGTTAATTGCCCCAAATGTCAGCATGAAAATCCTGACGATACTCTTTACTGCGGCAAGTGTGCTGCACCTTTAAAATCTTCTGAAAAAATCTCTAATACCAAAACTTTTATACCGCATTCAGAAAGTCTGCAAAAGGGGAGCACTCTTGCAGGAAGATACAAGATCATCGAGGAGCTGGGTCGAGGGGGCATGGGTGTGGTCTACAAAGCTGAGGACACAAAGCTCAGAAGAAACGTCGCCCTCAAGTTTCTGCCGGCAGAGCTGACACACATCCCCGAGGTTCACGATCGCTTCAAGCACGAGGCACAGGCTGCTGCCGCTCTGGATCATCCTAACATTTGCACCGTCTATGAATTCGACGAAGCCGAAGAAACATCCTTCATTTCCATGGCTTACATCGAAGGCCAGAGCTTGAAAGAGAAAATCGAATCGGGCACACTGGAGCTGAATGAGGTGCTGAAGATAACCATGCAAGTTGCAGAAGGACTGCAGGAAGCCCATAAGAAAGGAGTCGTGCACAGGGACATCAAGAGTGCCAACATCATGGTGACGGAGAACAAACAGGCGAAGATCATGGATTTCGGATTGGCTAGGGTGACCGGAGGCACTCTGGTTACCCAAGAAGGGACGACCATGGGGACGATAGCCTACATGTCGCCTGAACAAGCGAGAGGAGAAAAGGTAGATCATCGCACGGATATCTGGTCATTGGGAGTGGTTCTTTATGAAATGCTCATCGGGCAGTTGCCTTTCAGAGGGGAGCATGAGCAAAGTGTGGTGTATTCCATCTTGAATGAAAATCCCAAGCCGGTTGCGGATATGCGATCCGAGATTCCCAAGTCCATAGGTCAGGTTGTGAGCAAGGCACTGGAGAAGGATCCGGATGAGCGATACCAGCAGGTAGAGGAACTTTTGGATGATTTGAAATCCATATCAGCAGGGATAGTGCCAGAAGAGATTAAAGTGAGGCTGAGAAAAGCGACGCTGCGCAAGAGAAAAAAGGCCATCCTTTATTCGGGAGCGACAGGTTTGATCATCATTTTGGCTGTGTTAGCCCTGAACCTATTCACAGGACGTGCGGAAGCGATCGATTCCATCGCGGTCCTGCCGCTTGAAAACCTCACGGGTGATGCGGAGCAGGAATATTTTGTCGATGGAGTCACCGACGAATTAATCGGGCAATTGGCTCAGATTGGAGCTTTGCGGGTGATTTCCCGCAGAACGGTTATGCAGTATAAGGGGGCGGAGAAGTCCTTGCCTGAGATTGCACAGGAATTGAACGTGGATGCTGTGGTGGAGGGGACGGTATATCAGGTCGGCGAAAACGTGCGCGTCAGGGTGGAATTGATTGATGCGCTCCCGGAGGAGCGTAATCTTTGGACACAGACGTACGAACGGGCTGTGACCGATGTGCTGGTCATGTACAGCGAAATGGCACGCGCCATTGCCAATAATACTCGAGTCAATTTGACTGCAGAAGAAACGATGCGTCTTACAAACGCCCGCCAGGTCAATCCTGAGGCTTACGACGCCTACCTTAAGGGCTCCTACTACTGGAAGAAGCTGACGCCTGTCGATCTCAATACTGCCCAGCGTTACTTCGAGCTGGCTCTGGAGAAGGATCCTTCTTACGCTCCGGCATACAGCGGCATCTCTTTCGTCTGGATGGCACGAGCGACAGCGACGGCGGCTGCAGCGATGCCGCATGAGGCGGCTCCCAAAGCAAGAGAAGCAGCCAACAGAAGCCTTGAACTGGACAGAACACTCGCAGAGCCTCATTTTGCATCGGCGGTTATCGCGACGTGGTACGAATGGGATTGGGATAAGGCGGAGCGGGAGTTCCGTCTGGCGCTCGAGCTCAGTCCCAACCACGCGGATACGCACTGTTTTTACGGGCTATTCCTTACGGCGATGGAACGCTTGTCCGAAGCAAGAGCGCATATAGAGCGAGCATTAGAATTGGACCCACTCAATTTCATGTACCAGACTTATCTGGGTGTAGCTTATGAACGTTCCCGCCGGGTCGACGAGGCGATCACCCAGTATCAAAAAGGTCTTGACTTGGCACCTGATTTCGTCGACGCGTTGTCCGGTCTCAAGAATTCGTTCCATATGAAGGGAATGTATGAAGAAGCTTTGGCTGCAACGAGAAAGCTCTTTGCCGCCAAAGGCGAGCACGCCGTCGTGGAGGCGCTGGAACGTGGCAATGCGGACGGTGGCTACTCCGAAGCGATGCGCCGAGCAGCCGAGTCGATGGCGGCGCGTTCTGTCCTCCCCTACGCTCTGCGCATTGCGACACTATACACGTTTGCGGGGGAAAAGGAGCGAGCGCTGGAATGGCTGGAGAAGGCCTACCAGGAGCGTTTGCAGAACATGATTTATCTCAGCGTGTATCCAAAGTGGGATCCACTGCGCGACGACCCACGCTTCCAAGACCTGCTCCGGCGGATGAACCTGCCGGTGAGAAAATAAGCAGTATGTCGATAAATTAATTATTTAGCGACATTTTCATTTTTTTTAGGGAAAATATCGAATTTTGCGAAATATATAGTTAGGACGTCATAATTTATTCACCACTGTCCAGCTAGAATGAATTTTCTCTGTTTGGAAATGGGACCTTTCTCTTGTGAGAATTTTCCAGGATTGGGATCCTTAATACTTTTTCAGAATTGTTTAAGTTGTGTTTAAATGGCGTTGTACTAATAATATGGTTAAGGATTCCGATGGAGATACACAATGAAAAACCGTGTGATTAAAGGCTTGTTTTTATTGGCCCTTACCGTTTCCCTGTTCATGATGAATCCGACAATTGGTCAGGAGCTTGAGGTTTACAAACACCCAAGACTGAATATTCAATTTGAGGCTCCGGCGAAGTGGAAAGAAAATCCTTATCATGGGGATAAATTAATTTATGAAATATTTAATCCCGATACAAACGTGCATATCATGCTCTGGTACACAACAACCGAACAGGACGGCCCTCGATACCTCGAGAAAATGGCAGACATGAAAGACCTCGTCTTTGAGGGGAAGCCTGCGAAAATGCAGATCAAGGGTCGTGATGCCTGGTTTTACAATGTTCCCGGTTTCATAAACAAAGAACCCATTCGAATGCTGCTTGCCGTGATTCCGGATGGCAAATCAAAAACCTATCCACGAGAAAACGCTCTCCATATTATCCAGATCTGGTGTCCAGAGGAAAATTACGAACAGCACATGCACATGATAAAGAATATTCTTGACAGCGTGGAAATTACAGATAATTCTAACTGATACTCGAGAAAGTACATCTAAAATGACGCCAAATTAACTATTACTCATCATTTCCATAAGATAAGTCCCTACAATAGGTAGAAGGATTGGAAAGGAGTTTTAAATGAAAGACTGTATGGTTAAAGGTGTGTTGCTGCGGGCCGTTCTTTTCATCGCCATTTCCTCTATGGCTCTTGTGGCATCGCAAGAGACTCAGGTTAAACAGCTTCCCCAAAAAAAGGAATACTTGAAGTTTTTTCCTCACACCTATGACCAATGCCCGGAGCTTCCATCTCCCTACGCGATGAAAGGCGGGATAGAAATCATCATAGCGCTCACCAAAGACAATAAATTCACGCTCATACCCGTGACAGTTAAAAAAGGTGAATCTCTTGGTTACAGGGAAAGAGATTGGGACAAAATCCGCATACTCGAAGTCGATGCCGAAGATTTCCTGACATTAGCCCGAACAGGATTGCATTCGGAAGTGGAGCTGGAACACACAAGATTGATCACAGGCCGTTCCATCGCAGAAATTACAGATAGCGGCCGGCCCGGAGGTTCATCCGGTGAGGGTTTTATGAGCCAAGAGGAAGATATCATTTCTGTCCTGAAAGGAGATAACCGTCTGGTCAAGAAATTGGGGATGATTCATCCTCAAATGGCCAAACCCCTGTTTCACGTCTGGAATATCGCCCGATGGGTCGGTTACACAAGTCGACGTGCCGGTCGATCTATCGGCAGCATCGATTATTTTCTGTATAACGGAAAAAAAATTCGTCTTATAAACGCTGGCGGTCGCGGATGGCAGTATTCCATATTTAATGATGAAATCCAGGGGATGTATCATCTTGAGTTTTCTGTAGAATTGGATGAGGATGAAAAAGTCTTTTTACGAGAAAGATACTCAAATTTGAATGATGAACAGATGACAGATTTTCAAAAAATGCTCAGCCATATTCATACCGGGGAGATGGTGCCGTTTTACATCATGCGTTATGGTTTTTATGAAGGCCATACAGGTTACCGGGCTGATCCCATAGCCATCTCGCTCATATTCGGCCTGAGAAGCTTGGAGGAAATCGAAAAAGCATTCAAGGGAAACCTGCATAAAACGCTCACAGAGGATTTTGCAAAAGAGAATATCTCTGCGAAAGGGAGCCGGATGTGAAGAATAAGCTCAGATTGATTTTAAGTATTATCCTGCTTGCGATGGGCTGGTTCCATGGATTCGCAGAGGACAGTCAATCGAGCGAAGAGGAAAAGATAGATCAGCTCATTAAAAAATTCTGGAGTCTGTCTTATGGGGAATGGGGGAGTATGAGCGAAGCTTTCAGAGAGATAGGAGACCCGATCCTTGAGCCCTTGATGAAGATGCTGAGAGATAAAGAAACGAGCGAATGGTCTCCGTACTTGATTGAATGGCACCAGAGAAGGATTGCCTGGGCGCTGGGGCAAGTGAGAACAGAGAGAGCTGTAGAACTCTTGATTGAGATGGTGCAGGACAGAAAACTGCATGATTACGGGCGGTATGAGGCGGCAATGATGTTGAGAAAAATTAAATCCGAAAAAGCGGTTGAGCCGTTGATTAAGGTTCTGGAAGATAAGGAATCAAACCCTCCACCTCGATTCGGGGCGGCGTATGCTCTGGGTGATATTCGATCCGAAAAAGCGGTCCCCTCTCTGATCAGTGTCTTGAGCGAGGAAAATGTTCAAATGCGCATGGGAGCAGTCTATGGTCTGGGGCATATCGGTTCGGAAAAAGCGGTGGACGGGCTGATGAAAGCTTTGAAAGATAGGAATGGTTACATCCGGAGACTGACTTATCCTCATCTCATTAGATTACGGCCAGAAAAAAAGACCGAATTCTTAATCATGGCCTTGAGAGATGAAGACTGGGGGGCTCGTGAGGATTCTGTTAAGGCCTTGGTGGAAATCGGTGAACCCATGTTCGAACATCTTATCCCGCTTCTCAAGGATGATGATAATGTTGTCCGCTGGGAGGCGGCCCGGATCTTGGGTGTGATTCAGCCTGAAAGGGCTGTAGAAGTGCTGATTGAGGCTTTAAAAGACAGTGACTGGATGGTGCGGAATGAAGCGGCGGTCGCCCTGGTCAGGATTAACTCCGGGAATGTTATTGAGCCTCTTATCGGGATGTTGGAAAATGAGAACAGTTATGTCCGGGAGGAGGCCGCTTGGATTCTGGGGGAGATGAAATCAGAAACAGCGGTTAATTCTCTGATTTATGCACTTAAAGAAAAGGATTCGGGCTGGATGGCAGCCATGGCCCTGGGGAAGATTCAGTCTGAGAAAGCAGTAAAGCCGCTCATTCGGGCGCTTAAGGAGAAAAATATAAAGAAGCGACGGGCGGCTGCCTGGGCATTAGAGAAGATACCTTCAGACAAGGCCGTTAAATCATTGATCGTGGCGCTGAAAGATGAAGACGAAGAAGTCCGGATGTGGGCGGCTGAAGCTTTAAAACGGCTCGAGAAACAAGAAGCCTTAAAATCTGTAAAGAAGTACTAAACCAATATAAATTAATCCAGCATTATATCGCATTATATTCTAGTGAACACCCGATTGCTTTGGGCGAGTCCGGTGCATTCCTGATTTTCAGATAAAAAGTAAACTTTTTTTTAATATAACAGTATATATCTTATGAGGGTGTTCATGTATTCAATTCTCACTCTAGAATTCTGTCTTGTTCTATTTCAACCCATTAATCTAAAAAGAGAGGATGAGTATGCTGAAAAACTACTTTAAAATTGCTTTCAGAAATATAATGAGAAATAAGCTTTTTGCCACTATTAATACCCTCGGGTTAGCCGTGGGGATGACCTGTTTCATATTAATCACGCTCTGGATTCAGGATGAGCTGAGTTTTGATAAATTCCATGCAAATAAGGATAACCTCTACCTGCTGACGATCATACATCCCGACGACGTAAGGGATCCCAATGTCCCCTATGCGTTGGCCCCTCGCTTGGCGGATGAATTTCCCGAGATCATCCATTACACTCGGATATACGAACTAGGCAATCAGCGGACATGTTCATTCAAATATCAGCCGGAGGAAGGCCTGCCCATCAAGTTTTATGAGAGTAATGTGAATCTCGTCGACTCCTCCTTTTTTTCCATGTTCTCTTTCCGTTTTATACACGGCACCCCTGAGACAGCTTTGCAGAATCCCAATTCAATCGTTATCAACGATAAAATAGCCAACAAGTATTTCGGTCACACCAATCCAATGGGAAAAATTTTAAACCTCAACAACAGGACAGACTTAGTCGTCTCGGGTGTTATAAACATCCCCTCCAATTCTCACATCCAGTTG
>CAYFVQ010000041.1:0-5040 GCA_964346585.1 uncultured Eubacteriales bacterium | reverse complement strand
ACGAGCTGTTTTTTAAAATCCTCGAAGGTCAACTCTTGCTTTTTTAATTTACGTGCCAGGGCTTCCGCCTCTTCCAAATCAGCTTCTTTCTCCGCCTTCTCGACTAAACTCAAGATGTCTCCCATCCCGAGGATACGTGAAGCCATCCGGTCAGGGTGAAAAACCTCAAGCTTATCAAATTTTTCTCCGACACCGACAAATTTAATCGGCTTCCCGGTCACTGACACGATAGATAAGGCTGCTCCTCCCCTGGCATCTCCATCAAGCTTGCTTAAAATAATGGATGTCAGGCCAATCTTTTCCTCAAAAAGCTGAGCGCTCTTCACTGCGTCCTGTCCCGTCATGGAATCTCCAACATAGATCAACTCAATGGCCTTGAGGATATCTTTCACCATGCGAAGCTCTTCCATGAGTTCATCATCGATATGAAGTCGACCTGCAGTATCCACGATAAGGGGGTCAAAACCTTTATTCTCTGTATGCTTGAGGAGTTGCTTGAGAGCCCCAGAAGGCGAAGTCATCTGGTCTTTCGTCATTTCGTAGAAAGGGAGATCGAGCATTTTGGATATCATCTTCAACTGGTCCTGAGCGGCAGGCCTTTTCAGGTCAAATGAGACAAGGAGAGGATTCTTCTGTAAACTCAAAACCCATTTGGCTAATTTTCCACAGGTTGTGGTTTTTCCAGAACCTTGAAGACCCACCAGCATAAAAATTGAAGGAGGATGGCTCGCAAATTTTAGCTTTTCTGCCTCCTGACCCAAGAGGGAGGTCAGCTCATCTCTCACAATCTTGATCACTTGTTGGGCAGGGGTGAGACTCATGAGGACTTTCTGGTCCAAAGCTTTACTTTTCACACTTTCTTCAAAATCTTTCACAACTCGATAATTCACATCTGCCTCAAGAAATGTCATACGAATCATCTTCAATGCTTCCGCCATGTTTTTATCCGTGATTTTTCCTTCACCACGGAGAAATTTCATCACTTTTTGAAGCCGATTCGATAACTGATCAAACATGTTGTCTCCCAAGGATCAGGGATTGACTTTAGACATTCTCGCTTGGGAATCAGGCCTTGAAAGTTGATAAAAACGGGATCAGGCTTGGGTTGTATTGATGCCTTCAAGTCAGGAATCAAGCCTAAATCTGTTAATCCAGATAAAGCCTGACTCCGTATTATCCAAAGTCAAGCCCTGCCCCCATTCAATATAAGTGAACCTCCCGACAAAGTCAATCCAGCTTGAATGAACGCCTTGGGAATCAGGTCTCCATTCTCTGGCCAAAACTCATGACTCACAGCCAAAAAAGGAGGCCATCCACTCGTTCCTGTCCCTTTCAACCACAACTTGACATTTTTCCTGATTGTGTTTAATGTAGTACTAATTTTTTTAATTTTGAGAGAGATGCTTTCATTCCTGCTTGCAGAGGAGCGCAACAATGAGCGCGAAAATTGACTACAAAGAGATAAATAAGCTCGTCAAATTCATGGAGGAGAAAAAGCTCTCCCATTTCGAGCTGGAGATAGAGGGTCTGAAAATCAAGATCAACCGAAACCCAAGTCCTCTTCCTCCTTCAGAATCCATACCCGTCTCTCCAGAACAAGCAGAATCAGTAGAGGATGAAAGCGCTCAGCCTCAAGAGGCCGAGCCTGAAAAGGGAAAGAATAACCTCTCATTAATCACCTCTCCCATGGTCGGAACGTTCTACCGGGCTCCAGATCCTTCTTCCTCTCCTTTCGTTGAAATTGGAGACCCGGTGAAGAAAAATCAGACTCTCTGTATAATCGAAGCCATGAAATTGATGAATGAAATCGAGGCAGAAGTCGATGGAACTCTCGAAAAAATATTCGTTGAGAATGGAAAGCCTGTCGAATATGGTCAAAAACTTTTTGCAATCAAACCACTCTCCTGATCGCTTATGTTTTCAAAAATCTTAATCGCCAATCGGGGTGAAATATCCCTGCGTATCATCCGCGCAGCCCGGGAACTGGGCCTAAAAACCGTCGCTGTCTATTCTGAGCCGGATAAAAACTGCCTCCACACCATGTTCGCTGATGAAAAAATCTGTATTGGGCCTGGCAAGGCTTCGGAAAGCTACCTCAACATTCCCAACCTCTTGAGCGCCGCTGATATCACGCAAGCAGATGCCATCCATCCTGGTTATGGTTTCCTGGCAGAAAATCCCAGGTTTCCTGAGATCTGTGAGACCCACGGGATAACTTTTATCGGACCGTCAGCCTCTCTCATTCGGCTCATGGGAGACAAGAACAGAGCCCGCCAAGAAATGAAAAAGGCCAAGCTCCCCGTGATTCCAGGGAGCGACAACATTATCGAGGATATCACTGAAGCCAAAAGCACAGCCAAAAAAATCGGGTACCCCATCATTCTCAAACCTGCAGCCGGAGGAGGAGGCAAGGGCATGCGAATCGTCCGGTCAGCGATAAAGCTAGACGAGCAATTCTCCATCGCCCAAAACGAGGCCAAGGCCGCTTTTGGAGACTCGTCCCTCTACATAGAAAAATTCTTTCCAGGAGCCAGACATATAGAAATCCAAGTCATCGGCGATAAAAAAGGAAATGTCGTTGCCTTTGGAGAGAGAGAATGTTCCATTCAAAGAAAATACCAGAAACTCATCGAAGAAACACCCTCTCCTTTCATCGACGAAAAAATCCGGAGAAGAATGATAAAGGCAGTCCATGATGCCGCTCATTTTGTAGGCTATCAGAGCTTGGGAACATTTGAATTCCTGGTGGACGACAGAAAAAATTTCTATTTTATGGAAGCGAACACGCGCGTCCAGGTTGAACATCCAATCACAGAAATGGTGTACGATATTGATCTGGTTAGAGAGCAAATTAAAGTCGCAGCGGGGGAAAAAATTTCATTCCCTCACGCCTTGAAAATGAATGGCCACAGTATCGAGTGCCGGATCAACGCCGAGGATCCAAAAACCTTTATCCCCTCGCCCGGAAAAATAGAATTTCTGGTTCTTCCAGGAGGAGCAGGAGTGCGGGTAGATTCCGCGGCGTACAGCAGCTGGCTAATCCCCCCTGATTATGATTCTCTGGTGGCAAAAATCATCGTTAAGGCCCCTTCTCGGAAGGAAGCCATCAAGAAAATGTTCACAGCGCTGGAAAGCATGATCCTCGTTGGCATCAAAACGAACATCCCTCTCCATTTGAATATTCTATCTAATACAGATTTCATCAGGGGGAATTACGATATCCAGTATATGGAAAAATTCCTCAAGAAAAAAGCTACAGAGAAGGAAAAAGCCTGAACTGTAAATAGATAATACTGACGCTGAATGCTCCTTCATTATCAGCCACAAGATCCTCATTGATTCCTAAATACAGCTGCCCGCTCATGGGCATCCTGACTTTATCATCGGATCCGATGTAAAACTTCTCCTTGATTTCATGGCGAATCTCTCTTCCTGAACCCTCATCGATCTCGATGGAAAGCAGTAAGGAGACCTTCCCGATTAAAGCACCGATATTCCGATCTGCAAATGGCTGTTGTCTGGTTCTCAGGTCATATCCATCCGGTCCACAGTAGGCTTTGATGTTTCCTCTCTGGAGATAAACCGTTCCGAAGGCACTGAAAGAAACTTCCTGCCCTTCTTGAACCTCGATTCCTGTATCCGTCCAGTCTCTATTACCCATAACAGTCACATCTAGGAGTGCTTCCTGATCTGACACTGGCTGCCTCACCTCTTCACGGAAAAAAGGGCGCCTGGATGACGCGAGACGAGCCTTGAATTCTCTGAATCGTGTGTGTGTTAAAGGGGAAGTCAAAGAAGGAAACGAACTCAAATTGGACGAAATGTTCCTTCTTCTCCTCTGGTTCCAGGGATTCCTGTTCAACCATCGAGGTAAATCTCTCTCTCTTCTCCCCAATCGACTGAGTAGAGTTAGAAAGGCCTGCGGATTGAATTCAGCATTATAATTATTCAAGAGGGCAAGCTCATCAGCCTTCTCCACCTGGGGGGAAGTGTGTCTGTGGTTTGAAAAAAAAGGGAAAACTCCTCCTTCCGACATGAATATTTCATTTAACTTTTCCCATCCTTCCTCACCTGTGAGTTTTTCATCTGAAGAAAAGCCCGTTTGACGGACCAATCTCTCATGGATGTGCTGATGAATATGTCGAGCGATGATGTGCCCGAGCTCGAAAGAAAGAACCGCAGCCAGTTCAGATTCTGATTCTGTTGTCTCAATCAGGCCCCGACTCAGATACACCTGACCTCCTAATACCGCAAACGCATTCACATCGGAGGAATCGATAATCTTGAAGGACCATTCCCAATCCCCGACAAGTTCCTGAAGGTTGTTTCGCTCGATGATCTGTCTTCCTATTCTATCCAGATAGTCATTCAACGATTCATCTCTAAGAATGACGGCTTCCCTCTCAATCTCCGATGTTATTCTGCGGGAATATGTCGCTTCATCTCTTTCAGGAATAAAGTCAAATTCTATCTCTCTGGGTTCCTCTTGCGAACTCACAGTGAGACTTTCCGCATAAGGAGAGCCGGACAGCGGGGGACAGACGAAAAAGAGAAGAGCCAGCATGACGCCACACAGAAAAAGACTCCCTCCTCTCCTAGCTCCTGCTTGAATTGCGGACTGTTTTCTGTCTCTCATCTGTCTTGCTGTATTTTACAGAAATTGGGGTCGCATCTCAACTTTCGACATTTGTTTCAACTAGAAAATAGAAAAAAGGGTTGCATCTTAACATTTGATAATTGCAGTCATTACATTTCAAAGAAATTCCAATTGTTAAGATGCGATCCCTCCTATTTTCCCATTAGTATGTCAACCATCTTCTGGTGGATCAAACCGTTTGATGCCAGAATTTCTGAGCCGAAAATTGAAAATTCTTCATTCCGAAAGTCTGATATCCGTCCTCCTGCCTCTTGAACAATCAAAGCCCCTGCTGCCGTATCCCAGGGGTTGAGCTTCAACTCCCAGAATCCATCAAACCTTCCGCAGGCCACATAGCAAAGGTCCATCGCGGCTGAACCGCAGCGCCGGATTCCCTGAACCTG
>CAYFVQ010000040.1:0-21395 GCA_964346585.1 uncultured Eubacteriales bacterium | reverse complement strand
GATAAAAGGGGAATCGCGCCCCATCTTCCCTTTGGAAGAAAGGCTTGAAGTTTTGGAAGCGATCGAGAATATCGATTATCTCCTTTCTTTCGCAGAAGAGACTCCCCAGAGAGTTATTGCTGCTCTGCTGCCTGATGTGCTTGTCAAAGGAGGAGATTGGGCTCCCGAAGAAGTGGTCGGAAAGAGAGAGGTCGAAGAAGCTGGAGGAAAAGTAGTCATCATCCCTTACCTGGAAGGCCGGTCCTCATCGGAAATCCTCGACAGAATCAGTCAATCCGCAGAAAATAAAAAGTAAAAAAGGGGATAGGTGTACATGCTCAGTTATTTGATGAAGTTTTTTGGATGTCATTGCGAGTGAAGCGTGGCAATTTCATAAAAAGGATATCTTCATTCCCGTAATAATATTATTTTTCTTTATGAGATTGCCACGCTTCGCTCGCACTTTTAGCCTCAGCATTTTTAATAAAAGTGTTAATTAATTACTGAGCATACACAACAGGCTGCTTTTTGGGAACTGTCCTTTCGTCATCAAGTCTCATCTGAGTGTAAGACCTTCAGCTTGATCCTAACCTTGTCGGTGTGAGCCTGACAAGGACTGACTCCATCCCCAAAAAAAGAGCAGCTTACCTCGTTTATCTTGTCGACTCTTTTCAAGGAGACAATTGTAAAAAAAAGGCCTTATTCCTAAAACTGGAATAAGGCCGGTTCAATAAAATATTTTAAGGCAATAAACTTAAAAGCAGTTTTACATCTTGCTCAGGATGAGCGTCTACAACCTTCATCACAATGGGCAACTCGCGGAACGGTGAATCTTTTCATCTGTTGCTCCTTTCTATGCCTATATATACAATATTAATCCTATCATAATTGTAGGAATATGTCAAGTTTTTTTAAACTGCATTTTCCCTTCATCCTGGTGTCCTATTCGAAACGATGAAGTTGACCACAGCACTGATCCGTTCTTTTCATTACTATCATACATAAATCTCCAATCTTTTCAACTGAAGACGTCCACAATTTCCAGTGCAAAAAAATTCACCCCCAAAAATCACAATTTCATGTGATGTGTAACTTTCCATCGTTGCGTATATTATAAATGTGCCATCTTGAAAATATGGACAAGTGATGATTCGAGAAGTATGATTGTTTTTAAATATTTAATCGAGGATAAGTGATGCGTGAAAAAATTCTTAAGAAACTGGCAAGGATGCATACACGTCATCCCAAGCGGATGCTGGCTGGCGTCGCTCTCTTGACCGTTATTTTCGCTCTATTGTTCTCGCAGATAAAAATCACCATGCGCTGGTCTGACCTTTTGCCTTCCAAAGATAGAAGGACGGTCCAGTACAATGAAATCATCGATGAGTTTGTCTCCGCAACGAGTATCGTCGTGGTTGTTCAGGGGCAGGAGGAGCGGATCAAAGCCTTTGCCGAGGAGGCTGTTCCCCGGATAAAGGCGACTGTCGATTCGAAAGACAACGCGCTGTTTGTCAAGCGAGTGGATTTTGGATTGGAGATCGATTTTATAAAGCAGCATGGGCTGATGCTTGTCAAAGCAGATGACCTCGAGAACATGAAAGATGTCTACACGAACCCCAATCTTGTTCCTCTGCTGACGAACATCAATAATAGCTTGGAAAAAGAGTATGTTGGTCGAGAGGAATCTCTTTCGACGCGAGAGAAAGAAGATGGAGCGTTCATGTTTCTGGATGGCATCCAAAATTTGGTTACCACAATGCAACAGTTTGTGGAGAATGATCTAGCTTTGGATACTCAATCAGTCAATTCCCAGAATGTTCCACTTGAGGCGGTGGATAAACTTCTTTTTGGAGAACCTTATATTCTTTCATACGATAAGACAGCTTTAGTCATGAATGTCATTCCGAACTTCACGATGTGGGATATGGGAAAGGTGATTAATGGTGTGGATGCGATCCAGGAAACTGTTGATGAGGTTTTAGTCAATTATCCGGATGTCGAGGCCGGACTCACCGGGATCATGCCGGTCGGCCATGATGAAATGGTTTATGGGGAAAAGAGTATTAGTTATACGACTTTCATCGCCTTGGTGGCTGTATTTTTCCTTTTGGTTTTTTCTTTCAGGATGTGGGTGGCTCCGGTCCTGGCTCTTTCGAACCTGATTGTCGGCATCATCTGGGCTGTCGGAGCCGCGGCTCTATTGGTTGGCACTCTGAATATCATGACTTACATGATGGCTGTGATTCTTATTGGGTTGGGAATCGATTTTTCGATCCACATGATTTCCGGTTTCTCGGAGGGACGCTCGTTAGGAAAGCCGATTGGCGTGTCCATGGAGGAAACTTTTTTGAAGAGTGGGAAGGGAATCTTGACCGGAGGGCTCACAACCAGTATCGCATTCCTGACACTGAGTATCAGCAGTTCCCGGGGGATGAAAGAGTTGGGCATCGTCACTGGTGTGGGCCTGCTGACCATACTGGTGTCCACCTTCCTGTTTTTGCCGGCTCTCCTGGTTTTGCGGGAACACAGGTTTGAAAAAAAGAAACAAAGAGGCAAACTAAAGAAAGAATTTAAAGTCAAAGATATTTCCTTCAAATCACTCGGAAACACCGGGAATTTCCTGGCCCGGCGGTACCTCGCCACTCTCATTGCATCAGTTCTTGCCACAGGGCTGTTGATCGTTTGCGCCACGAGGGTCACATTTGACCAGAATTACATGAACCTGGAACCACAAGGATTGCCGTCGATCACACTTCAAGATACTGTGCTCGAGAAGTTCGACCTGAGCATGGATTATGCGTTGATCCTGGCCGATAGTGTGGAGGAATCACGGGAAATCGCTGAACGATCCAAAGATTTGGGTTCTGTGGCTATGACAGAGGATATTTCAGTCTACCTTCCCTCAAAGGAACAGCAGGAAAAGAGGATTCCTCTGATCAATGAGGTCCGGAAGGCCATGCGAAGCTCCCGGCCTCTCGGCACATTCAAACGGCACAGTCTGGAACCATTCCTTCAAGAGCTCGAGCGGTTGGAGATGAACATCATGGAGATACAGGACATGGCTTATTTGGGAGGTCAGGATAAGGTGGACAGGAAATGCGCTGTGATTGTGGGGGAAGCGGGTGATCCTGAAGCCCAGAGTCTTATCCGTGATCTTGTCAGCACCATAAAGCAAGACCCAGGGATGGCATCAGCTGGACTTGAAAAATACCAGGAAAGTTTTTCTCCTTATTTTAAAGAGTCAGTCCTTCGCATGTCCTCAGTGGAACATATAGGAATAGAGAATCTTCCCACGACGGTTTTAGACAGGTACTCCAACACGGATAGATCACGCTTCTTGGTAACGATCTTCCCCGCAGATAACATCTGGAAGGATGCAGAATTTCTCAAACGCTTTGTCGGAGACTTGGAAAGAGTCAATGAAAACGCTACGGGCATGCCCCCTGTATTCAGGGCTCTTATAGAGGTTATCGGAAAGGACGGGAGGAATGCGATTCTCCTCACTCTTTTTGTTGTCTTTTTTGTGCTCTGGTTGGACTACAGAAAGCCGGGGCATGCGCTCATGGCCATGATTCCTTTGACTGTAGGTGTTTTCTGGATGGTGGGATTGATGGGATTGTTCGGGATAAAGCTGACTGTTGTGAATGTCATGGGGCTTCCCATGATCATCGGGATCGGAGTGGATGACGGAGTCCATGTTGTGCACCGCTGGCGCATCGAGGGGAAAAGAAGGATTGCTCAGGTTTTTTCGACCACAGGCAAGGCGATCCTCCTCACCAGCGCAACCACCATGCTTGCTTTCGGCTCTCTGGTGTTTTCAGTCTGGCCTGGATTTGCCAGTCTCGGTGTGGCCATGTTCGTCGGTGTGGGTGCCTGCTTTTTATCGACAGTCATTGTCCTTTCCGGCATTCTGGGCGTGTTAGAAAGAAAAAAATAAAAAAGGGGACAAGCCCCTTTTTCTGGGACTGTCCCTTTCAGTCATTGTGTAAAGAAAGGTAGGGATTGTCCCTCTTCTTTAAAAAGGGGCCTGGCCCCTTTTTTTGCTTTTTCTACTTTATTGGTTTTTGTGGCTTTCCACTAATCTCTCTTCAAGCCAGGCCCAGATCTTCTGGTGGAAATTCCAGCTCGGAGGATTGTCTTTCAGGAAAGAATTAAGGTTGATCCCCTCTTCATCTTGAGGAATGATCCGGAATTTCTGAACAGTGTCCCAGAGAATCGGAAACTCAGGATGAAACTGAGTGCCGAGCACATGAGGATATTTTATGTGCTCGATCGCTTCCGAAACCTTTCCATCCAGGGAAGTGGCGATAATTGTCATTCCCTTTCCCGGCTTCTTCACCATCTGGTGATGACTACTGATGATAAACGGAGTATCTTCTTCTTCAAACCCTAGAGCCGAGCAGAATTTACCTTCTTTATCGAGTTTTATCCGGTGGAGATTGTATCGTATCAGTCTTTCCTCTGGGTACACTCGGGCAAAAGGATTATTGTGCCAGTTTTCTTTGCCCAGGGTGAACACGTCTTCAGCGAATTTTTTCCCGTATTTCTCGGACCAGATATCTTGAGTGAGTGTCCCGCCTGTGCCCACGTTGAGACTCTGGGCTCCCAGGCATATACCGAGCGCAGGAAATTCAGGTTCAGACTCCAGGAGCGGCGTGAAGTCTTCATCCTGGAATCCTCCTAGCAGATGAAAGATGAAGGAGAGTTCCAGGAAATGCCGGTAGGTGGTGGATATACCGGAGAGGAGATTCGTCTTTTCTCCATAAATGTAGGGAGGGATATCTGCGCCACCGAAAAAGATGACACCGTCTGATTTATTGAAAATCATCTCGAATTCCTCGCTGCAGGTGTTCTTCTGGAAGAGAGTGTCTTTGCTGAGTTCGCCCGAGATTTTATGAAACTTGAACCATCTGAGGTCATTTTCTCCAACGTATTCAATCGATCTCTGGTAATCGGTTCGTTCGTTCTCGTGGTAGACACCGATGACAGTCAAGTTCTCGATAGTGATTAATTCCTGCTCTAGAAGTTCGGTCAGGGCCCTTATAGAGCCCATTGAGGGATAGAGAATAGTCAGCCTCACTTCTTCAGAAATCGGTTCAGCGGTGTCGAAGAATCGCTCAGGGGGTTGATAGGCGACTTTACATCTGTTAAAATAAAAGATTAGAATTGCACATAAAATGATTGAGACAGCAAAAAAAGATTTTTTTAAATGAGATTTTTTCATTCCTGGCTCTCCTCAAAATAAGGGGACGTTCCCCAAGGTACCACCTCTTGTATTGGGACTATCCCTTTCAGTTCTTACTTCAAGAGAAGAGGGATTGTCCATCTTCTTCATAAGAAGAAGTAGTAACTTGGGGAACGTGCGCTTAGGCAAGAATTATAATTTTCTTTTGTTGATTTGGCAATAGAAGAAAGGCCAAACCTGAAGAGTCGTTTCGGAGATTTCCAAAGTCATTTAAACAATCGCGGATAAAGACTGTTGTTCATCAGAACGAGCCATAGAGAAAGGTTGGCAAGTGTCGTATAATGAAACTTCAACCCGAAGCTTCCGGAAGAGTGAAAATTGCACCGCAAAAAAGATGATGAGGGAGGTCGATTCGAGCTGAGGTTCTATTCCGGCTACAAAGGAAAAGAAATTCCAAGGGCTGTCGTCATTGGAACCCGGGAATTCAAGATAGAAGAGATTGTGTCTCGAAAGAGAGTTCTCGACCAGACAACTGGGAAAAAATTCGAGGTCTTTCAGTGCAGGATGGAAGGAAAGAAAGTAAAGATCATCCATTTTGAGTCAGGTGAATGGGAAATTTCTTTCCCTGAGCAGGACTAATTTTCTCATCCAATCCATCTCTCTAAATGAATTCAATCCTTGATGATTGCCAGAACAATTTTTTTGCGAGGATTGATTTTTCTCGCATTAACTCGTTTTGAATGAACCTTTTCCTCATTCTATTCGTTTTAACAGAAGAAGTGAGAAAATTGAGAGTGAAAATGAAATGTTGGTATGAAGGATATTGACGATGAAATATAGATATGGATTTATCTTAGTCGTTTTTTTAACAATTGTCTTGATTCATCAATACTCGTTTTCCTCCGAGCATGAGGCGGTAAAGATACCGGAGCTCTCTAAATCGCCAAAGATCGATGGAGTTTTGGACAATCCGCTCTGGGAGCAGGAAGCTTTAAAGATCGAAGATTTCGTTCAGTTCACGCCAAAAGAGAAGGGAGTGCCTTCAGAAAAAACGATCGCTTACGTGGGCTATGATAAGAAAAACCTGTATATCGCTTTCCGTTGCTTTGAAAAAGACCCCAAGAAAATCAGAGCAACAATCACCAACCGCGACAACATCATAGATGACGATTGGATAGCCCTCTTCCTGGATACCTTTAACGAAAAGCGCCGGGCTTTTTCGTTCATCATCAATCCCTTTGGGGTTCAGATGGATTTGATCCGGACAGAAGAAGGTGGGAATGAAATTATGGATGATAGCTGGGATACGGTTTTTTTCTCGGATGGGAAAATCGATGAGCAGGGATACACGGTCGAGATGGCCATTCCCTTCAAGAGCATTCGCTTTCCGGGGAAGGAGGAGAAAGTCTGGGGATTCTTTTTAGCCAGAAACATTGCCCGCAACGGCGAGATCATATCCTGGCCCTTGATCTCGAGGTCGATTCCCGGTTTACTCACTCAGGAAGTCGAGATGCTTATCCAGGGAGACGTAGAAAAAGGAAAAAATTTCGAGTTGATGCCCATCTTCACGTCGCTCAAAAATCAGGGGGATAATATCGATATCCAACCAGGAGCGAACTTCAAATGGGGGATCAGTTCGGATTTAACTATGGACCTGACATTGAACCCGGATTTCAGCCACATCGAAGCCGATGCGCCCCAGATAGACATCAATCAGCGATTCGCCCTCTACTATCCTGAAAAGCGGCCGTTTTTCCTTGAGGGAATGGAGATCTTCAGGTTTCCCGAAATCGAGATGGTCTACACAAGGAGAATCATCGATCCGCTTGGGGGTGCCAAGCTGACAGGCAAAGTGGGACGCTTCACCTACGGCATTCTTTCTGCCTTAGATACCAGCCCCACAGAAAGCCTCTGGGATGTTCATAACGGAGGAACGGGCGGAAATAATAATGCCCTCTTCAACATCTTCCGTGTGAAGTCCGATGTGTTCAAAGAATCATATCTGGGTTTCTGCCTGGCTGATAAGGAGATTAACGGCTCTTATAACCGGGTTTTGGGTGTAGACGGCCAATTCAAATTCAATAACCGTTTCTTCTTATCTTTTCAAGCCGTGGGCTCTAAGACAAAGTATGATGAAGAGGAGACGGGAATTGTTCCAGCGTTGTATGCTGATTTTTCCTATTTCACTAAAAACTGGAGTGGAGGATTATACTGGATGTCGATCCATCCGGATTTTGAGGCTTCCTCCGGTTTTGTCAACCGGACGGA
Source organism: uncultured Eubacteriales bacterium (assembly GCA_964346585.1). GTDB lineage: Bacteria > Acidobacteriota > Aminicenantia > Aminicenantales > Aminicenantaceae > SOIA01. The sequence goes on along the minus strand of CAYFVQ010000040.1, from coordinate 13,963 downwards.
TTATAAAACTCTAGGAACATTTACAAGCTTCCGTTTTTATCCAGAGAAGAAGTACCTGAACCAGGTGCAGTTAGGTTTCAACGGAGGGATGAGGTACGAATACTCTGGACACACCATGGTTGATGAGTGGGTGCGAGCAAACCTTCATCTCAGGTTCAATGAATTCAGCATGATGAACATCTCCTTCGAGAATGAGTTGGAGAGGTATGAAGGGATTGATTTTAACCTGAATAGCTTCAGTATTAACGCCGAGACGAATCTCATCAAATGGCTTCCTTTCGGATTTTACGTGGGAAGGGGGGACAGAATTTTTTATGATCCCGATGATCCCTTCCAGGGATGGAGTCACTCGTATGTGTTGTATATGACCGCGAAGCCGAACAAAAGACTTCAGGTGTCACTGAGTTTGCAGAAGCAAGTTTTCTGGGAAGAGAGAGGTGGCGAGGAGGTTTATGATTTCAACGTTCTACGCACGAGAACCACGTACCAGCTTTCCAAGACCCTTTCTCTGCGAGCGATCGTGGATTACAACCATTATGACGAGGAGGTTTACGGAAGCTTCCTGGTCAGCTGGATACTGAGACCGGGAACGGTTTTCTTTTTCGGCGTGGATAATAATCTTTTAAGAAATGAATTCGGCAGATTCGACCAGACTCATTACAGTGTCTTTCTAAAATTCTCTTACTGGTGGAGAATGTAATCCAGCGTTTTGAGTATCTGACTGCATTGAGTATCTGACTGCATTAAGGAATCTCCTCTTTGTCATTTCATTGCGAGCGCAGCGCGAAAATCTCATAAGAAAATAATGAAAAATTCATTTTTATGAGATTTCTTCCTCGCTGTGCTCATTGCTATGACAAATTTATCAAATGAGACGGCCACGCTGCGCCCGCAATGATATCCAAAAAATGTTACCGAATTACTGAGCGAGTACAACAGGCCCCTTTTTTGGGGATTGTCCCTTTTAGTCCTTATGTTTGAAAAAAGAGGGACTGTCCCCCTTCTTAAAAAAAAGGGGCCTATCCTCTTTTTTTAGAATCATTGCAGTTTACTTGTGAGTTATCTCGAGTATAATAGACGAATGAGTTTGGATTATTTGCGGGAAACAGAGGAATTTAAAAGTCTTCTCCTGGCCATAAAGCAGGGAGATAAAGGGCTCAAAGCCACTGGGCTTATAGATTCGGCCAAGGCCTATTTTCTTTCTCTATTGGCCCTGAATTCGAGGAAGAGAATTGTCTTCATCCAGCCACATTCCTCTTCAATCTCTCTCATGGATGAGCAGTGCCGGTTTTTTTTATCACAGTTCTCATCCAACCTGCGGTTGAGCTCTCTGCCCTCTCTTTCTGAAAACCCTTACCAGGAATTTTTTCCTCCTCTCGATTCGATCTCTTCAAGAATGAGATTTTTCTATGAGTTGACTCAACGTCCGCCCTCCTTGATCTTGACCAATCTCTCGGGGTTGCTCAAACATTTTCCCGCGTCTGAGAATATAAACAGTCTTTTCTTAGAGTTAGAAGTCGGAGCGAACGGAGGACGCGACAAAGTTCTCGATACAATCGAGGAATATGGTTATACACGAGAAGATTTAGCCAACTCTGCCGGAGAGTATGCTTGGCGTGGAGGAGTTGTTGATGTTTTCTCTCCCTGGCATTTCTGTCCTTATCGTGTCGAATTCAGCGGAGATGAAATTGCATCCATTCGAGAATTCGACACTTCGACACAGCGCTCGATAAAAAAAATTGACCGTCTGCTGTTTCCCTCATTGAGGGAGTTCCCAAGTTCCCCCCACTTCTTCAGAGAATGGGAGGAACTCGCCCAAGCCCGGGGAGGTACGGCGCCATGGAAAGATACAAGCGACAAGATATCTCTGGTAAAACAGGGAGATCTATTCCCCTCCTTTTTTTATCTGTCGCTCCTTCATAAAAAGCACTTTGTGCCCTTCACTCATTATCTCAGGAACTACCTCTTCATCATCGATAATTTTGAAGAAACGGAGAAAGAATGGGAAGAAAACATTAAGGATTTGCACGAACAATATGCTGAATTGAACAAGCAGAAGAAATTTGCTCTTCCTCCAGAAGAGATTTATCCTACTTCACACTGGGAGATGATCAAGAAAGAAGCCATCCGCTGGCAAGAATTGTCGGTGAGAAAGGGAAAGAAAACCTTTTCCTTCCCCTTCCAGTCTGTCCCGCAGTTTAAAAATAAAATTCCCTTTTTCATCCAGTATCTAAAAAAATTGCAGAAAGAAAGGGAAAGATGCCTTATCTATTTCTCGAGCCAGGATGTTCGCCAAAAATTAGCCAGTCTCCTCTCTCAGCATCAAATCACTCATATTGAATCATCCACTCCTTTTACATTCCCCAAGGATGGAGCCATAGTGCTTCTCGTCGGAGATTTAACTCAGGGTTTCAGCTATCCCAATGAAAAAATTAACGTTTTTTCTGAAAAGGACATCTTTACTGAAGAAAAAGTCATCGTGTCCCGTCCACGAATCAAGCCCTTCCTGTCTCATTTCCAGGACCTCAAAGCCGGAGATTATGTTGTCCATACGGATTACGGGATAGGAATTTTTAAAGGGCTGATCAAATTGGATGTCGACACAAGCGGCCGGGAATTCATTGAAATTACCTATAGAGATGAAGACAAGCTGTTTGTGCCTGTTGAGGACCTTAACCTCGTGCAGAAATATTCGAGACTTGGCTCAAACAAGCCGCTTCTCAATAAATTAGGGACTCTTTCTTGGGAAAAAACGAAAACCCGAACAAAAAAGGCCATAGAGAAAATGGCCAAGGAGCTTCTGCAGCTCTATGCACAGAGGAAGGCCATTAAGGGATTCAACTATAGTCTTGGCGGCACCTGGCAGTCTGAATTTGAGAGAACATTTATTTTCGAGGAAACAGAAGACCAGCTGAAAGCCATTAAAGAGATCATGAATGATATGGAGTCTGAGCCTCCCATGGATCGTCTTCTCTGCGGAGATGTCGGATACGGGAAAACTGAGGTGGCGATACGGGCTTCTTTCAAGGCCGTGATGGACGGGAAGCAGGTCGCTGTTCTTTGTCCCACCACTGTTCTGGCCAGTCAGCATCTGCAGACTTTCAGAGAGCGGATGGTTTTGTTTCCTGTCCGGATAGAAGGCCTGACCCGCTTTCAGACAAAAGGCCAACAGAGTAAAATAATTGATGATATTAAAAAAGGGCTGGTTGACATTGTGATTGGAACCCATCGTCTCATCTCCAAAGATGTCCAATTCCGCGATTTAGGTTTACTGATTATCGATGAGGAACAGAGATTTGGAGTGAACCACAAGGAAAAAATCAAGAAAATGAAGACTGATATTGATGTCTTGACAATGAGCGCAACACCCATCCCCAGAACTTTGAACTTATCTCTCACAGGAATCAGAGACATTAGCCTCATCGAGACTCCTCCCAAAGACAGACTGGCCATCCATACTGTAGTGACTCCTTTCAGCCCGAAGCTTATCGCTTCTGCCATAAAGATGGAATTGGCGAGGAAGGGGCAGGTTTACTTCATCCATAACAGGATCGAGGATATCGATAAAGTGGCCAAGATGGTCGGGAAATTCGTTCCTCAGGCAAAAATAACCATTGTTCACGGGAAGATGCCGAGTGCGGTCCTCGAGAAAAGAATGATCGATTTTATCAATCAGAAGAGCAATGTTCTTGTTTCTACAACGATCATCGAAAATGGGATAGATATTCCTCTCGTCAACACTCTCATCGTTGAACGGGCGGACCTCTTCGGGCTGTCGCAGCTCTACCAACTCCGTGGAAGAGTGGGCCGTTCTTCTCGGCAAGCGGTGGCCTACTTTCTTGTTCCTCCATATAGTGCTCTTACTCTCCTGGCCAGAGAACGCCTCAAAGTACTCCAGGAGTTCACAGAGCTGGGGTCAGGATTCCGGTTGGCCGCAAAAGATTTAGAAATAAGAGGAGCTGGAAATTTTTTGGGCTCTGAGCAGCATGGCTATATGGAAGCGGTCGGGTTCGATTATTACATGCATCTATTGGAGCAGACAATAAAGGAACTCAAGGGGGAAGCACGAGAAGAGATCAAGAGTGAGATCAACTTAAGAGTGGATATCCGCATCCCGGAGAGCTATCTTCCCCAGATTAACCTGAGACTTAACCTCTACAAACGTGTCTCTTCTGTCGAGAATTTAGGTGAGATCGAGAAGATTAAGAGTGAGATCAAGGATAGATATGGTCTTCTCCCAAGGAGTGTCAGGAATCTTCTTCGCTACGGTGTGATCAAACTATTGGCACAGAGAATAAAAATCCGCTCTATTGACCGTGTGGGAAAAAGAATTGTCATTAAATTTCTTCCTACTTCATCCGCCAATTTGACACGTTTGACTGGGCTCGTTAAAAAATACTCAGGGTCTATCACTCCCCAAGGGGTCATGAGCCTCACCATGCGGGCTGAAAGAGAAACTCAAATCATGGATGAAACGACATCAATCTTGAAGGAGTTATCTTTAATGTAATATAATGAATGTGACTGGAAGAGATGATGACTACCAGAAGAGAAAAGAGCTTATTTTCCTTGATACTCTTGAGTTTTCTTATTTTGTTTATCACGAGTTGTGAAGTGCCGGATACCAAGGAAAGGACCTCAGTTTTTGACCTCAGTGACACTCAGAAAATGAACAGCTCCGTCCTTGAGATCGAGGGCACGCTCTATTCTAATTCCGATTTTGAAAAATATATTCGTGCAACTCTTGGAGATGACCAGGAAGCTTTGACTGTCGTCTCTTTGAGCCGCCTCTTCGATAATTTTATCGAGGAGAAGCTTCTGCTGCAGGCCGCGCGAATGGTGAACATGGTTTTAACTGAAGGGGAGAAGGAAGATTATCTGAAAAAGTTAACGACCGAATTCAAAGCCGAGGAGAGTCAGATTTCCGTGGAAGAAATGGATACAGACATCCTGTTCGAGAGACTACTGATAGAGAAATACACATACGAGCTCGTAAGGACTATTGAAGTTACAGATGAGGAGATCAAAGAGTATTATGATTTTTATAGGAGAGATTTTCTAAGGCCCGAAAGAGTAAAGGTCAGCCAGATTTTACTTGAAACCGAGGATGAAGCCCTTCTCGTCATGGAAAGAGTGAGGAATTCTACCGAAGAAGAATTTAGGAAGATTGCCCAGGAAGAATCCGTGGGTTTAGAGGCGTTGAAGGGCGGCGAGATGGGTGTGTTTGAGATGGGCCAGCTCCCCTTTGAAATGGAAAAAGTGATATTTTCACTTAAAGAGGGAGAATTAAGCCAGATTGTGGAATCCTCCTACGGCTATCATATTTTCAGGGCTGATAAGAGGTTTGCGCCAGTGCTTATTTCCGAAGAGGAGGCTTCATCGACTATTAGAATGAAAATTCTCGACCAAAAGGTCAAAGAGAGAATTTCTCAGCGCATAGAAGAATTGAAAGCAAAATTGGACTGGAGTTTTTATCCATTGAATTTACCCTTTCCTTACCAGAGGATTGACCAATGAGAACCGTGAGACTTTTTCTGATTCTTTTCCTTCTTTTTTTGGCGATCTCGTTCATTGCCAGCCAGGAAGTCATTGAGGAAATCGTTGCGATCGTCAATGATGATATCATCACTCTTTCAGAATACAGGGCTGCCTATGAAACAAATTATCAGATGTATAGAGCTCAATTTCAGGGTGAAGAATTTAATAAGCAGCTGGAGTGGATGAAAAAAAATCTCATGGACCAGTTGATAACGGGTAAACTTCTTTTGCAAGAGGCCGAAAATTTGCAAGGTATCAACATTGATGAGCAGATGAGGCTGTATATAGACAATATTAAGAAAGAAAATAACATAAATTCGGACGAAGATTTAAAGAGAATTCTAAAGCAGCAGGGATCAAGCTATGAAGAATGGACAAGGATTTTGAGAGAGAATATGATGAAGGATGCTGTTATTTTCTCAGAGGTCCAGCGCAGTATTGTCGTTGATGAGGCAGAAATCGTCAGTTATCACAAGCTCCATCCGGAGGAGTTCACAGAACCCCCCGAGTTTAAACTGAAAGCCATCACTCTTACTTCTGGCTCCGGAAGTGATGAGGGAATAGAAGCCAAAAAACAGGAGATCAGCCGCAGGATTGCGGCTGGAGAGGATTTTGGAGCTTTAGCTAGCGAGTACTCGGAGGGACCCGAGAAGGAAACGGACGGAGATCTGGGGAGTTTCAAAAAGGGTAATCTGGCAAGGGAGTTAGAAGAACCGGTCGAGAATTTGAAAGAAGGAGAAGTGACGCCTTGGATTCAATTCAGGAATGGATGGTATTTACTGAAACTGGTGGAGAAGAAAGAGGCGCGCGTGAAACCTTTTGAAGAAGCCCGGGAAGATATACAAAGGAAACTTTTGGGTGAAAAGACACAGGTGAAGCTTGAAGAATTCTTGAAAGAGCTCAAAGAAAAAAGCTACATAAAAATCCTCAATCCCAACCCTTTAGGTTTCTGATTATCTGATTGGGGTCAGACCTTAGTAAATTCAGTAATTAGAGCTAGGCCTGCGGGATTAGGCTGTTTAATCATAAAAAATCGATTTTCTGTCTTTGAATCCCCGCACTTCCATCGAATGTTGACTCCAAGTCTTTTATAATTACTGAAGTGACTAAGGTCTGACCCCAGTTTATTCTAGGTGATAAAGACGGCAGCGGCAAAAGCCGTTGTCCAGAGTCCCTTTTTTCCTTTTGCTGTTTGAGTGATATTTCTTGTCCTCACTGTCAATTGATCAGATAGTCTGTAGAGCTTTTTTTCTTCGTCCCAGATTTGGCTGGTGTCGAAGTCCACACCCAGAGTAGTGGCCAGCATGTAGGCGGCGAGATCTTCTGCATACTGGCCGGCTTCATTCTCATTCTGACCGAAAGCATGATGTTCGGATAAATAGCCGTAGAGGTTCGGGTCGTTTGAACGAGCAAGGCCCACAGATGCCGATATCATACGGTGGGCTTCATCCGTTGCGGATTCACTCATCACTAAAAAGAGGATTTGACCTGGTTTAAGATATTTTAATCCTTCTTCTTTAGAAATCAGTTTGCAATGCGGAGGGAAAATACTCGAAATCTTCACAAGGTTAAACGGAGCTATACCTGCGGCTCTCAATGCCTTCTCGAAGCTCGCCAGTTTTTCCTTGTGTTGTCCTTTTCCTTTCGTTAGGAATGCTCGAGTTGGGATGATTGCACTCATGAGATACCCTTTCTTTTGATGAAGATGATGGAGTGAGATGTTTTCCTCGGGAAGAAACGCTTGAGGAAAAATAAAGCCACTTTCTTATTTTTTCTTTGGTTTCAACGGCTCATCAGGCTTGAAATCGATGTCTTTCGATATGTCCCATTTGCCCAGTTCCGCATACCTTGAACCCTTGAGCTTGACAAAAAGTTTAATCGAAGAGACTTCCCATGCCGGATTGTCCTTAAAGTCGCTTAAACGTTTTCCTTCGACACCGTAATTGCTCGTCATGGTAATGACATCGCTGATTTTTCCAGGCATAAGAGGCTCTTTTGTCAGGGCTGAATAGAGGGCATCGCCCTGGACCGTCTTTACTCCTCTGAGAGTGAAGATGGCGTTAAAGTACACGAATTTAAGAGGTTTATCTGACAAGTTTTTGACCTGGAAAGAAATCTCGGGAGCCAGAGTCAATTTTTCAGGCCAGGGAGAGTAGTACTTCTTTACCCATTTTGATTTGAAATCTATGATTTCAAAATAGGTCTTGAGCTCTTCTATAGTAGGTACGACGCCACATGATGAGTGGAAAATAGTTAAAGCCAATATTGTCAAGATGAAGATTCTCGTGGAAGCGACTTTGGTCATTTGCTTTCTCCTTAATTTAAATATAATTGATGGATGGAAATTATTCAATCCTTTTTCCCTTTTGCATTTTTTTGAAATTTTGGATATTTTGAGACAAGAATGAAAGAAAAGATTTTACGACTCAACCTCTATATCGGGATTTTCACCCTCATCGGTTCAGCCATTCTCCTGGCGCTTCATGTTTCTTTTTTCAAAACGTGGTTTTTTTCCTTTGCATGGTGGTCTTTTATACTTCTGATGGATAGCTTGAATTACAGAATAAGAGGTTCTTCGCTTCTTTCTGAATCTTTCCGGAATTTTCTTTTCACGGCTTTTATCTCTGTATTTGTTTGGCTGATTTTCGAGCTTTTCAACCTGAGGCTGAAAAACTGGAGTTACCATAACCTTCCGGATAGCGTGGCGGTGAGATGGCTCGGTTATTTCGTTGCTTTTGCCACTGTGGTTCCGGCAATGAGGGAGATCGCTTTGTTCATGGAGGGCTTCTTTAAGAAAAAGAAGCTCGCCCTTTTTCGACTCCGCGCCACACCTCTCCTCCTGAGGATCTTTTTTGTTTCTGGGATTATATTCTTCTTACTCTTCATCGTCTGGCCGCGCCTCTTTTTCCCTTTTGCTTGGCTCTGTTTCATTTTTCTGCTCGAGCCCATAAATATCTGGTTGGGAAATGATTCGCTATGGAAAGATGTAGAAAAAAAGGACTGGAGCCGTTTCTGGAGCTGGGTTTCCGCGGGACTGGTGGCCGGATTTTTGTGGGAATTCTGGAATTTCTGGGCGGCCTCACGCTGGGAATATTCGCTGCCTTATCTCAATTTTTGGCGGATTTTTCAGATGCCTGTTTTCGGTTATACGGGTTTCCTTCCTTTCGCCCTCGAGATTTTTGCCCTCTACCAGATTCTTCTCTTTCTGCACAAAAAAATGCAATCCAGGTTTCTTCTGAAAGTCGTGGTTTTTATTGTCTTGCTTTTCGCTTATGCAGGGGTATTTTATCTTATAGACACGTATACTCTTAACCTGAATCATTCATAAAATCTGCTGACACTTTATTCAAAGAATCTCTTAAGGATAGCTGATTATTTAATGTCAGCATCTTTTACTCGTTGGGCGAGCAAATCTGACGACCTTTTCTTGAAAAGATTGTCATCGCGGGCAAAGCGTGGCGATCTCATCTTGCCTCGCCAACCAACATGAGATTGCCACATTCGCTGCGCTCTTCGCAACAGAGTCTACGGCAACCTCGACTCGTGAATAATCCATGTTAAATAAAAAGGGAGCTGGTGTTTATGCTCAGTAATTAGGTAACACTCTTATTTATGAGGTGAGGATAGAAGTGTCATTGCGAGCGACTGAAGGGAGCGTGGCAATCTCATATGAATGAATTGTCATTGTGATGAATGTAACGAAGAAGTAATCTCATAGAAGAGAATTTGCATTATTTTCTTATGAGATTGCCGCACGTCGTTCGCAATGACATCCAAAAAGATTTACTTAATTACTTAGCGCGTAAAACAGGTGGCTTTTTCTTTGAGGCTTGTCCTTTTTATTCGACTATCTGTGAAACAAAGACAAGTTCGAGTTGATATTTCTCCGCAAGGTGTAAATTTTCTCTGAGAACCTTCAGAGTTAAATCTGTGGGATGACAGATGCCCACTGCTTTTTCATTTCTCTGGGCCCTTCTGAAGAGCTCAATCAGTTGATTTTTGATGTAATCCTCCCGGTTTTCTCCATCGAGGAAAACGTGGCGATAGGCTGAAGGAATTTTCATTCTTTGCGCGACGGTATACGCAATCGACTGGGCCGATGTCCGGCTGTCGATGAAAAAAAGATTCCTGTCCTTTATGGCGCCAAGAATGATATTCATGAAGATTTCATTCGGAGTTATTCTTGAGCCCATGTGGTTATTGACACCTTTGATGTAAGGGACTTGTTCAAGGTCAGTATCCATGGCTCTTCTGATTTCTTCTTCACTCATCTGTGAGTGGATGAGCCCTTCGATATCATTTTCCCCATTACTATTAATGGATTCGAGAGGAAGATGAAGCATGACTTCCAGGTTGTTTTGGTAGGCGATCCGGGCTGTTTCTTGGGCCAAGGGACTGAAGGGCAGGATAGAAACTGTTAGAGGTTTCTGGAAAGAACAAATTTCTTGGATGGTTTCTAAGCTGTATCCCATATCATCGATGATGATAGCCACTTGATGAGTCGGTTCTTCTCTAAGAGAGACTGACTCATCCGCATAATCCTTCTGGACTGAAAAGAGAATGATCAGTCCTTTTTCTTTTTCCCCTCCCACTTGCCAGAGATAGTAATTCTTATCTTCCCCCGGCTGTTCTTCTTTTCCCAAGATGGGAGCGTGGATTTTCGCGAGTTCTGATTCAAGATAGGATTCCACTCGTTCGTAAGTTTCTGAAGAAAGGTCAATCATGAGATGGAGGGCTCCTTTTGAGTCCCTGAACTGTTGGACGGATTCACGTGGTATTGCGTGGAGAGGCAAACTCTTGAGGATAAGCTGTTCAAGTTTCTCTTGGCTCACCGCTGCCTTTTTTTCTCTGAGAAGGGCAGAAAAGAGGTAGGACCTGTCCTTCTTCTTCCAGCCGATAAAGTCTAAACCAAGGACTGAAAAAAACACCAAGAGAGAAAAGATTATGAGTATGAGATGTGAAGGCTGGATGTATTTTCTTTTATCAGATCTGCTCTTTTGCATAAATTATGTATCAAGATGAAGAGGAAAAGCTTTTTTTGAGGTAATTGCTATCACTTTGCTCTTTCATCTTAATTTTAACATCAGGCTTGACACCTTTTTCCCATAGCTTCTCACCAGAATTGAGATGGAAAATTCCTGAGGTGAGAAGTAATCCACTCCCATCCTCTAATCTGAAGAATTTCTGTTTTGCCGTGTGACCCGGAGTTTGGAGGCCGATGATTTTTGCTCTTTTGAATTCTTGAAGAACTCCTGCGACTATCTCTGCTGGGCCGAAAGTGGCTTGATTTGTCCAGACAACTAACGGTAGTTTTTCCAGTTCTGCATTATCCGGACAGCCAAGATATTCTTTAGGATTTTCTTTATTTGCGAAATAGCCTATTTTAGAGGCTTTCATGAAGATGTTGATGAACTTTCGGGCTTCCTGGATATCTCCTTCATAACAGTTCCTTAAATCCAGAATTAATGGATCTTTAGCGGATTGCAGACGTGAGAGGATTTTTCCTTTGACAGTCATCACACTGGGAGGATAGAGCTGGTTTATTTTGAGAATTCCGCTCGTCCCATCAGCTGGAGTGAAAGAAATGGGCTCTTCAAAAAGCTGTGTTCTTTCGACGCTTATCTCTTGTGTCGTTTCGCCTCTGATGATCCTGAGTTTAACGGGTCCCTCATCTTGGTCTTTGAGGTACATGTTTGCTTCGAGCAGACTCATCATTTGTGGGGACCTGTTGTCAATAGCGCTGATGGAATCGCCAATCTGGATTCCCCTTTTTTGCGCGGGCGATTTTTCGATGATTCCGATAACCAACGGAAATGTGCCGTATCTTTTGTAAAGCACAACTCCAATGTCCTTAAACTCGGTTTCCATGCGCTGGCTGTACCTGTGCATGGTCTCCTGGTCTAAGTAGCAGGAAAGGGCATCCAGGGAATTGACCATCCCCTTTAAGGCCCCTATCATCGTTTGTTCCGGATTCACCTCATCAATGTAGTTACTCCGAATATTTTGGATGACTCTCATGAGCAATTCGAAACTCTTATCAGAAGAAAGATTTGAGAAGAGTCCGGGCACAAGGCTTCTTTCAGCTATTAAAAGAAGCGAGATGACAGCGAGTACTGTCAGGATAACAAGTTTTGCGTTTTTTCTACTCATTTTTTTACGAATTATGATTGTATCATCTTCTTCTTAACCATTTCAAGGGATCGACAGGTTTGGCTTTAGAAGTAATTTGGAAGTAAAGGGTGATGCCCTCTAAAGATCCTGTGTCTCCGGCAATGGCGATCGGCTGACCGGTTTTTACTAAATCTCCATTTTTAACGAGAAAATCTGCGCAGTGTCCATAGATTGAATGAAAACTCATGCCATGGTCGATGATGATCACGTTCCCACGACCTTTGTGGTAGTCACAGAATACGACCTTGCCGGGATGGATAGCTTTAACAACCGCTTGGTTTTTCTGAGGAGATATTTCGATTCCGTTATTAAAGGTAACGGTTCGGAATTGAGGATGGACTTGCCGGCCAAAGGTCGACACAACGGCCCCTTCAAGCGGCCAGGGGAGTTTTCCTCGCTGCTCGTAGAGGGGAACGATAGTAATGGGAAAGGAGATTTCCTCTTTGAGGAGTTTTTCTATTAATAACTGGAGCTGTTGAGCTCTATCATTAAGCTCTTCCAGAGCTTGAAGATGCATCTTCTTGTTTTCCTTTATATCTTTGATGAAGGCCTTCTGTCTTCTCTCCTGCACATCGAGTTCTTGCCTTTTCTTCTTCGTTTTCCAGATTAAATTTGAACTTTCCTTTTTTTTCTCCTCGAGTTCCCTTTCTGAATCCCTGAGCAAAGACAGCGTATCCACATAACTGGAGATGACTTCATTCTGATATTGAACCAGAAGGGTTAAATTTTTACTCTCGGAAACGAGTGTTCCCATGTCTTCGGCCTGAAGCATAAATTGGAATGGATTGACTTTTCCAAATTTATACATGGAGACTAGGATTTTTTCTATAGATTCTTTCTCATCATCCAACTTGGATTTGAGTTGAGGTATTCTTCGCTGTATGGATGACAACTCCCGGTTCGTCTTACCCAGCTGCATGGTGTAGAGTGAAATTTCTTTCCTGATCAAATTTTTATGGAAGCCAATCCTGTCCAGCTCAGAGAGAAATGTCGATTCCTTTTTTTCTTCTTCCTCTAATCTCAGCTTGAGCTGTTCGATCTGTTCGGAGATGCCTGCTAGGCGTTTTTTATATTCGGTGATATCCTGCTGACCGGAGAGACCAAGAGAAAAAGAAAGGGCCAGAAGGAGTAGAGTTTTGGACATGGAGAGGATTCTTTGCCGACGACTTTTACGGAAGTTCATTATTTTTAATAATATCCCCCGCGGTTGATTTTATCAACCAAAATTTAGGGGACGTTCCCCAAGGTACCACCCCTTTTCTAAAGAAAAGATATCGGGGTCAGGCCTTAGTAACTTCAGTAATTTGAATTCAAATGAATCTTTCTGTTTCTTTTAAATGAAATTACTGAAGTTACTAAGGCCTGACCTCATTTTTTACATTTTTTACAAGAGGTGGCACCTTGGGGGACGTCCCTATATTTAAATGTAAAGACGCAACCGCTTAGAGGCAAATGTCGAATGTTGAGATGCGACCCCTAATGATTAAGGTTTTATTAATTTATTGTCTTTTTTATAGAAATATTTGTTTGTGACTTTTCCGACCATTCCGGCTAGGATTATCATAGATATCAGGTTGGGGAACGCCATGAAGGCGTTGGCCATATCTCCTATGTACCAGACGATATTCAGATGCGGACCCTGGATATTCGCTCCGATGAACAACAGGACAATGAACGCGATTCTGTAAGGATAAATGATTCGCACTCCAAAGATATACTCCAGACATTTTTCACCATAATAGCACCATCCCAGTAGAGTTGAATAGCCGAACAAGAAAGAACTCAGAGCGATGATGTATCCTCCAAAAGGGATGACCGAGTCAAAGGCTGCGGCTGTCAGCTTCGTGGATGTGAGTCCTTCTGAGGAGCCAAATACAGCCGTTTTGAGGTACATTCCTGTGATGACTATGGTCAGAGTGGTGAGGGTGTTGACGACGAGTGTGTCGATAAACGTTCCTGTCATGGCGATAAGTCCGTTCCGGGAGGGGTCTGATGATTTTGAAGCAGATTGAGCGATGGCCGCTGAGCCCAACCCGGATTCGTTGGAAAGAAGCCCTCTCCTGACACCGACGCTGATGATCAGCTTCACTGAAGCTCCAACCATTCCTCCGCCAACTGCTTTAACGGAGAAGGCCGATTTAAAAATGACGGCAAAGGCTTCAGGGAGGTGGACGATGTTGGCCCCGATGATGATAAGAGCTCCTCCGAAATAGAGGAGGATCATCGTCGGAACCAGCCGTTCGGAGACCGCTCC
>CAYFVQ010000039.1:0-2188 GCA_964346585.1 uncultured Eubacteriales bacterium | reverse complement strand
ATTTCAGCAAGGTTTTTTAAACCGTATGATGTAACTTTATAAAACCGTTTTCTTCTGCCGCCTCGCTCAGGAGTTTCACTGCCTAAAAAAGACTCAACGCATCCTTTTTTTTCAAGACGATCAAGGGATATGAAAATAGCACCGAACGCCCAGGTTTTGCCGGTGATTTCTTTTAATTTTTCCCTGATCAGGAAAGTATAGGCATTTTCTTCTAATCGCAGGATGCAGTTGAGCAGCAGTTCTTCTGTTCGGGATAATAATTTCATGATGCACTCATTTTAATCCATTTCCTACATTATAGGAAATGGAAGCAAAAAAGTCAATGGAATTCATAATTTATTTTTTCAACCATGTCGGAATTTATTGAAAATGGTGAATAAGAAGAAAACCTGAACAGCGGCAGGATGTCAGTTTTTGGGTAGGAATCGATTTTTTTTATGATTCGGCTGTTTTTGTGGCCTTCCCCCTTCTTTAAGCTATTGAACAACCTGCTCTGCATGTTATATCCTTATCTCTGGACTTTAGATTCGAGAGTCTTAAAAAATGGTGGAGGATTTGTGGCCAGCACCAGGAGGAAATTCCTGCAGTCAATACCGTTGAATAAAAACATAATGCGCCGGGCCAGCCGATTTTCTGCTCTCTTCCTCTTTTATTTCATCCTGGTGTCAAACCTCCTCCTCTCTTTGGACTTAAATAAAGAATTGGATGAGTACCTCTTCAGAACCTGGACGGTTCAATCGGGCCTGCCCATCAATTCCATAACCGCGCTCACCCAAACAGAGGATGGCTATATTTGGGTTGGAACTGGCGCCGGCTTGGCCAGGTTTGATGGGACTCGATTCACAATTTTTACAAAACAAGATTCTCCTCTGACAAGCGACAGGATTACGAGCTTGTACGAGGATAGCAACAAGGTGCTGTGGATAGGGACCGATGGCGGCGGCCTATATTCCTGCGAGAAAGGTCTTTGGAAAAACTACACTACAAATGATGGATTGTCTAACGAACACGTGCGGACGATAACCGGCGATTGGAAGGGCGATCTCTGGGTGGGAACAGACTATGGACTGAACCGTATCAGCCGGGACAGCATCCATGTCTATACCGAAGAGGATGGGCTGTATGACAACATCATAACAGATCTCTGCCTGGATAATTGGGGAACACTGTGGATAGGTACTCTGCGCGGCGGACTGGCCCGGTTCAATGAAGGAGTGATCGCTGTTTATGATTACGAGGACGGACTCTTGAACTCATCGGTCCTGTCACTGGCCGCTGACCGCTGGGGGAATATCTGGATCGGCACTCTGGAAGGCCTGTTTTTTTTGAGGAGCGGAGATGAGATCATCCGTTCCATATTTGGAACAAATTATACGCCCTTTACATTCCTGGTGGAAGATGACCAGGGGAGCCTCTGGATGGCGACCATGGCCGACGGACTGAAGCGGAAGACCGGGGATACTCTAACAGGTTTGTCAACAGATCAAGGTCTGCCGGATGACTTTATCCGCTGCCTTTTGGTCGACCGGGATAAGAATCTCTGGATTGGGACGGATACAGGGGGCCTCATCCAGCTCATAGACCCCCTGGTGAGGAATATCACCAGAGATGACGGAATCCCCGGGAATGCTGTTTCAGCAGTGATGCAGGACCGCCAGGGATTTCTCTGGGTCGGGACCAGAAACAGCGGTCTCTGCAGGATGAAAGAGGGCCGAGTCGTTGAAACCTTCGATGTCCAAACAGGGATTTCCTCCAACAAAGTCAGGATTCTTTTCGAGGACAGTGACGGAAATCTCTGGATCGGGACAGAGGACAGCGGGCTCGACATTTTGCAAAAGGGACGGTGGAATAGGATAAACTCAGGGAGCGGGTTGAGTTCGAATCATGTGACGGCTTTTCTTCAGGACAGAAAGGGAACCATCTGGATCGGAACAGACAAAGGGCTGAACAGATCCCGGGATGAAAAGATTGATTCTCCTGCAGCCTTTACCGGCCTGGATGGATACCGGGTACGGGCTTTGCTAGAGACGCACGATGGTCTGCTTTTGGCCGGGACGAGCCAGGGGCTTTTTAAATTCTCTGAAAAGGCAGTCGAAAAAATAGAACTCACCCCAGCTGATTCCGAGCCGGAAATCGTCTCCCTGTATGAGGATGCAGAAGGAGTCCTCTGGATAGGGACAAACGGGGA
>CAYFVQ010000038.1:0-5077 GCA_964346585.1 uncultured Eubacteriales bacterium | reverse complement strand
ATAGGCCTCATTTTCGAGAAGTTAATGTTTCTACCGAGGAAAGAGGGACAGCGCCTAAAGATAATGTATACGGAGTTGTTGAGGAAAAGATAAAATGCCCAAATTGTCACGGGACCGCTTATGAGTTAAAGACTGTTAAAGAAGGCAAGGAGCACATTACTTATGAATGTCGAGGCTGTGGAAAAGAATTCGATCATGACGATCTGTTGAACATAGAATTGGGGAAATATTAGAACAAGCAACCAATCATTTTCACCCAGCAGAAGCCAAAATTTTAAAAGTCCCTGTGTCTCATTCTAGCCAAAAAACACTGAGGAATGTTTTCCTGAATAATTAACAAAGTAGAAAAAAGCTGAAAAAAATTTTTCATTTGTTTGCATTTGTTAATTTTTATCCGACTTTCCCTTTCTCATTGGAAAATCACATCAAGATTTTTTGATTCAGATTGAGTTAAGATTCAGGAGAAGCTCTTGTCTAATTGGTATAAAGAGAATATCCTTGAAAAACGAATGAAAACAAAAGGAAAAAATTACGATTGAGATACACACTTCGTAGAGAGAAAAAAAACAATTAATCGGAAGATTCATCCAGTCTTTCCGTCTAAATGATTAGAGACGGGAAAATGATTAAGTTATTGAATTTGTGGCGATAACAGAGAACCGAGGAAAAAAACATGCAAATTTCCGTATCTCAGCTTTCAAAACGCTATCCCGGTGGCAAACTAGCCCTCAAAGACATCGACCTGGACATCCCAAAAGGATTGTTCGGCCTGCTGGGCCCCAACGGCGCCGGGAAGACCACACTGATGCGCATCCTGGTCACGCTTTTAAAGCCCACTTCTGGACAGGTGACGGTGAACGATCTGGACATCCGCAAAAACCGCAAGGAGATCCGGCAGCAGATCGGCTATCTACCTCAGGATTTTTCTGTATTCGCCAAGCTGACGGTCTGGGAGTTCATGGATTACAGCGCCTGCCTCAACGGCATCCTGTCCAAGAACCAGAGACGGGACAGGATCGACCTGCTGCTGGAAACCGTGGGCCTGTTTGAAACCAGGGACCGCCTCACTGGGAAGCTTTCCGGCGGCATGAAGAGGAGGCTGGGCATTGCCCAAACCCTGATCGGAGACCCTCCGCTCCTGGTTGTGGACGAACCCACAGCCGGCCTGGACCCGGAGGAGCGGATCCGGTTCCGTAACCTTTTGTCCGACCTCTCCGCCCAAGACCGGATCATCCTTCTGTCCACTCATATCGTGGGAGACATCTCCTCCACCTGCGAGAACATAGCACTCATGGACCTGGGACGCATCATCTTTCACGGTCCACCAGCCGACCTAGTGGATAGCGCCAGGGGAAAAGTCTGGACCATATCCACCGGCTATGAAGACCTGGACAGCTGGAAGGAACGATTCCCGGTCATCTCCACGGTTCCCTCGGAGAGCGGATATGAACTTCGGATCGTGGCGGAGAATCCGGACACACCGGAGGCTATGCCGGCTGAACCCAATCTGGAAGACGCCTACATCCATTACATGCAGAAAGCGGCTTCGGGCCGCCTATCTGGGGTATTTGAAAATAAGGAATGAGGGTAGTGCCATGACATCTGTAATGATCTGTCTAAAAATCGCCACTTATGAGGCCAAAGTTCTCTTAAGGTCCTGGGGATTCCGTATATTCGTCCTGCTGGGCCTCCTTATTCTGGGCCTTTTGACAGCCGGAATCGCGGCCCCTTCTTTTGCTTTCCCATACTACTTCCGGTCCCTATCGGGATCCATCCCGCTGTTCAGCTTCAAGCTCTTCAATGTCTACCAGGGAATCATCGTGGTTTTCATGGCCACGGAATTCTTCAAACGGGACAGAAGAACAGATTCCACTCAGGTCATCTTCTCCCGGTCCTTTTCCAACACCAGCTACCTCCTGGGAAAATTCTTCGGAGTTATGGGGCTGTTTATTCTGATGAACTTCCTCGTCGGCGTGATCACAGCTCTGATCCATCTCTTCGTATCGGAGACGCCTTTAAGCATCCAGGCTTACTTTCTTTATTTCCTGGCCCTTACTCTTCCCACTCTGGTATTCCTTATCGGCCTCGCCTTTGTTTTGGCCGTTGTCATCCGCAGCCAGGCAGCCGTCATCCTGATAGGATTGGCCATCTCATCCCTCAGCCTGGTTGTCCTGGGAAGCAAGGCCTACTTTATCCTTGACATATTCGGATTCCACACACCACTGATGTATTCCGATTTTATCGGGATGAGCAACAACGCACAGCTTTTTCAGCTGCGGCTCCCCTTCCTCTTTCTGGGCCTAGCATTCGTTTTCGGTACTGTGCTTCTGGCCAAACGGCTGCGGCAATCGCCTTGGACGACGGCTTTATCTGGGGCTCTTTCAGGACTGCTTATCCTCTCGGCCTTGGGCCTGATATTCAGCCATGTCCAATCAAACAGGGATATCGATTCCCTCCGCCGTGACCTTCTGGCGGAAAGCCAAAAATACTCCGAGGTTCCTTCACTGAGCATGGAATCCTGTTCCATTGATATGGAATTTTCCGGTCATGTCTTGTCGGCCTCTTCCGAAATTCTTTTAAAAAACAGTCAGGACAGGCCCACTGAATCCCTTCTCCTAACCCTGAATCCGGGGCTTCAGGTCAGCCGTATAACAATTGGAGCCAGGGATGTGGATTTTTCCAGGGAAAGCCACATACTTCTTATACAGCTGTCTGAGCTGGTGCCCCCCGGGGAAATCATCAATCTTCAGATAGACTATGCCGGCACTCCTATCGAAGCTTATTGCTACCTGGACATTGGCAGGGAAGCCCTTCGCAAACCCTCCAAGCTGGGGCTTTTCCGCGTGCCAAAAAAATATATCTTCTTATCGGAGAAGTTTGTGCATCTGACTCCGGAAAGCGGCTGGTATCCCCGGGCGGGGATTCCTCTCAGTCACCGCTTTCCCAAGGGAGTGGCTAAGGATTTCTCTAAATACACGCTCAGCGTCAGCCTGCCGGAGGGCCGCACCGCTGTGTCTCAGGGCCTTCCTGAAATCAAGGAGTCCAACGGCAGAAAAACCTTTACCTTCCGCCCCACAACTCCTCTCCCCCAGATATCCTTGACAGTCGGCCCCTTTGAGGAAAGGGCTCTCAAGGTCAAAGATGTAGAGTATAAACTCTTCACTCTTCAGGGACACGATTATTACGCACAGTATCTCGATGCCCTCACCCAAGAGCTGCCCAAAACAATCACCCAGCTGAAAGACGAATTTGAGGTCACACTCGGTTTGGACTACCCCTATGAGCAGCTGGCGCTGGTGGAGGTGCCCATCCAATTTTTCAGCCACAAGCGCCTCTGGAGCACAGCGGACGAAACCGTTCAGCCCCAGATGGTTTTTATGCCGGAGATGGGAACATTGTGTCAAGGAGCGGACTTCGCTTTCATGAACAGCAGGATGCAGCGCAGAGGGAGATTTATGGGCCGAGGAGGAGCGGAGATCACACCCGCTCAAATCCAAAACAGTTTTTTCACTCGCTTTATCCGCAGTAACCTCCTGGGCTCACAGCCTCAAATGGGAGGCTTTCGTGACACAGGCCTTTCCAGTGTGACGGAATCCGACGTGGACGCACAATACAACCTGATACCCAATTATTTCGCATTCACCTCAACGCTGGCCTCTGACCGCTGGCCCATCCTTCACTCCGCCCTGGAGTCCTGGCTCCAGGACAGGATCTCCGCCTCAAGCTTCCGCTTCTACCGAGGCGGCGGTCTAACCGACCAGGAAAGAACAAATATGCTTTTAGACGGCCACTCCTTGGCTGAACTTCTGGAGGATGAAAGCCTGGATGATGACCAGCTCAATGATGTCATCCTGGCTAAAGGGAAAAATCTGATGACCATCATCGAATCCCGCATCCAGGAGGACAGCTTCGACGAAAGGCTCCTGTCCTTTATCAAAGAGAAAAAGTTCAGCACCATTACAGAAGAAGAATTTCTTCAGTTTCTATTTACCTATAAGGAATTCGATCTGGCGCCGTTAATGGGCACCTGGTATACAGAAACACAAGTACCGGCCTTCACCATGGGCAAAATAGGTATATACAATGTCCAGGACGGGGAACAGAAGCGCAGCCATGTCAACCTGCCTGTTACTAACATCTCCGAAACCGAGGGCATCGTAAAAATAAGCATGATGTCCGGACGGAGCAGGCGTGGAATGCGAGGTGGTGGATCGCAGTGGGAGATCGAAAGCACTATTCTTATCCCGCCCAAAACAACCAAGGAGGTGGGCATCCTCCTTGACAGCCAGCCTTTGATACTGATGATGGATACAACCATCTCACGCAACATCCCCTCCACCTTGAACATGAACCTGTGGCAGCAGAAACCAGAGGAAGCAGAGACCTTTTTTGAAGGGGAAAGATCCTTACCTTTCGAAGAGGACCAATTCGATACTCCTGGAGAATATATCGTTGACAATGAGAACCCGGGATTCGCCGTGGCTGGCGGTGGAGACAACCGGATTAGGTCAGCCATCCGCCGGCTTTTTGACCGTTCAAGCGCCGAAACAGAGTATCTCGACTACAATCCCACCAATCCCCCCGGACGCTGGACTCCGGTCATCCTCCAGAATTTCTATGGCACGATCCTTCACACTGGCCATATGATCAAGGTCGGAGAGGGCAGCAACAGGGTGTCCTGGACTGTAGATCTTCCGGAAGGCGGCAGCTATGATATCTATTTTTACAACGAAACTAGGGGCCGGGGACCGAGCAGAGGCCAGCGGGGCAGAGACAGGGGAGGCCGGCGTCGACCCACCCAGGAGGAAAAACACTTCATCGTCCACCACGAGGACGGCACCGAGGAGATTGCCTTCGACATCCAGGATTCGCCTCAGGGTTGGGTCCTGCTTGGGACCTTCCGGTTGGCAGCTGGAACGAATTTAATCGAACAAACGGATAAGGGCAAGGGAGCTTTCCTCACGGCCGATGCGGTGAAGTGGGTAAAATCAGAACAGAATTAGGCTTATAAATACATCTGTGCAGGATGGAGGGTCTTGCCAGGTAATGGAGTTGTATATGAATAAATCAATCCGGA
>CAYFVQ010000037.1:0-2560 GCA_964346585.1 uncultured Eubacteriales bacterium | reverse complement strand
AATAGAAATGTAATCATTTCCCTCTCCGGGAGCTCTGTGATCATCAAAAAAATATCTCTTCCCTCAATGGATACCGAAGAATTGGCAGAATCCATCATCTGGGAGGCCAGGCATAATATCCCCTATCCCTATGAAGAAACCGCTGTGGATTACGCTATCCTGAAACCCGCTGTCGGTTCAGAGGATAAAAACCTTGACATTCTGCTTGTCGCGGCGAAAAAAGACAAAGTCACAAACTACAGCAATGTCGTCCAACAAGCCCGCAAAAATCTGCTTGCCATTGAAGTGGATGCGTTTGCTCTTCAAAATGCTCTGGAAATCAATTACCCGGAATTATACAGGGAAAAAACAGTGGCTCTGATTAACCTCGGTGCGAACACCACCAACATCATCATCATCAAAAAAGAGAAGCCTCAATTATTTCGGGATCTCTCCATCGGCGGGTCCTTTATCACTGAAAATATAAGAAAGGACCTTGGACTCAGTGTCGATGATGCCGAAAAAGTCATCAAAGGGATTCCAGCCAAAGATATTCCCCCCGAGCAGATCGAAACAGTTCTGAACACGAACATCGAGAACCTCTTAGAGGAAATCGAAAAAACTTTCTCTTTCTATGAAGCTGGGGAAGGAGGAGAGAGAAAAGTCAAAAAAATACTCCTGAGCGGCGGATTGGCCAAACTGAAAGATCTTCCCAAGTTCTTCGAGCAGAAGTTCGGAACAGAGACTGAAGTCTTCAACTCTTTCCGGAATATCTATTACAACGAAAAAAAATTTGACGCTGTCTATTTCCAGGAAATGGCCGCTTTGTTTGGAGTGGCCACTGGATTAGCCACCCGAAAAATGGAAGAGTGAAGCCATGATACGAATAAACTTATTAAAAGAAGAACCCAAGGCCCCGATAGTTAGAGAAGAAGAAGAGGTCGTAAAGGAAAGAAAACCTTTTCCGATGACCTCTCTCATCGGGCTTTTTGTCATTGTTGCGATCGCCCTCGGCTACCTTCAATTCAACGCCATAAAGAAAGAAAGAAATCTCCTGAACGTAGCTGAAGAAGAGAAAAACAAACTCAAAGACGTCCTATCCAAGTTAGAAACGGTCCAGGGACAGCAGGAGCTCATCTTGAGAAAAATCGAACTCATCAACCAATTAAAAGCCCAACAGGGAATCGCAGTCAGCATTCTCGATGAGATAAGCAAACAAATTCCTCAATGGGTTTGGTTAACAGAGGTGAGTTTCAGCAGACGAACGATCCAGATAAGGGGAAGAGCGACAGATAACAGCATGATTGCCGATTACATCTACAACCTGGAAACAAGCCCCTATTTCACAAACGTCGATCTCAAGAGCACCACTCGCAGGCAGACTAGAGATAACGAATACGTTGATTTTTCTTTATCCGCAGTGTATGTGGTTCCTCCCATACCTCCACCTTCAATCAAAGTCGGGCAAAAAGGAGCCAACTAAAATGAAAGACTGGCCATGGTACGGACATCTTGTTTTGATAGGCATTATGGCGGCGCTTCTTTATTTTGTCTGGTTCAAACCTAAAAATGACCAGCTGGAAAACCTCAGGGCCGAAAGAGATAAAGTCGAAAGGGAAGTCACGACACTCCGGGCAAAAAAGAGGCAACTGGACAAAATCGAGGCGGAAATTGCTGTCTTGAACCAAACTCTCCAAGAGCTCGAGGCTATCATCCCTCAGAGGAGAGAAATATGGAACATTCTGGGAAACATGCAGCAACTCGCCAACAATTCGCGCCTCAATCTCAATAAGTTTGACGTTCAAGGAGAAATCCGGAAGGAATTTTACTATGAGTGGCCCATCGACCTGGAAATGACAGGTGATTACCACAACCTTGCACTCTTCTTTGACAGACTGAGTAATTTTTCACGCCTCTTTAACGTAGAGGATTTTTCGATAAAAGCACTCCAAAGGCAGACCGCCAACAGCACTATTTCCGCCACTTACACAGCCAAGACGTACATCTTCCGCGAAGAAACTCCAGCCACAAAGGGGACAAAATCAAAAAGGAAGTAAAAAATGAAAAAAGCACTGTCTTTTTGTCTTATAGCCTGTTTTCTTTGTCTCTGCACCCAGATTGCCTTAAGCCAACAGACTAAACAGGAAACCACGCAGGAAGAAAAACAGGCAATGGAAAAAGAAATCAGCGAAATTATGCCGAAAAAGACAAAGCCCACATATTCCCGTGCAGGAAGGAGAGATCCTTTCAGGGATTTACTCGCTCAGCAGGAAGCCGGATCCGGGGGAAGAGAAGGAGAACCTGGGGTTTCTGTTGAGAATATAAATGTCATAGGAATCGTCAAGGCAAGAGGACAGTTCACCGCGATTATCACTGGTCCAGAGGAATTTCCCCTTTTCATCAAAGTCGGTCATAAATTTTCCGATGGCTTCGTTCTTTCGATTGATGAGACCAAAGTCATCTTCCGCAAGACACAAGAAAGAGGATCTCCTTTATTTAAGCCAAAAGACATAGTCAAAGAAATTCAAACAGAGGAGCGAAGATGAAAAAGAAAAAAATATTCCAGGTTCTAGCTTTATTT
>CAYFVQ010000036.1:0-14648 GCA_964346585.1 uncultured Eubacteriales bacterium | reverse complement strand
TGTCATTCCTCGAAAGAAGTGTTCGATTACCTCTATCATTCTCTCCGGGATGTGAAGAAAGAAAAATTCAAAGTTCTTTTTCTCGATGCGAAAAACCATATACTGGAGGAAAAAACAGTGTTCGAAGGGACGGTTGACTCGAGTGCTGTCTATCCGAGAGAGATCGTGAAAGAAGCCTTGAGATGCGACGCCTCTTCCTTGATTTTTGTTCACAATCATCCTTCAGGGGATCCAGAGCCCTCAGCCAGCGATAGAGAGATCACGAGAGAACTTGTGTTCGCGGCAAGTGTTATGCAGTTGAAAGTCCTGGACCATATCATCATCGGGAACAACCGTTATTTCAGTTTTGCCGATGATGGCCTGATTGAAGAATATGGTATAATGTTCCACGATTTTAACCGGAAAAGTCACGAAAAGAGAAAGGAAATGTGCAAAGTCTTTCTCCCGAAATAAACTCTTCAAAGGAGGTCAGGATGCTCAACGATATGGAGATCGCTGAGAATGTTGAGATTAAACCGATAGAAGAGATCGCCAGCCAACTGGGACTTAATGAAGAAGATTTGGAGAAATACGGAAAGTATAAGGCGAAAATCTCTCCTCGGACCAAAATTAAAGGAAAAGACAAAAAAGGAAAACTAATCATGGTCACAGCCATGACTCCTACACCGGCCGGGGAAGGAAAAACCACGACATCTATCGGTCTGGCTGATGCGCTGAACCATATTGGGGAAAGAGCAGTGGTGGCCTTGAGAGAACCATCTCTCGGACCTGTTTTCGGGATGAAAGGCGGTGCGACAGGAGGAGGATATGCCCAGGTTGCACCGCGAGAAGAGATCAACCTCCATTTCACTGGGGATATTCATGCCATCACAGCCGCCCACAATCTCTTATCGGCCATGGTGGATAACAGGCTTCATTTTGATGGGTCCTGTGGCCTGCTCGACTGCCGCCGGGTGACCTGGAAGAGAGTCATGGACATGGATGACCGTGTTTTGCGCGAAGCGGTCATCGGAATAGGCGGCCCTCTCAGGGGAATAGCGAGAGAGACAGGTTTCGATATCACTGCGGCGTCAGAGGTGATGGCCATTTTTTGTCTGGCTGTCGACCTCAAAGACCTTAAGGAAAAGTTAGGAAATATCCTAGTCGGCTATGCTCCGGACAGGAAGCCGGTTTTTGCCCGAGAGCTCAAAGCAGAGGGGGCGATGGCAGCCCTCCTCAAGGATGCTCTCCAACCCAACCTTGTCCAGACTCTAGAGGGAACGCCGGCCTTGATTCACGGCGGGCCGTTTGCCAACATTGCCCACGGCACCAATTCTGTGATTGCCACCCGGATGGGGCTTCAGCTGGCGGATTATGTGGTGACTGAGTCTGGGTTTGGCTCAGACCTTGGCGCAGA
The DNA here is from genome assembly GCA_964346585.1 of uncultured Eubacteriales bacterium. Classification (GTDB taxonomy): domain Bacteria; phylum Acidobacteriota; class Aminicenantia; order Aminicenantales; family Aminicenantaceae; genus SOIA01. Next base: position 13,252 of record CAYFVQ010000036.1, on the reverse strand, counting down.
GAAATTTTTTAATATCGTTGTTCGGACTGGGCATATTCCGCCGCCCGAAGCCTGTGTTCTGGTGGCCACGCTCCGGGCACTTAAGCTTCATGGTGGAGTGGAGTTGGAAAATGTGGACAAGGAAAATGTGAAAGCAGTGGAAAAAGGTTTTGAGAACCTCCAGAAACACATGGAAAATATGAAAGTTTTCGGTGTTCCGTTTGTGGTGGCAATCAATAGATTTCCTTCGGATACTGATGCGGAAATAGAGAAAGTCAAAGAGTTGTGCCGAATGGAGAAAGCTCGTGTGGCCCTGAGTGAAGTGTTTGCCAAAGGAGGAAAAGGGGGGAAAGATTTGGCGCAGGAGATTCTGAAAACTATTGAGGAAGAGGAGAACCGGTTTCGGCTTCTTTATCCCACAGACATGCCACTTCTTGAAAAAATTGAGACGGTCGCTCAGAAAATATACGGAGCATCCTCGGTGGCCATGGAAGGAAAGATTAGACGAAAGATACGAAGGATTGAGAAAAGAGGATTCGGCAATCTTCCTGTTTGTATCGCTAAAACGCAGTATTCTCTTTCTGATGATGATGAAGCGCTGGGAAGACCCACGGATTTTACATTGATCGTGACGGATGTCTCTCTCAGCTCGGGTGCGGGGTTTGTCGTAGTTTATTGTGGCGATATCATGACCATGCCCGGGCTCCCTAAGGTTCCTTCAGCCGAAAAAATAGATGTCATGGAGGACGGCCGAATAACCGGCTTGAGCTGAGCAGATTGGGGACGCTCCCGAGAGGGATGCCAGACTAACGAGTTGAAAGTAGTCTTTAATCCCCGAAAATATTTCATGTCGAGTAATAATATTTTTCCTTTGTTAATTTTTTAATCAGGCAGGATTTCCTGGGGAAAATTAGACTTTTTTCCCGTTTGAAACAGGAATTTGAGGTGGGTTTACACCCTCATTTAATTGTGATAAAAAGGGAAGGATTCACAAATATTCTATCTTAATACGAAAGGCTTAATACAATGTGTGAATTGCGCGATGTGTTTATTGTCGGGGCCGCCCGGACGGCTATCGGCAGCTTTTTAGGGACTTTAAAAAATTTCAAAGCGGCAGATTTAGGTGGCCTGGCTATCCAGGAAGCTGTGAAGAGAGCCGGAATCAAAGGGGAAGATGTCGGTGAGGTGATCATGGGGAATGTCGTTTCCGCAGGGATTGGACAGGCTCCAGCCAAGCAGGCGGCCATGAAGGGTGGAATCCCTCCCACAGTCAGCTGTTTTGCCGTGAACAAAGTTTGCGGGTCAGCTTTAAAAGCCGTAGCCCTGGGAACTCAGGCCATTTGGCTCGAAGAGAAGGAGATCGTTGTCGCGGGCGGAATGGAGAGCATGAGCCAGGCGCCGCATCTTGTCTGGGGAGCTAGGGAAGGCGTCAAGTTTGGGGATTTGAAGATGAAGGATTCCATGATCTTGGATGGACTCTGGTGCGCTTTTGATGACCAGCACATGGGCATAACCGGAGAAGTTGTCGCTGAAAAATTCGGCGCAAGTCGAGAAGAACAGGATGAGTATGCAGCCAGCAGCCATGTGAAAGCTCTTCATGCCATCGAAAAGGGGTATTTAAAAGAGGAGATTGTTCCTGTTGAAGTTCCCCAGAGAAAAGGCGATCCTGTAGTATTCGAAGTGGACGAAGGCCCAAGAAAGGATGCGACGCTCGAGAAGTTATCCAAACTCAGACCCGCATTTAAAAAAGATGGGACAGTCACTGCCGGAAATGCGTCTAGTTTAAATGATGGGGCGGCCGCTGTGGTCCTCGCTTCAGCAGATGTGGTGAAGGAAAAGAAACTTCAGCCCATGGCCCGGATTCTTGCTTCCGCGACGAACGGAGTCGAGCCCTCAATGGTTATGTATGCGCCCAAAGGAGCTATCGAAAAACTGCTGGCCAATGTCGGCTGGGCAATCAAGGATGTTGACCTTTTTGAGATCAACGAGGCTTTTTCTTCCCAGCTTGTTGTTCTGATCAAAGAACTGGGACTGGACAGAGAAACAGTCAATGTCCATGGAGGAGCTGTGGCTTTAGGCCATCCGATCGGAGGCACAGGAGCGAGGATCCTGACGACATTGATTTACGCCCTCAAACACAGAGGGCTGAAGAAAGGCGTGGCAGCGCTCTGTCTTGGCGGAGGAGATGCTGTTGCCATGGCTGTGGAGATGGTCTAGACAAGGAGGGATAATGGCAATCAAAAAGATGGGAGTAGTAGGAGCTGGAACGATGGGCACGGGTATTGCCCAGGTTGCGGCGACTTCTGGTTTTGAGGTTGTCTTGAATGATGTGGCCGACGACTTGATCCAGCGGTCTTTAAAAATTGTGGATAAAAGTTTGACCAAGCTCGCGGAGAAAGGAAAGATCGAGGAAGATAAGGATAAAATCATCTCTCGGATCAAGGCCACGACACAATTAGCTGACATCAAGGATGTTGATTTTGCAGTGGAAGCCGTATTCGAGGATTTTGAGGTGAAAAAGAAATTGCTCGGAGAATTAGATGAACTTCTGAAGCCCTCGGTCATTCTGACAACGAATACGTCTTCCATATCCATTACGCGTTTGGCTGCTTTGACGAGTCGCCCAGATAAATTTATGGGCATGCATTTCATGAATCCAGTGCCCTTGATGGCATTGGTGGAATTAATCAAAGGCATAGCCACATCAAAGGAGACTTTCGATGAGGTGAAATCCCTCACGGAGAAGATGGGCAAAGTGCCTGTGGAAGCCAATGATTTCCCGGGATTCCTTTCAAACCGGATTTTGCTCCCCATGATCAACGAAGCTATTTATGCGTTGATGGAAGGAGTGGGAACTGAGGAAGCCATTGATACAGTGATGAAGCTGGGCATGAATCATCCCATGGGTCCTCTGGCGTTGGCAGATCTGATCGGCTTGGATGTCTGCCTCAACATCATGGAAGTCCTGAATGAAGGATTCAGGGACCCGAAATACAGACCCTGTCCGTTGTTGAGAAAGATGGTCGATGCGGGATACCTCGGCCGGAAGACTGGAAAAGGGTTTTACGACTACAGCAAGTAATTCAGTCAACTGAATAAGCTAAGTTATCGGTTGAATATTTAAGAATCTTTATAAATGAGTTACAATAAAAAACGAAAAAAGATGGTTATCCAACCACAGAAAGAAACCCATTGAACCTGGGAGGGTAAAATGACTCAAGATACTGAAAATAAACAAGATTCGAGAAACAGAGCGATCGATGCCGCGGTTTCTCAGATAGAGAAACAATTCGGCAAGGGAGCGGTGATGAAGCTCGGGCAAAGGGAGGCAGCGATTAAAGTGCCTGCCATTCCCACCGGATCCATCGCCTTTGATTTAAGCCTTGGTATCGGTGGGTTTCCTAGAGGGAGAGTGGTGGAGGTCTTCGGTCCTGAAGCCACTGGAAAAACAACATTGGTTCTTCATGTCATCGCTGAAGCCCAGAAACAGGGCGGTCAAGCTGCCTTTATCGATGCCGAGCACGCTCTGGACCCTGTGTACGCGGCCAGTGTGGGAGTGGATGTGGATGATCTCCTCATTTCTCAGCCAGATTTCGGGGAACAGGCCCTTGAGATCGCAGAGATGCTTGTCCGGAGTGGAGCTGTCGATGTCATTGCAGTGGATTCTGTGGCGGCGTTGGTTCCCAAGGCAGAGCTCGAAGGAGAAATGGGAGATGCCCATATGGGCCTTCAGGCCCGCCTCATGTCTCAAGCATTGAGAAAGCTTACGGCTATAGTCAGCCGCTCAAAGACATGCTTTATATTCGTCAACCAGATTAGAGAGAAGATCGGATTTTTCTTGGGAAGCCCGGAGACAACAACAGGAGGAAGGGCACTGAAGTTTTATTCCTCGCTGAGGATCGATATCAGACGCTTGGCCACCTTAAAGGAAGGCGATAAAGTCGTCGGCAACAGGGTGAAGGTGAAGATCGTCAAGAATAAGATGGCCCCGCCTTTCAGGTTATCCCAATTTGATATCATCTATGGAGAGGGAATATCGAAGGAAGGAGATCTGGTTGACTGCGGTTTGGATACGGGAATCATTGAAAAAACCGGAACCTGGTATTCCTACAAAGGTGAGCGCTTGGGTCAGGGCAGAGAGAATGTCAAAAAACTCCTCAAAGAGAACGCAGAAATGGCGGCTCAGTTAGATATCGAAATTAGAAGGGAAGTCGGGCTCCTTCCTGCGGAGAAAGCCTCAGAAAAAACTCAAGAGAAAACTGAGGAAAAACCAGCCGAGAAAGCCGCAGAAAAACCTGCCAAAGGATAACCTCAGAAGGAGGTCTCTAGGAATTCAAAGAAATTCAGGATTAAGTGCGCTTTACTCTCAGCCATCATCATTGTTTTTTTGAGTTCTACGGCGAGAGCGGATTCACTCACGGATCAGGTTGATAAGCTCTTCAAGACTTGGGACAAGCCAGATTCTCCAGGTTGTGCCCTGGGAGTCATCAAGGACGGACAATTCATTTATAAACGTGGATACGGCATGGCCAACCTGGAGTACAACATTCCCCTCAAACCTCAATTCATAAAGCTTTCTGAGGCTGAGCTTAAAGAAAAAACCGGTGCTTTTCGAAATTCAGAAACAGGTACTATTTGGAAGATTTCAATTCAAAAGGAGAGACTGGAGGTGTATACATTTTTGTATCGTTTTTCCATTTCACCCGTGAGCCAAAGAAAATTTCTTTCAATCGATGCGCCAATGGAACTAGAAATTGAATTTGAAAAAAAAGCCGATGATTATTCGAGTCAAAAGAGAAGGAAGGGAGCCCTACACGCTTGAGCCAGTCGTTCTCGTTACTCCAACGGCTGAAGAATTAGAGGAGCTAGTCGGTGAGTGTACCAGTGAAGAGCTTCAGGTGACTTATCAGCTGGAATTGAAAAAGGGGAAGCTCTATCTTGTTCATGAGAATCCTTATAAAAACTATCCAGACAACCCTTTGGAGCCCACGCTGAGAGACAGTTTCATGGTCTCTGGCATTCAGATACAGTTTTTCCGTAATGAAAAGAATGATGTGGAGTCATTTACTGTGAATGCCGGCCGAGTGAAGAACATTCGCTTTGTCAGAAAAAATGGTTCTCTTCCGTTTAGTGTGGGTAAATGATTAGATAGAATTCAGGGATGTCCTTGCTCCAGTCCGTTTTTTCACGCCATTTCCTCCTTAATCTTCTTAGTGGATAAGCGAAGGGCAGTGGGAGAGTTAATTGTTTGAATTCTTTTTGACGTATCGGGCAATCTCTTCGTGCATGGCAAACCAGACTTTATTGAATGTGCGCATGTGATGGATGAGTTTTTCGAGTATCGCTTTTCTACCATCTTTGGCCGACAGTGCTCATGTAAACGACACTCTCCTCCTCGCCGTCAATGCTGATCAGTGCGTTCACTTCTTTGTCGTAAAGGGCACCGATCTGGCATGTTCCCAGGCCAAAAGAAACCGCGGCTAGAGCGAGATTCTGGGCGATATGGCCGGCATCGAGATAGACGTAACGATAGGCTCTCTGGTCGTATTTCCACTTTGAACGCTGAAACACCGCAGTCCAGATGAACACGACACTGGCTGAGTAGGCCATGTCCTGGTCGAGTGAGGCTCGAGCCGCCGCTTCTCGAAAATCACCTTTTTTGAGCTGTTCAAGTTCATGATTCTGCACTCCGTAATGGTAAATCCCGGATTCGATTTCTTCGACATTGTGGAGGGCAAGATAGGTCTCGACAGGATAAAGAGCTCCAGCGGATGGTGCGGCGCGAAACTCAAATCCCATGGATTCATGCGTGATTCCCTGAGTTGCCCAGAGAAGCTGGGATAAAATGTCTTTTTTCAAGGGTTGATCCTTGAAGTTCCGGATACTGTGGCGAAGATTTATCGCCTCCCAGAGAGGCATGCCTCCCGTTTTTTGAGGGGCCTCTAGTTTATACTTTGGTGCATCCGGATAGTGTTTATATGTCTCGGGCTGAGCATACCAGAGAAGTGGGCCACCCCCCATCTTTCCTCTGATGTATTGTGTTTCTTTCTGGAAAAAATCACCGGCACCTTTTTTCATGATACACCCCTCCTCAGAAGCCTAATTCATAAGGCGAAACCGAAGATAAGATAGAGAAGAACAGCAAAGCCAGCCGCTGTGAACGCATAGGGAAGCTGGGTTCTCACATGATCGATATGGTCAGTTGCCGCTGCCATGGAAGAAATGATGGTCGTATCGGATATCGGCGAGCAGTGGTCTCCGAACACTCCGCCACCCAGAACAGCGGCAATGATTAAACCTGGATGAAGCCCGATTATGTTGATCATCGGAACAGCTATGGGAATCATGATGGCAAATGTCCCCCAAGAAGTCCCGGTGGAGAAGGCGATAAAGCAGGAGATGATGAAGACAACAACTGGGATAAGTCCAGGGTTGATAGTGGATTTGGCGGCTTGGGCCACAAATGGTCCGGTGCCCAGAGCATCGCAGGTATCGCCGATTGAAAAAGCCAGCATCATCAAGCTTGCCACAGGAATGAGCCCTCCCACTCCTTTCATGAAGACATCCGTGATTTCTTTGACTTTCATTATTTTCTGGCCCCGGTAGGCTATGGCACCTGCCACAAGTCCCAGGATAACAGCCCAGAGAACAGAAACAGAACCGGAACCTGCCATCAAATTCCCCTTTCCAGTGATGAGTAGAACGATGGGCATCGTGACCACCATGGTCACAACCGGGAGGATCATGTTTATTGCTCGGGGAGGAATTCCTTTTTTGGCCTCCAAGGATACGACTTCAGTCGAGACCAGGGGTTCAGCTCCATCCCGAAGGAGCTTATTTTCGACTCTGACTCTGTGTTCTGCTTTCTTCATGGGCCCGAAGTCTTTTTCTCTGAGGACGACAAAAAGAACAAGGAGCAGAGCGAAGACGGCGTAAAAATTAAAAGGAATGGAGGCCAGGAGGTATTTAACCGGTTGCTCGACATTTTGTTTGCCCAGCAGCCCAATAACGAAAGCCCCCCACGCATTGAGCGGGACAAGAATGCATTTTGGTGCAGATGTTGAGTCGAGGATATAGCTGAGCTTCTCGCGGGATATTTTGAGTTTATCGAAAATAGGCCTGGCGACGGCTCCGGAGACAAGCACGCAAATGCTGGATTCAATAAAAATAATGAACCCCAGGAACCAGGCCAGCAGACCTCCTCTTTTTCTTGTCCGGACCAGCCCTTTGCCGCTGACCCAGTTGACAAAGCCCTTCATTCCTCCTGAATACTGGGTAAACGTGATGATCGCTCCTATCATGGCGCTGAAAAGGATGACCCGTGTGTTATCCCCGTCTCTGAACACGTCAATCAGAGAATTAACTGTCTGAATGAGGCCCTGGATTGGATTCCAGGAATGGATGATGGTCCATCCCAGCCATATGCCCAGGATGAGAGAGATATAGACATGTTTGGTTCGGATAGCGAGGATGATGGCAAAAAGGGGAGGAAGGATGGAAAGCCAGCCGAAAGTCTCCATCTTGGATGCTTTTTTCTAGAGAGATATAACACTGGATGGGGGATATGTCAAATGGGATTGGGTCGTTCGACTGGATAATCATGAAAGATGGATGGGGGCTGACGGATTTTGAGCAGCATTAGTCAACTTTTTTAAGGGATGGTGAGCATCTGGGCTTTTTCTTGGAAGGAAAATATTTTCTTGAAAGAATAGGACTGGTTACTGTATAAAGAATACGTGAGGGGAAAGATTCATTTTGCATTACATCTTGATTCATTTTTGATAAAATATATACAATTACTATAAATGAAAGGAATGGAATAACCCACAAGTCAGATGATTGATTCATTGTCCGGTTTATTGAAAGATGTGATTAGTTTTCTGGGCGGTCTCAATCTTCTTGATTTTATTTTCTTGGGTCTGTTCTTAATCATTTTCACCTGGATGTATGTCACCCACAAGAGAGTCAAAAGAGTCATCGGTGATCCTTTAAAGAAGTATGATAAGGATATTAAGAAGAAACAGGATGAGTTGGACCGAGAGAAAGAGGCAATAAGAGCCTTTGCTAATAAGGAAATAAAGAAAGTGGAAGAAATCCGAGCTGAACAGAAAGCGCAGTTCGAGAAAGAGATTGGGGCGCTGAAAGGGAAAAGAATTGAAAAGGAAGCTGAGCCGAGGGCTGAAGTCAAAGCGAAGGCTCGAGTAGAGAAAGAAATAGAGGTAGAGAAAGCCGTGAAGGTTGAAGAGGTTGAGGAAAAAGTTGAAGCTGAAAATGAGGTCCTGGTAGAGCCAAAAGTACAGGTGGAGGACGTCCAAGAAGCTGTGAAAGAGATTCCGGCAGAAGAAAAACCTTCGTTGGAACCGGAGCCAGAGGCTCCAATCGAGAAAGAGGTTCAAGTAGAAGAAAAACCGATAGAGAAGAAAAAAGAGCCAGAAGAAGTACCCAAAAAAGCCCTGAAGAAACCGGTAAAAAAAGAAAAACCATCAAAACTCACAAGCGAACAGTATTTTATATTATCCGCAATCGCTGATGAACCGGACAAGACATACCAGGAAGAAGCGTTGTACAAGATCTTCAAAATGGCATTCTCAGATAGAGAAAAAGAAGACTATGATCAGGATGTTAAAAAACTCGAAAAACTCAACTATATTGTGCTTGAGAAGCCCTCCGGATACAGAGTCTGGTTAAAGATCACGGATAAAGGACTGAAACATTACAGGAATAGTGAGGGGAAATAGTTACGCTTGGAAGAGTCCCTTCCATTCAATTATTTTTAACTCCTTAGAAATACTGTAGCTTGAGTCCATCTCGCCCCATCCGCTGTGCGTTCAATTGGATGGGATTCAACCCAACAGACTCCCTTTTTTGGCTCAAGAAGTTGCCAAGTGCAAAAATTTCAATTATTGAGCAAGATATTTTTTCAAATAGAGACCGGTGTGTGATTTTTTGGATTTGACGATTTCTTCAGGAGGCCCTTGAGCGACGATTCGGCCGCCTCTCTCTCCTCCTTCAGGACCCAAATCAATGACGTGATCGGCACATTTGATCATATCCAGGTTGTGTTCGATGACCACAACTGTGTGTCCCTCGTCCACCAGCTTTTGAAAAGAGTTGAGGAGTACAGACACGTCATCCGGATGAAGACCGATGGTGGGCTCGTCGAAAAGATAGAGAATTCTCTTATCTCTTTGGTGGATAAGATGGTGGGCGAGTTTGATCCTTTGAAGTTCTCCTCCGGATAGGGTTGTGGTGGGCTGCCCCAGTTTCAGGTACCCTAGCCCCACTTCTGCGAGCGGAGTCAGTTTTCTCCTGATTTTCGGGTGCTCTGAGAAAAACTCGTAAGCCTCAGATACACTCATCTGCAGGATTTGATCGATAGTTTTATCCTTGTATTTGATCTCGAGGATTTCGCTTTTGAACCTTTTTCCTTTGCAGGCTTCACAGGTGAGCACCACATCCGAGAGAAACTGCATTTCGACGATGAGCTGGCCGGCCCCTTTGCAATCTTCACACCTGCCTCCGGGAGTGTTGAAGGAGAAAAACCCGGGCTTCATTCCCAGAGCTTTGGCCTCTCGTGTCTGACTGAAAACCGCCCTGATTTCATCCATGGCCTTGGTGTATGTGGCCGGAATGGAACGGGGCGATGTGCTGATGGGTGACTGGTCGACCATGATGATTTTATCAACCTGTCCTTTTCCTTTTATTTCTTTAAATCCATCCCTGGCTTCTCCTCGCCATCCCTGGTAGAGAACATCATAAAGGAGGGTGCTTTTCCCTGAGCCAGAGACGCCAGTGGTGCAGGTGAAGATGTTCAGGGGGATTTTTACATCCAGGTTTTTGAGGTTGTGCTTCTGCGCATCTTTGATCTCGATAAAATCAGCAGAAAATCTGCGTGTCTCTGGTATTTTTATCCTTTTTTCGCTCCTCAAGTATTGGGCAGTGAGAGATTTATGGTTTCTGAGAAATTGATCTATAGGGCCATCAAATATGACTTTACCTCCGGCCTCTCCTGCCCATGGTCCCAGGTCGATCATGTATTCAGCAGATTTTATGATTTCCGGGTCGTGCTCGACCACCATAACCGTGTTCCCGATATCCTTCAGGGATTTAAGGATTTCCACAAGGCGTCGGTTATCCCGCGCATGGAGGCCGATGCTCGGTTCATCCAATACAAACAGAGTGCCGACGAGGGATGCGCTCAAGGCGGCAGCCAGGTTGATCCTCTGGGCTTCGCCTCCGCTTAAGGTGAATGTCATTCGATCCAGGCTGATGTAATCCAGGCCAACTTCGAGCAGGAATTTCAATCTGTTCTGGATTTCATCGATGAGTTTTTCTGCGACTTGTTTTTGGAAGGGAGAAAGTTTGAGCGAATTGAAAAAACCAAACGCTTTCTGCACCGTCATCTGGGTGACCTGGCCTATCGAAAGGCCCTCGACTTTAACATTCAGCGCTTGAGGATTCAGGCGCATTTGCTGGCAATCAGGGCAAGGGATGTATTTCCGGTACCGACTTAGAAAAACTCTCACCTGGACTTTGTATTTCTTTCTCTGGAATCTCTCGAAGAAGCCCTTGACTCCTCTGTATCGGCCTTCTCCTTCGAAAACAAAATTTTTCCATTCGTCTTTCATATCTTTGAAAGGAATATCTGTCGGTATTCCCCGACTCTGTGCTTCGGCAATCAGCTTCCTCATCAACCGGCGAGAGACTGGCTTTGTCCAGGGTTCGACGGCTCCCTCTTCGAGAGATTTGTTTTTGTCAGGAATAATTTTATCCTCATCCAGAACGGCTAAGTCGCCGAAACCATGACAGACAGGGCATGCCCCTTGGGGGCTGTTGAAGGAAAAAAGGTTGGGGAAGGGCTCTTCATACAGGATTTCGCACGCCTTGCATTCGAGTCTGTCAGAGAAGGTGAATTCCTTGTCTGCGTCTGTTCGAACATAGATTTTTCCGTTTCCTTCGCGCAGGCCAATTTCGAGGGAGTCCACCAGCCGTTCTCTATCCTTCTTGTTTAAAGTCATTTGATCGACAAGGACATCGATTCTTTCTGTCTTATCGAGCTTCACTTCGTCGATGTGGCGGACTTTGCTTTCTAGAACAACCCTGAAGAAACCGCCTTTTCTGAGAGGGCCCAGACCTTTTTCTGAAGGCCAAGAGAACGAGATTTGAATTTTTGTCTGAGGGGGGAGCTTATAGAGTCTATCAACGATGGCGTCAATCGTATCTCTTCTCACAGGTTTGCCGCACTTGAGGCAGTGAACCGTGCCGATCCGGGCAAACAGGACTCTTAAAAAGTCATAGACCTCGGTAACCGTGGCCACGGTCGAGCGCGGATTTTTAGTCACGGCTTTCTGCTGGATGGCGATCGCCGGCGTGATGCCCTCTATGAGGTCGGCATCGGGCTTTTCCATTCTTTCCAGGAATTGACGGGCATAGGAAGAGAGGGATTCGATGTAGCGGCGCTGTCCCTCAGCATAGAGAGTGTCGAAGGCCAGGGAGGATTTACCCGAGCCGCTGACACCTGTGACGATGATGAGTTTGTTCAGGGGAATGTCGAGGTTAATATTTTTCAGGTTGTGTACTCTGACTCCCCTAAGAATGATCGTGTTGTCCATAGAGAAAAAATTTCACTCGGTTTCGGTTTTTATTTGTGTCTTCGTGCCTCTGATATCGAGTTTATTATTATAAGCTTATTGCCTGGAGGAGAAAAGTGATTTTCTTAAACCGAATATTTTGGGGTCAGGCCTTATCTGGATTTGAAACTCTAATCTTGATTCTAGTCTTGGAGCATTGATCCTGACAAGGCCTGACCCCGTACTCATAAAAAAGGGGCCTGTCCCCTTTTTCTGCCTTTTGATATAATGGGCGCACTCTCAGAAAGGAGGTTTTCATGCACAAAGGGACCAAACTGGCTTTGATTGTGGGGGCGATTCCGTTTGTCACTCTCGTGTTTGCACTTCCTCTTGTCAACCGGATTAAGCCTGTGATTCTGGGTTTTCCTTTTCTTTTATTCTGGATTCTCATCTGGGTCATTCTGACTCCTCTTATTCTCTTTGTGGCCTATATCTTGGAAAAGAAGTTCAATCCGCCTGAAGAGGAGGATGAGAGTTGAACGCTGCACTGATCATTATTTTTGCGACGATCATCCTGTCTTCTTTCCTGGGCATTTATGCGGGAAGGCGAGTCAAGATGAACCTGGAGAACTGGACTGTCGGAGGTCGTCGGTTCGGGATCATTATAATCTGGCTTCTCATGGCTGGAGAGATCTACACGACGTTCACCTTTCTGGGAGCCAGTGGCTGGGCTTATTCCAAGGGAGCCCCGACTTTTTACATTCTGATATACGGTGCTTTGGCCTATACCTGTTCCTTTTTTGTGCTTCCGGCCTTATGGAAAGTCGGAAAACGCTACGGACTCCACACTCAGCCCGATTTTTTCATCAAGCGGTATGACAGCCGCTATCTGGGTGTTTTCGTCGCCTTGATCGGCGTTGTCTGCATCATTCCCTACCTCCAGCTTCAGCTCAAAGGCCTGGGGTTGATTGTCCAGGTGGCCAGTAATGGAGCTGTCCATCCTCAAATCGCCATCGGGATTTCTTTTGTCCTGACCTGCGCTTTTGTCTACACCAGCGGGATTAGAGGAACAGCCTGGGTGGCCATTGTCAAGGATATCTTGATGATACTTGCGGTTTTTATCGTGGGCATCGGAGTCCCTTATATCTATTTTGGCGGTTTTGGGAAGATGTTTAAGAAATTGATCGAGCAGAAGCCTGATTATCTCGTCTTTCCCGGGGCTGTTCCAGAGATGAACGTAATCTGGATCATGTCGACTTTGCTCGTCATGGGTTTTGGCTTTTACATGTGGCCCCATGTCTTTGGCTCGGCCTTTTCAGCCAAAAGTGCCAAGGTCATCAAAAGAAATGCCATAATCATGCCTTTTTACCAGATCCCGATTCTCCTCATCTTCATGGTCGGGTTCACCGCTCTGTTGGTCATTCCTGGCTTGGAGGATGGGGATATGGCTTTCCTGGCTCTGGTCAATAAAACTTATCCCTCCTGGTTCTTGGGTTTTGTCGGAGCCGCCGGAGCTGTGACTGCCATGGTCCCCTCCGCGATCCTGGTTCTTTTCGCCTCCACTCTTTTGGCCAAGAATGTCTACCAGGCCGGGTTCAAGCCTCAGATGAGCGAGGAAAAAGTCATGGCTCTCTCGCGGTTCATGGTTCTGGTGATCATGACATTTGCTCTTGTTTTTGCTATTTTCTTTCCGAATGAGTTGG
>CAYFVQ010000035.1:0-7646 GCA_964346585.1 uncultured Eubacteriales bacterium | reverse complement strand
TTGGTTCTGGGGGATTCCCTTCTATCGACCTCATCAATGCGCTGGACTCACCGGAAACGAATATCCCGATATCCAGATGCACCTCGACATGAAAGTCAAAGCCTGAGCCAAGGATATTTTCACCCAAAAGCCCGTATTCTTCCGCTTTAGCCACGGCAGTTTCGATATTGTTCTTCATCCGAGGCGCATCATGACGGGCGTAGATAAATCCTTGATGTGAGCCCACAGCATAGGCGCCGATGATCAAACCTTCCAGCACGCTGTGTGGATTTCCCGAAAGGATGGCTCTATCCATGAACGCCCCCAGTTCCCCTTCATGAGCGTTGACGATAATGTACTTTTCTTTCCCGGGGGCATTACGGGCGGTCTCCCACTTCCGGCCGGCAGGGAATCCACCGCCGCCCCGGCCGCGCAGATTGGCTTTCTTGATTTCTTCCAGAACTTCTTCAGGACTCATCTGGAAAAGCGCTTTGGATAAAGCGGAATACCCGCTCACAGCCAGATAATCATCGATGCTTTGGGGATCGATCTTGGCGCTGTTGCCCATAAGGTGCCGCATCTGGCTCTTGTAAAAAGGTATTTCAGACTGATGGGTTGCTTTTTTGCCGGTAGCGGGATCAGTGTATAGGAGGCGGTCGATCACTTTCTTTCCTAGCACGGTCTGAGAGATGATTTCCGGGATATCCTTCGGCGTAACTTCCACATAACAGATCTCTTCCGGATAGATAACGACCACAGGCCCTTTTTCACAAAACCCGTGGCAACCGGTTGCTCTCAAATCGACTTTGGTTTTTGAATCCTTTTTATCGATCTCTTCTTCAAAAGCGGCGATAATCCTGCCTTTATCTCGGACTAGACAGCCCATTCCCGCACATGCGGCGATACTGGGTTTATCGGGATCTTTTTTGGACAAGATCCCCTTCTTCAGTTTTTCCAATTCTGCGGCTGAATTTATTCTCGGCATGATCTTCCCTTACTCATCACTTCCTTCGGGATTCAAGCGGAAGGTTTCATGAAAGGTCACTATCTGTCTGATCCGGCTTAACGGCACGTCCAATTTCTTGCTAACCCTGTCTAAGACATCTTGAGGAAGCCAGTGGTTTTCGTGCTGAATCTCCAGCAATACTTGAATCAGTGAACGGGCTTCGCCCTTGTGTTTGTTTATGATCTTGTCGATCTTTTCTCTATCCACAGCCTCTTTTTGAGTATCCCGATCTCTCACTGAAACACTTGAGTACAGAGCCAATTTATCGCCGATCAATTCATCGAATAATCTGTTGAATTCTTCACTGGTGTAGAATTTCGTGTACGCTTCCTCCGTTCTCTCAGACACTCTCAATCTCTCCGATTGCACTAGCTTGATATAGGGGATGAACTTCGTAACCGCCTCGAGCTTGAACTTTAATTCCTTTTCGTCTAGGCCCTCGCCCCTGCCAAGGGGGCCCAACTTCTCTATCCCGGGGACAAATTCATTCATTATGCTGGCAAATCGGATCCCTTCGCCAGCGGATACCCATTCAAGTCTCAACCTTTCGGGATTCAGCCCGATATGCTCCAGCAATTTTTTGCTTACATACACACTGGCAAGTGCATCGAAATTTCCATGGGTTACATAGTGACAGTCATTCAGATGGCATCCACCGATAAACACAGCATCCTGTCCGGTTGAGAACGCCCGGAATATATGCGCCAGGTCGACTCTGCCGGAACACATCACCCTTATCACCCGGATATTGGGGGGGTATTGAAAACGGGAAACACCGGCAAGGTCCGCCCCTGCGTAGCAGCACCAGTTGCAGAGAAATCCTAAAATCCTTGGTTCAAATGGTTGCCCTGCCGCCATTCTCAACTCATTCCTTCATCGACTGGATCTTCCGCCATGAGTGGAACCGCCGCATCGATCTGGCCAAAGACCTCTTCATCGGTATAGTGCTTCAAACTAATGGCATGAGTTGGACACTTTGAGCAACAGAGGCCATCGCCCTTGCAGAGGACAGGGTTTACACGGGCCTTTTTGCCTTTGGGTGTCTCTCTAAACTCTATGGCTCCATAGGCACAAGCAGTGATGCATACCCCGCACGATACACATTCGTCCTCTTTTACCTCGCAAACAGCTCCGGAGGCTGTGACCGTGTCCTGTGAGAGAAGGGTTACGGCCCGGCCGGCAGCTCCATACGCCTGGCTGATGGTCTCCGGTATATACTTGGGGTAGTGCGCTGCCCCACACAGGAAAACACCCTCCGCAGCAAAGTCAACAGGCCTTAGTTTAACATGCGCTTCCTGGAAGAAACCATCCGGGCTCAAAGGTGTCTTGAACAACCGGGCTATTTCCCGACTTCCCATGGAAGGAATTACAGCGGCGGACAGGACGAGCCAATCGGCATCTATGGCCAGTCTCTGATTCAGAATAGGATCAGGAACAGTTACCCTTAAAACAGGCTTGCCCTCCTCAGTGGTAGCTTCCACCTGGGGTTTGTCACCAGGCTCCCAGCGAATGAACTTTACATCCTTATCCGCTGCCTCGCGGTAATAATCCTCTTTGAATCCGTAGGTTCTCATATCCCGAAAGAGAATGTAGATATCTATTTCAGGGTCCATTTCTTTAAGTTTCAAGGCGTTCTTGACAGCCTCGCCGCAACATATTCTGGAGCAGTAATTTCTGTCTTCCTGTCTGCAACCGACACATTGGATCATCACCAGGCTCTGGGCGTTAGTCAGTCTTTTATCTCCTTTCGTGATAAGCTCTTCCAATTCCAGCTGGGTCAACACCCTGTCATCTTTCCCATAAAGGTATTCGCTGGGTTTATGGACATCAGCCCCTGTAGCGAGGATGGCTGCGCCGTGGTGGATTTTTTTGACCCTTCCTTCAGATTTCACGGTGGTGATGAAATTGCCCACATAACCGGAAACATCTGAAATAGTCGAATCATGAGATACGTGGATCAAGGGGTGTTGATATACCTTGCCGATAAGATCACGCAAAAATGCCTGGACATCCAGCCCTTCCAGAGTGTAATGAATTTTTCGCGCCATTCCCCCTAATTCTGTATCCTTTTCCACCAGGTGAACCTCAAATCCCTGGTTGGCCAGGCCTAGGGCACTGGTCATCCCAGCCAGGCCGCCGCCGACCACTAATGCAGTCTTGTTGACAGGCAGATCGAATTCCTGCAGGGGTTCCAGATTGGCCGCTCGGGCGACCGACATCCGGACGATATCTTTTGCCTTTGCCGTGGCTTCTTCCTTTTGTTTAGAGTGAACCCAGGAGCAATGTTCTCTAATATTGGCCATGTCGAAGAAATATTGATTGATTCCCCCTTCCCGAAGCGTATCCCGAAACAGCGGCTCATGTGTCCTGGGAGTGCAGGCCGCGACAACCACACGATTGAGACCTTTTTCCCGGATCGTGTTGGCTATCTGCTCGGCCGCATCGGTGGAACATACGAAGAGGCCTTCTTCGGCATGAGCGACATTGTCTAAGGCGGAGGAATATTCAACGACGGAAGGAACATCGACCACTCTTCCTATATTGGCGCCGCAGTGACACACAAAGACACCTACCTTGGCCTCCTCTTTTGAGACATCCCTTTCAGGCGGGTATATCCTCTCCCTGGCCAGTTTCCCACGCCGGTAGTCAAGGAGTTCTCCAGTAAGGGCATTCGCCCCGCTTGCGCTCATGATCGATTCAGGGATATCCATTGGGCCTAGAAAGGCTCCACTGGCATAAATTCCCGGGCGGGAGGTCTTCATAGGATTCACCGGATTGGTTTTACAGAATCCGTGATCAACGAGCTCGATGCCGAACGTATCAGCCAGGCCTTTCACATCCGCAGGAGGGTTCAATCCAACGCCCAGTACCACCAGGTCGAATTCTTCCTCCTTTACGCCTTCATCCGTCGTGGCGTATCGTATGGTGACATTCTTTGTTTTTGGGATCTCTTTTCCTATCGATACGTAGCTTCTTATAAATCGAACTCCGGGAAGGTTTTCTGCTCTCTGGTAGAATCGTTCGAAATCCTTGCCGAATGATCGAATATCGTTATGGAATACTGTACACTCAGTGTCCGCGTCATGGTCTTTTGCCAGAATCACTTGCTTCTGGATATACGAGCAACATACCGCGGAACAATAGCTGTTACCGCCAAGAATAACCTCCCTGGAACCGACGCAGTGAATCCAGGCTATTTTATGTGGATGCTTTTTATCTGAAGGGCGCAGTATCTCACCTTCGTGTGGCCCGGTGGCACACAAGAGCCGTTCAAAGTCAAGACTGGTGACCACGTTCTCCATCTTCCCATACCCATAGTCGCCCCGGAGTTCAGGGTTAAAAGTCTCATAGCCCGGAGACAGAACGATCGCCCCAACTTTTACTTTGACCTTCTCCGCTTCTTGATGAAGATCTATGGCGTCATGCTTACAGATTCCCTGGCAGATCGTACATTTCTTGTCTTTAAGGAAAAGACAGTTTTCGTCTATATAAGTGACAAGCGGAACGGCTTGAGAGAAATATATATGGATGGCTTTATTGGAAGACAAGTCCTGGTTGAACGGATCAGGGACCGCGACCGGGCAATACTCTACACAGACAGTACAGCCGGTGCATTTGCTCTCTATAACGTATCTGGGCTTTTTAATCAGGGTAACCGTGAAGTCTCCTGCTTCTCCTTCTATGCTGTCAACTTCAGTATAGGTTAGAATCTCAATGTTGGGATGCCTGTCACATTCAATAAACTTGGGAGATTCGATGCACATGGAGCAATCATTCGTGGGGAAGGTCTTATCCAGCTGGGCCATCTTGCCGCCAATGGTGGGTGATTTCTCAACCAGGTAAACCTTAAAACCGGCAGTGGCAAGATCGAGAGCGGCCTGAATACCGCTGATCCCACCACCGACAACCATGACGTCTCCAAAATCGCTGTCTGCGAAACTTCTGCACAGCTGTTCAATTTGTTCTTTTTCTACTTGTCCTTTTTTCACTTTTCTCCGCCATTATCAGGTTCGGTATGCTCGCACTCTCCCAGTTCAGTCGGATTAGCCATGCTTAATCTTTTGAGCAGCCAAGCCGCTCCGGATGGGAATACACCGAAAGGCGGCTTCCACGTGCTTGGCCGACCAGGGCAATACCCAGATCACATGCAAGCGAAACAGCGCTTTCCGTTGGCGAGTGCCGCGAAACAACAACCGGGACCTGCATCTTTGCCACCTTGAGCAGCATCTCGGACGAAATCCGACCGGTGCTCAGTAGTAGTCGATCTCTGGTCGATAGTCCGCTCAACAGACATTCGCCCTGGATCTTGTCCAGGGTGTTATGTCGTCCGATATCCTCAGCCACGACTAGCAGGTTATTGGTATCGGACAGAGCTGAGGCATGCACCCCGCCACATGATTGATACAGCACCATCTGTTTTTGAAGCTGATTTATCAGTGATAGCACTTCCTTTGGTGTCGCCACAAGGTCCGATTCAATCTTCTTTCCCTGAATTTTGAAAGTTGCACCGCCGCCGCATCCAGAGGTGAGGGTCCGCTGCTTTGGCAATTCATAATCGGGATTACTCAGCATCACCTCGGCTAGCGATTCCTCCTCACACACCCGCATGCTCGCCACGTCGCCGATGTCTGAGATGATTCCCTCTGTATGCAGGAATCCGAGGACAAGGCAATTCAGCTTGGTTGGCGTGCACATGATGGTGACCAGTTCCTGGCGATTGACATAGATGGTGAGCGCCATCTCGTTAGGCAAATGAACTGAGGTTTTGCTCCATCCTTCGTCTGAAAAGCGGTCGAAGACTAAGTCCGATACAATACCTTTCAAATCCAATTTGCCACTCGCTTCTGGCTTGTTTAGCTTCTTCATTAAATCACTTCCAGGAGAATCTCCGTGATATCCTTAATCTCTATGGCTTTATTATTCTCCAGGCTCAACCGGCTATCCTCAAAATTGGTGATGCAGTAGGGACAGGGAGTCACCAGCACCTCAGCTCCGGCCGCCACAGCTTGCTCGACTCTGAGGTCGGAGAATCTTTCACCTTTCGGAGTTTCCATCCAGATCCTGCCTCCTCCCCCTCCGCAACAGAGGCTGTCTTCCAGCGAATCAGCCATCTCGATCAGTTCTATGCCAGGTATCTTCTTCAAAGCCTCTCGGGGTTCGTCATATATGCCGTTGTGTCGACCCAGGTAACATGGGTCATGATAGGTCACTTTCTTCCTGTACTCCTTAGTGGGATCAAGCTTTCCCTCACTAATAAGATCGAGTAAGTATTGAGTGATATGGATTACCTCAAAGTTCACCATAAATTCGGGATATTCGTTTTTGAACGTATGATAGCAGTGAGGGGAAGAGACAAGGACTTTCTTCACGCCATTTTCGATAAACGTTTTGATGTTTTCCCTGACCAGGCGTTTAAATAATTCCTCATTACCGGTCTTGCGGATACTTTCTCCACAGCAATTCTCCTTGGATCCCAGAATTCCGAAATTTGTCCCTGTCTGGTTGAGGATATTGGCTGTGGCTCTAGCGACATTCATTAATCTTGGGTCATAACAGAGATAGCAGCCGGGAAAATAGAGAAATTCAATTCCCTCGGTGAAGGTTTTTACATTATGGCCTTCTGCCCATTCAGCCCTCTTTATTCGCTCTTCATTTAAAGGGTTGCCTTCGCCGGCGAGGCTGGCGCTAATGGCGGTGACCGGTTTGGCAGAAGCAGGAAAGACCCCGTATTCCGTGGCTATCCTCCGCAAAGATACTCCGGATTCTATCTGTTTAACGTCCCTGGGACACTGCTGGGGGCATATTCCGCAGGTTGTACAAAGCCACATATCTTCGGCTTCTATCTCAGTTAAACCGAACGTAGCCTGTCTGACTATCTTGCGCATACTAAAGGTTTTTACCCTGTTCCAGGGACAAACCGTATCGCATAATCCGCATTGATAGCATAATTTGAAGGCTTCTCCGCCGCTCTCTTTTATGACATCTATGATTTCCTTGCAGGGGGCTGCAGTCTTCATTGTTTTTTAATCCTCTTCTGCGGCCTTATGTTTTAGGCCCTTCTTTGACATGGACATCCGGACAATGGTATCCATTATCTTCTGTAATCCATATTTTTTGGCCAGCGATTCCAATCCGATCTCCATCTCCTCCCGCTTCTCTTCTTCCTCGACTTCCTCTTCCCTTTCTTCGTAAGTCAGGGCATCAGATAAGCACCACTGAACACACATCGGTTCGGCCAAAGGCGGATCGCTTTCACACATATCGCATTTCAGTGGGAGACCGGAATCGGGTTCCTTAAAAAAATCCCTGGAAGGGCAGGAAACTCCGCAAAAGCTGCATTCGTCATATTCCTTTTCATTGATCGTATAGATATGTCTGCCGGTACATTCGGCTGGAGTATAATCCCCGGCACGTATCGTGACATAAACATCTCTCAGTGGTTCATGGATCACCCGAATACGAGACCTCGCTGGATTATTGCTGCTGTATTTTGGCGCAGAGTGAAAGGCGGAGCAAACTACCTCACATGCCCGGCAGCCATTGCATTTATCAAGATCAACTTTTATTATTTTTACTATTTTCTTTTTTTTCTCACCCATGGCGGGCACCACCTCTCTCATCATTTTTTCTCTTTTTTCGACGAATCCTTTTTGGAAGGAGT
>CAYFVQ010000034.1:0-5902 GCA_964346585.1 uncultured Eubacteriales bacterium | reverse complement strand
TCCAATATTTCTTTAAACACCTCTTCAGGGATAAACTCCCATTGCATATTCTCATTTTCGGATTTTTCGAGGTTTTCCATGGCTCCCTTGAGGAACTTGAACATCCGCTTTCGGGCTTTATCTCGGTCTTTTTCTTTGCTCATGTTATGATTCCCTCCTTACTCTCTTACTCTAGTCTTTATACTGGTGGCCATTTATGATATCCAGCCGTCTGGCTCCTTTTTTCCCAATATTTTAATGAAAATGCCCAATAAAGTAAAAAAATACTCATAAATTCTTTTATAATTTTTTCCTTGAGTCAATAGAAAAAAATATTTTTTTCCTTTTTTTTAGTCTTTTCCGACTAAATATATGGAAGCGAGGCAATACTCAAAACGAAACGTGGCCTATATTCAGCAGAGTCGAAAAAGAGTTTTTTGATGGAAAAAGAAAAAAGACAGGTGAAAGATGCAATCTCCATCAACCTGGACAGGAAGAGAAGGCTGAAATACAACAGAGAGTCCTACAAGGAAATCCTCAGGAATCTACAGATTCCGAAGGGAAACGCAGAACTTGTGGAACGGAAACTGAACAAACTGGATTTAAGATATTTGAGTGTTTTTCTCTGGGCCGGGTTGAATTGGGAAGATCCTTTACTGCATCTAGTCAAAGTGGAGAACATGCTGCTGCACTATGGAGATAATTCGGATAAACTGAAAGAGCTTGAACGGGCAATCGTGGAGGCCTTGAGGATAGCAGTGAAGAGTCTTGGACAACAGTCAAACAACTAAGAGGTCGCGTCTCAACCTTCAACATTTCCCCATTAACGAAGATTAGTAGGCGTCGTGCCTTAACAGGAGTCCACTTTTCTTAATAGCCTTAGATTAGACACTTCCATAACAAAGAAAAAATTGTCCGTTATCGATTTCTCAAGCTTCCCAAAAATGCAGCATGAAACTCATTGGCTTTATTTTGAGAGATGTCAGATGTTGAGGCCTGACCCCTTTGAGCTTTTAAATTCACCCCTAAATTCGTCTCAATAGGTGATTGATTTATTTTGAAATAGACATATAAATAGTTAGAAAAAGACCGAAAGGTCTTTTTTTTTAAGGTGATAAATCCTGAAAAAGGTGGCAAAGATGCTTAAATTGAAATCTTTAACTCCAGTCTTTCTCATAATCTTCCTGTCTTTCTTTCTCCTTGGTTTTCAGAACACACAGGATCAGGCTCAGGAAGAGATTAGAAATATCAACAGAGAAATCGAGATGGCCGGGCTGAGATGGAAAGCTGGGGAAACATCTATGACTCTGTTGACACCGGAGGAGAGAAGGATGAGGCTGGGATATATTCTGCCCCGGTATGAAGATCCGGATAGATATGTCGAGGTTAAAATAGATAGAGAGATTCAAGCTTCTCTCGATTGGAGGTCGTTTGCAGGGAATTTCATGACAGTGGTTAAGAATCAGAGTAGTTGCGGCAGTTGCTGGGCTTTTGCGACGGTAGGTACCATGGAGGCCATGTATAACATTGAGCAAGGGATATATGAGGTTCAGCCTCGGATTTCAGGGGAACAAGATAACGTGTTCGAGAGAGAAACCAGTTTTTCAGGCCAGGAAATCAATCTCTATGAGAGGATGATGGATCATGATTTCAAGTACGGTGGTCTTTTTAGTCAGACCACAGCTTTCTCATCAAGTCCAAAGACGACTCCGCCGGCTTATAGCATCGGAATGGTAATCCCTCAACTCAGTCTTTATAACTGGATAATAAGTCACAACCTCAGACCGTTTGATCTTTCTTCAACGGCGGCAAGCTCTTCATTGGAACAAATGGATTATTATCCTCAAGAAGAACCAGAAATATCCGGTCAGGATAGCAGCCGGTTTGATGGAAGAAATATTCAAGCTCTTTCCTTGCCTGATTTTTCCGAACAGGATTTAGTCTCCTGCTCTGGCGCGGGGAATTGTGTGACTGGAGGCTCACCGGCATCGGCTCTTAATTACATCATGACTACCGGAATTGTGACCGAAGATTGTTTCCCTTATACAGCGCAGGATGATCCTTGTTCTTTGTGCTTTGATTACATGGATAAGCTATCCAGCATAGCGGGCTGGGGCTACGTGACGCAAGCCGTGGTCAATGAAGCCGCAATAATCGCCGCTCTTCAAGATGGCCCATTAGTGGGGTATATGGATGTTTACTCTGATTTTTACAGTTATTCCAGTGGGATTTATGCGCGTTTACCCAGTGCGACCTATCAGGGAGGTCATGGAATCGTGATTGTCGGCTACTACGATGATGGAGTGGATAGATACTGGATTTGCAAGAATTCATGGGGGACAACCTGGGGCGACAACGGGTATTTCAACATAAAAATGGGTGAGTGTGAGATCGGAACATGGGTCATGAAATTGTGGGGAGTGACGATTAACAACCAGCCGCCAGTTCTTGCCGATGTCAGTTTAAGTATAGCCGGCCAGATATTCAAGGAAGGCACGGAATTTTCTATCCAGCTACAAGCATCTGACCCTGAAAGTGGCTCTTTGATTTATAGTGCATCGCCCTTACCTCAGGGTGCCTCTTTTAATTCAAGCACAGGATTATTCACTTGGACACCCACTCACACTCAAGGTGGAGATTACAGCATAAGGTTTTCCGTTTCTGACGGCATATTTGAGGACTTTCAAGTGGTTAACATCAGTGTCGTCCAGGTCAAAAAAGGACGGGGAAGATTCTAAAGGGAGAAGAGCGATGAAAAAATTAAAAGTCATTTCGATTCTCGGCTGTCTTGTTTTGCTTTCAACTCTGGCATACGGCGATTCTCATTTTTATGTTTTTGGGAGAGGTAATTTTATCGGTTCTTCAGGCTCTGCCGATGATTATCTAGAGGGGGAAAATGAATTTCCTCTTGTCGCTTCTTATAAGAATTTTGGCGCTGGGTTCGGTTTGACATTCGGAAAAGTCGTCTTTGCTGGATTCGAAGGGCATTATAATTTGAGCGGAAAAGCGAAACTCACCGATCCCTCCGACGATGACACATTAGAAGTCAACACCTACAGGTATATTACAGGACTCTTCACTCTTGGAGTGAATCTCGTGAGAAACCAGACAGTCAGGCTGTTTATCAACGGCGGTGGGGGTGTTCGCTATAACCTGGATGCTGAGATGCAGACCTATACTTCCGAACTCGGCTTTGCAGTGGAGATTGAGCCGCCTGAAAAAGAAATTCTCTTTGAGGCGTTCGGAGGGCTCGGATTCGAGTTATACCTCTCTCGGACGACGGGTCTGTTCTTCAATGGACGATACTCATACGTGAACTTTGATGATCCTCAGATGGCGGTCGTTGTTTTAGCCGGTTTGGTCTACAGGTTCTGAAATGCACGCACGCGGCTCCATCGAGTTTTGATGTGAGTGGGGCGCCTCTTGAAATACATCCTTGAGATGAAAAAACCAAGGAGCGTGAAGAAATGAAAATAAGAGGATTTTTAGCCATTTTGATACTGGCTGCTGTGGTGGTTTATTTTCTCTGGGTCGCAAAGGCGGGGAAAGATAATGTGGTTGAGGAAGTGAGAATCTTTGATGCGACAAAGCAGAAGTTAACGACGACGAATATGAAAAGCCTGGCGAGAGAGATTCATTCGTTTATTGCCATGGATGGAAGGGCTCCAGAAAACCTTAAGGAACTTCAAGAATTCCGGCGCCTTCCCCTCGGGACTATGGATGCTTGGGGAACAGTCATCAGATATAAAAAGCTGAGTGATGAAGATTTCCGCTTGATTTCTGCGGGTCCGGACCGAGAATTTGACACAGAGGATGATATCTCTAAAGAATACTAGTACTAGGGGTCGCATCTCAACATTCGACATTTTTTTATTAATATTAGGGGCTGCATCTTCACATTTAGAATTTCTTATTTATTAGCCGCTTCGGTTTAAAATTTTTCCTCCATCGATTTCTCTGTTTTTCCAGAAAAAAAGCCTGACCTCTTGAATTTTATCTTAAGAGATATCGAATGATGAAATGAACGCCTATTTAACCCTCTTTGACAGGAAGCATCTCCCAACGGCTTTAGTGAGATTCAAAAAATTGTTGAAGTATTAAAGAAGTTTAAGCCGCACATTGAGCGTTTAATTTTCCAGCCTGAAACAGCATAAGTCTATGGGCTGGAGTAGTGTATCGTTTTTCAGGAGGGCAACACCTAATAAGGTGATTGCCCTTTTTTTATTCAGGAGGGGAAGGAGAAAATAAGATGGAAGATGTAGAAATATCCAAGCTCAAGGGGCTCTATGACGAGATTCTTGATAGGGGCGAACCAGGAACAGTATTCACTCCAGATGAAACTCAGCGAAGAGTGAACATTGTGCGTTTTTTTGAGCAAGTGCTTCATACACAGTTTGCTAATACCAGAGATTTCAAGATGAAGCTGGATGATTTTTTCAGAAAGAAATTTTACAGAGGATATGACCTGAGAGAAACCCGCAAAGCAAGAGGTTGGGAGAAGAAAGATTTAGCCAACCACCTCGGTGTTTCTCAGACAAGGATTTTGCGTATGGAAACAAACCATAAACCGTTAACCAAACAAGCAGTAAATTTCATAATTGAGATGGGATTTGAAAGGACTGTGAAGGTCGGGAAGTCCAAAAAAACGGCGTGCGAAGGGGTACATAGGGAGATGGCGAAAAATGGCACTATCTCCCCCAAGAAAACTCTGCAAGATAGCCAAGTTACGGACTCTCTTGCGGCTTAATTCTTAACGGAATAATGAGAAGATGGAGGTAAAAATGATTGATGATAACAAAAACGAAAAAGAGCTTCCTGAAGATTATTATCCGCCAGACTACTTACCGAATGAATTTTTTCCTGAAATAGCAATAAGTCGCAAATTTGAAGCCATGAAAGAAGCTTTTAAAAAACAGCAGATGACAGTGTCCGAGCGCTCTTTAAATTATTTGTTCGGGCGCTTGAATTTGAGGGGGATAAAGTCATTCAGGACAGGCGATAAGAAATTAACATATCAGACAATGTGGATCGTCGACTGCCTTGCTCAAAAAATTCGTGATCAATATGGGCTTATAAAAGGATGGAAAAGAAAACCTTTTTACAAGGATGTTGTGGCCTTGCGAAGCTGGATAGAATCGGAGTCAGAGGAGAATATCGTAAAAGTCATGCTGAAGGCGACTGAGATAAGGAAGATGTTGGATTTGAGTTCTAACAAATTATCCGTAGGCAAAATTGAAGAACTGGTATTCGACTTAACTCAGGTTGTCATCGAGATGACGAGCGACAAAGTACTCTTCATTTCTAAAACTAAAAGATTTGCAAACATCAGCATCGCAAGTACGCTATTTTCTCGTATAAAGGTAGAGGAGCAGAGATTAAACTTCGTTTCTAATCGATGGAAAACGAGAGATATTGTTTTCGTTTTCAGGTTTGATACAGCTGTGGGTAAACTGTTTGTGCATAATCTTCTATCGGGAGGCCTTACATTTTTGCCAATCGAAATGTACAAGCTATCCGAGAGTGCGCAGAACATTTGGAGAGAAATGTCTTTGTGGAAAGAACCACATGAGCGCTTTAATGGAGCGGGTTATAGCCTTTTTGAACTTGCGGACATTGCGGGATTAAAGCAAAGTCAACCATGGAGCAATAAGAGAAAATATGTCCTTCGAGCTTTAAAAGAATTGGAGCGTGAACAGTTTATAAAGGAATATGAAGAGAGAAAAGTTGAAGATCGGGGGGTGCGCTTCAGGTATAAGATTTGGAAGCGTGAATGGTTCCCAAGGCTCTATTATTAATGGCCTGAAAGGCTCAGTCACTGAGGCCAATCCGTTATTTTTACTGAAGGAAGATTTAGAGTTTAACATTATGATAATAGTAAAAAAAGAAATGTTCGCTGAAAGCGAACAACTTATTATTATCTATA
>CAYFVQ010000033.1:0-14296 GCA_964346585.1 uncultured Eubacteriales bacterium | reverse complement strand
TGCTTCATTATTTTTCCCCATATCGCCAATTTATAGACCAAATAATCACAGTTATAAGAGTCCTCGATAATCAGATTTGCCTGATTCATGAGTCCATTAGATAGTTATATCTATAATATTATATAATAACAACTTAGAGTATATTTTTAAATTTTTTTTGTTAAGTATGAGGAATTTGTCGTAAGTCTTGCTTAGGTTCACCCCAAAAAATTTTTCTCTCTGTACTTAATGAACCACGCTAAAAAAAGACTTGACTTTTTTTACAACTGTATTATATTATTAATACAGTAATACAAAAGGATAAAAATGATCGAGATAGATACATCCAGTTTCATTCCTTTTTATGAACAGATTAAACAGCAAATTAAGAGCCGGATTTCTCTAGGAATATTGAAACCTGGCGAGCCGCTCCCATCCATCCGAGAACTGGCTACTTTACTCATTATCAATCCCAACACAGTCGCCCGTGCCTACAGAGAACTCGAAAAAGAGGGATTTATTTACACACGAAAAGGAAAAGGCTGCTTTGTCACAGACGATTCCACAACACTGATCAGAAAGGAGCGTACTGTGATTCTCAACCAGGTTTTTGATGAAGCCATCGGAGAAGCCAAGAAGCTCAATCTGTCTTCTAGCGAGATAAAAAAGATTTTTGAACGAAGGCTCAGCTTAAAATCGGAAAGCAGGAAAAAGGGGGAAAGAAAATGAACGGAATCCTGACCATAAAAAATCTTTCAAAAAGCTTCGGCAAAAAAAAGGTTCTGGAAAATTTCAACTTAATCGTGGAAAAAGGAAAAGTCTATGGTCTCCTGGGCATAAATGGGGAAGGCAAGACGACGCTCATTCGGATGATCATGGGTGTCATACCTCCTGACAACGGAGAAATCTTCTTCAAAAACAAAAAGATCAGTTTCCGGGATGACTCTTATAAAAAGGAAATCGGCTTCATTGCCGAAGAGTCCATCTTTTACAGCTGGATGACCATCAAGGAACTGCTGAGTTTCAATGCATCATTCTATCCGAAATGGAACGTGCCAAAGGCGAATGACTACCTGGAGAAATTTTCCCTCGATCCAAAAACTAGAATAAGGAACTTGTCCAGGGGGATGAAATTAAAGCTGGGGCTTATTGTGACATTGGCTTCAGAGCCTGAGCTTTTAATACTCGATGACCCCACATCAGGCCTGGATGTGCCGACTCGTCACGATTTTCTCAAAGAAGTCATAAAAGAATTATCCGAGGCTGGAACAACTATTTTGTTTTCGACACATATTGTCCATGAGATCGAAGGAATCATCGATAACCTGGGAATCCTCAGATTCGGGAGCCTCATCCTGGATGAGGATTATCATGAGCTCAAGAATTCCTGTATGCGCGTCTTGCTGACCAGTGAAGAATCTCTGGAAGACAAGATAAAGATCGATGGAATCGTAGTCGAAAAAACCAACGGAAATCAGATAGATTTGGTTGTCTATCCTTGGACTGAAGAGAAAAAACAAGTCATCGAGAATCTCAATCCCACGAGCATGGAGATTAAACCACTCAACTTGGAAGAGATTTTCATAAGCTTCGTTTCATAGAGAAGAAAAAAGGGAGGAATCCATGTTTTTAAAAATATTATTGAAAGAATGGCGGGAGAACATACTCGTTTTTTCATTGGCTGTTATTTTAATGCTGGCTTTAATAGTTCTGAACCTGACTGACCTTAAAGAACTCACCCTAAATTTTTCAGGGATGTTTTTAATTTTCTTTCTTCCTTTTGCAGCACTGTTGATTGGATCCAGCGGCTTTTATTCGGAATTCAAAGACAATGCTTGGGTCTATCTATTTTCTCGCCCCATCAAAAAAGAGGTGCTCTGGGCCCTCAAATTTATATCTCTTTTGAGCATTCTGCTGGCCATTTTTTTGATGTTTTTCATAGCCAGACAATTCCTGCCCGGGCTCAATGAAGTCCTCGATAATTTTGCTTTTCCTCAAGAATTTCGTGGCATTCTGTCATTCTCGCTGTATTTTGTTATTCCTCTGGTTGCGTTTGTGATTTCCTTCTCAATCTCAATTTTATACGACAAGCAGTTCGTCATTTTTTTTATTTCTGGTCTCATCGGAACAGGGTTGATGGTCATTTATCAACAGTATCTTTTTTTTATGGAAAGGGTCTATTACTACCCCGGCAGTTTCAAGATTTTTTCGTTGTTCATAGCTTTGAGCTTTATTCTGGCTTCTTTAATCACCTTCGTAAAATATGATTTCTCTCAAATGGGCAAGAAGATTATGACTTTTTCCAAATTAGCAGTTCTCTTTTTAATCGGTTCCCTGGTCCTCAGCACGATTGGGATCGCCAAAGGCGACCTTTTCACTGGGAGCAAGGACTTCTTTGCATTCTCTTCTTTGAAATATGAGGGGGATGTGTATACATATGCCTACCAGCGTGGAATATCGAGAATCATTAAATACGATTCAGGGACTGACAGAATGGAAAAGATAAGTGATAAATCTTCTCATACACGTACTCGGTTCTCGATTGGCGGGGAAAACATCATTTATCTTAGAGAAGCCCGATTGCCTAAGAAATACTGGCTGAATAATATCTGGGTTGTCACCATAGATGGGACTGCAGAGAAGGCGCTGGTCGAGATAGATAATCCGAATTCTCCTGTTTACAACCATGAGATCTTGGATGGTATTCTTCTGTCTTCTGATGGGGAAGAGGTGATTTTTCTCACCTATTCATTTGATAAAGATACACAGAAAAAAGTCATCATAGTCTGGTGGATGAACATGAACGGCTCCGTTATAAAAAAGAAAAAACTGGAGTTCCCCAGAAATTATTGGGACTTTCAACTCCTTGCCTGGTCAGAGCCTGAAAATCATCTTATTTTAATGTACAAAATTAAATCGCAGACTTTTAAACCGAGAGCGAAAAGAGTCGTACTCGTTAACCTGGAGAATGAGTCGCAGCGAACCATATGTGAAAATGTGATAGAAGGGATCTCTACGCTCAGAACTTCTCCCACAGGTGATCATTTAGCCTTTGGCTCGCGCGGGGAACCAGATGGCAAAGAACGACTGATTATTTTCGATTTGATGACTCTAGAAAAGAAGACGGTCTTCGAAGCAGATTTGTTGAAACTCTGGGCAGTGAAGTGGAGCCAGGATGGCAGGAAAATCCTATTTTCCAGAACGAATGAGCTATGGGCCTACTTCCTGGATGAGAATAGATCCCGGAAAGTCAGTCAGAGAAATTATGGCTATGAAGTTGGATTTGACTGGCTGGCTGATAATGAAAGACTTATTCTTATGGTTCCTATTGATGGGGAGTATCATCTGAGTGTTTTGAGCGAAGATTTTAAGGAAGTGAAAAGAATAAAAATCCCTTATCCTGTCGAAGGTCCGGTATTCGCATGGGGCTTGAATAATACAGTCCTTTTAAAGTTTCGGATGAGCCCGCTTTTTCGCCTTGACCTCGAAACCGAGAAGTGGAAAAAAGTTTATTAAGAAAAGAAAACAGTAAAGGGGGGATTGATGAAGATGAATAGAAACATTTGTTCATGTCTGATTTTTTTCAGTTTTGTTTTTTTGTTTTTCTTGCTTTCTAACCACGAGGTAATTGGAAGAGAACCGGTCTGTATTCAGAGCTCTGAGGAAGTTAAAATTATTTCCAACCCGAAAACCCCCTCCCCAAGAGATGGCGTAAAAATCAGAATCGTATTCAAGGAAGAACTTTCCATAGGAGTAGAGGAGGGGGACGAGAATTACATGTTCGGCGGCCGCGTTTATTTCAACACGGATGATGAAGGAAACATATTCGTCAATGATTGGGATAGGAAGAGAATTCAAAAATTCGATCCTCAAGGCCAGTATCTCCTCACTATAGGCAGAAGAGGACGAGGCCCGGGAGAATTTGTCAACGCCTGGAATCCGAGGTTTGATCAGGACGGGAATCTCTATGTTTTTGACCTCAGCAACCGCCGGGTTTCTTTTTTCACCCCAGAGGGTGAATATTTAAGCCAGATTTCATTCCCTCAAGGAATGTCAATTCATTATATCATCTCCAACGGATTATATTTTTCTGCTCAATCCAGGATTCTGAATGACTCAGATGTTTTTAGCTACACGTATACATACGGTTTATTCGATAAGGACTTGAACCAACTCGCTGAAGTCCACAGCCAGACTACAGAAAGAAAAAGAGATACAAGGTCCAGAGCTCATTATGTGGCTAATATATACAGCGATGATGCCTATGATCCTGAACTCACATTTTTAATGGGTGAAAACGAATACATCTATTTAGGATACTCGGAAAAGTATGAAATAAAAATTTTCAGTCCTGAAGGCAGGTTAGTGAAAATCATCCAGAGAGAATACGAGCCTATCAAAATAGGAAAAAAGCACAAAGAAAACTTCATTAAATATCTGGAAGATGAGTATTTCCGTATTACACCGAGAGATCAATCAATAAAAAAAGATATCATTCGGTTATTAAAATATCCAAAATACTTACCGGCTTATCAGACTTTCACTCTGATGGAGAATGGATGGCTGTTTGTGGTTGTGGATTCTGGCGAAGAAGATGCCAAGCTGATTGACCTATTCGACCAGGATGGGAAATATATCGCCCAGTTCACAACCTCAGTTTCGACAGACAGGCTGATCTTCAAAAACGGAAAAGCTTATGCCATAGACACGGTAAACGACTTCCGCTATGTGAAAAGGTACAGCTACGAAATCCAGGAATTCAGAAACAACGAGTGGGTCAGAAAGAAATAATCCAAATCCAGTAGATTCTTTACGCTATGAATGAGGCGAAAAAAAGAAATGAATGAAGCCATCTTCACTAGATAGAGTATAAAAACTACTTAACAGCGCCCTCCTAAGTTGTTGTAATATAAAAAGATAGGGAATAATTGTGGCGGTTAAAATGAATAATACATTTGAAAACGCCAATGATGTATATCATTTTTCAGTTGTACTAGTCACGCAACCTTACGCAGTAAAGTAGCGTATTAAGAGATAAAGAGATTATCTTATGAGTGAATTCGCTAGGTGGAGATCTTCAAAATAATTTGATGGGAACCCTAGCCGAATTTTTAGAAGTCAAGGGAAGGAGTCCAGTTGATCACAGGAGAAGAAGCAGCATGAAAAAATTACTCATGACTTTCCTATTCGGAATGACTTTTCTGTGTTTGATTTCCACTTCAGTTTCCTTCTGCCAGGAGGAGGAAACAGACATAGAAGAGTTGAAGAAAATGGCCCCAAAGGTTTTTATCGACTGCGGCATGTGCGATATCGATTACATACGGACAGAAATCACGTTTGTGAATTATGTCCGTGACCGAAAGGAGGCGGATATCCATATTCTGGTCACGTCTCTGCGAACAGGAGCCGGAGGAAGAGAATACACGATTGCGTATATCGGACAGAATAAATTCGAAGGTGTCAACGACACACAGAAATATTTCACAGAACAGACTGACACTCAAGATGAAATCAGAGAAGGCATGGTTAAAGCTATGAAGGTGGGGCTGATGAGCTATGTTGCCAAAACACCGATAGCCAGCCGAATAGATATATCTTATCGTGAGGAAGTCAAGCCAGCCGCAGTGAAGGATAAATGGAATTATTGGGTGTTCCGAATCAGCGGAAGCGGGCATATTAGAGGTGAAGAATCCCTCAAATACAGATCACTGAGAGGCTCATTTTCTGCAAGTCGTGTGACCGAAAAATTAAAGATTCAACTCTCCGCATCCGGGAATCATAACAGGGAAGAATTCAAATATGACGATGAAGTAATCGTTAGCACTAGAGACAGCTGGTATCTCAGTGGCTTATTCGTCAAAAGTCTGAGTGAACATTGGTCAGTTGGTTTTTTTCTCTCAGCCGAATCCTCAACCTATAATAACATAGATTTTTCCTTTGTTCCTCAACCAGCCATCGAATACAACCTCTTCCCGTATTCGGAATCGACAAGAAGGCAGCTTCGTTTTCTGTACAGAATCGGTTATAACTCCGTTAGATACAGAGAAGAGACGATCTATGACAAAATGTCAGAAAATTTATGGAACGAATCCTTATCCGTCACGTTTGATATCAAAGAAAAATGGGGCAGCATCAGCACCACTCTTGCAGGGTCGCATTACTTTCATGACTTTAGCAAATACCATCTGACACTCTTCAACATCATCAATCTCAGACTGGTTAAAGGGCTCAGCTTCTTTGCTTTTGGAGGAGGCTCAAGGATTCACGACCAACTGGCATTGGTTAAAGGGGAAGCATCGCTGGAGGAGGTCTTGCTCCGGCGAAGAGCACTTGAATCAAGTTATGATTATTTCTTCTCCGTTGGGCTGAGTTTCACCTTTGGGTCTATTTTCACAAATGTAGTCAATCCGCGTTTTGGGTCAAGTGGCTACGGCGGAATGTCTATCATAATCGATTGAGGAGATGG
The DNA here is from genome assembly GCA_964346585.1 of uncultured Eubacteriales bacterium. Taxonomy (GTDB): domain Bacteria; phylum Acidobacteriota; class Aminicenantia; order Aminicenantales; family Aminicenantaceae; genus SOIA01. The sequence goes on along the minus strand of CAYFVQ010000033.1, from coordinate 7,851 downwards.
ATATGAGAAAAGTGCGACAGATCATAAGAGTGGCTGTACTCCTCTATTCTTTCTGTTTATTTGTTCCTTGTGTTTGTGCACAAACAGAACAAGCGGACGCGGATGCGAGCAAAAAGGATGCCCCTAAAGTTTTCATTGATTGTGAAATGTGGGATCCTGTTTTTATCAAGGAGGCCATCGGGTTCATTACATGTGTCGAAGATTCCAAGGAGGCTAATGTCTGGCTGATCATCACATCTCAAGAGACAGAGCCAGGCGTTATGGATTACACCATTTCATTCAGAGGAAAGAACGAATTCGAGGGCGACAATGATGAATTGAAATACCAGGCAGAAAAAGACAAGGAGGAGGAAACTGTTAAGACAGAGATTCTCAATATCATAAAAATGGGCTTGATGCGATACGCTGGGAAAATGCCGATTTCCAGCCGAATCTCCATCGGATTTATTGATAAAGTGAAACCAACAGATGTGGAGGACAAGTGGAACTTCTGGGTTTTCAGCCTCAGTTTAAACACCTTTTTAAACGGAGAAAAAATCTACAAGAGTGGAATGTACAGTGGATCCTTCTCGGCAAACAGAGTGACGCCTGAGTGGAAGATCAGGATGAGTCTGAGTGGAATGACCAGCAAAGATAAATTCACTTTAGGAGATGAGGTCTTTGAGAGCACCTACGAAAGCTACGGTTTTAGTGGACTGGTTGTTAAGAGCATCAGTGAACATTGGTCAGTGGGTGCGTTTTTATCCATCAATTCGGCAACATACTCCAATGTTGAATTGAGCATAAATCCTGCTCCGGCTATCGAATACAACCTCTTCCCTTACTCTGAGTCAACGCGCCGAGAGCTCCGATTTCTGTACAGAATAGGCTACAAATCAGTCAGGTACAGAGAAGAGACAATCTACGAGAAAACCTATGAAAATTTGTTTCAGGAGTCTTTGTCTGTAATATTCGAGCTCAAAGAGAAATGGGGAACTTGGAGCATGTCTGTTGAAGGCTCGAACTATTTTCATGACTTCAAGAAGAACCGACTGAGGTTGTCTGGAGAATTGTCTCTGAGGCTTATCAAGGGGCTAAATTTTGATATTCGTGGCAATTACAGGAGAATTCGTGACCAGCTGGCTCTGCCCAGGGGAGAAGCCTCATTAGAAGAACTCCTTCTTAGACTCAGAGAACTTGAGACAAAGTACAGTTATTATATATCTATGGGTTTAAGTTACACTTTCGGGTCAACACGCAGCAAGGTAGTCAATCCTCGTTTTGGAGCTGGGGGAAGAAGCATAAGCATACATTTCTAATTTATCCCCTTTTTAATTTTCAATTATCTAACGTGGATTATTCACGAGTCGAGGTTGCCTCAGACTCTGTTGCGAAGAGCGTAGCGAATGTGGCAATCTCATGTTGGTCGCGGAGAATGATGAGTTCACCACGCTCTCTTCGATTGCTCGTGATGCTGTGGTCGTCCACCGCTCTTGCGCTGTAACGAACTAGACATCGTTGCGAGGAGAGAAGCGACAGTGGCAATCTCGTGAAGTTAGCGATACACTATGAGATCGCCACGCTTTGCTCGCGATGACAATTTCACTAAGCCTGAAGGGGAAAAGATGCCGACATATGATGATCAGTTATCCTTTAGAGATTTTTTGTAGGTAGTGTCGGCAGATATTATGAATAATTCAGGTTAATAAAAACACAAACATTGTTGAATTGGATTGTTCTGCACTCATTTTTTCCTAAGAGAAATATTTGATTGCATGATGATAAAAGGTTAACATTAAATAGATGGCTCTAAAGACGTTTAGTCTTTTTTTGACCGTAATCCTGACATCTTCATTGTTCGGGGGGACAAAATCAGAAATGAAAGCAAAAACAATCAATTTGCCTAAATCTGTGGGGGCCTGGACAAGGCCTGATTCACCCCAAAGAGTCACATCTCAAAATATCTTTGACTACATGAATGGGGCAGGAGAACTCTATATAGGCTATTGGTTTGACCATCTCGAGGTTTATGAGTATACGTCCAGCCAGGAAGATGAAATCCTGGTGGAACTGTATTTTATGGCCACTTCAGATGATGCTTTTGGCTTACTTTCTCTGGATTGGGGAGGTGAGCCTGTAACTTGGAGTGGTTCGGCTCAGGATGGAAAAAAACAAGCCCAATCTCATTTGATTCGGGCTCTTTATGGCGAAGGGCTGTTGCGCATTTGGGCGGATAATCTTTATGTCCGGGTTATGGCCACCCGAGAAACTCCAGCTTCACGGAAAGCTGTGCTTGCCCTGGGAAAAGCCATCACTGCAGACCAGAAAAATCCTCAGCAGCCTAAGCTGGTGGAAGCGCTCTCTCTTCGAATGAGTCCGGATTGGAAGCTACGGAAAGACAGGATGAGTTTTTTCCGTTCTTATCTTGTCTTGAACTCAATTTATTATCTAAGCCAACAGAATATTCTCCAACTCAATCATTCAACAGAAGCCGTGACAGCCCCGTATACGAAAACGACTGAAACTGGGGATGATAAACGCATTCAATTCCTTCTGGTTAAATATAAAAATCCGGAGCGGGCAAGAAATGCGCAGGACCAGTTTCATGATACATACCTGCCTGAACACAAGAAAGATAACAAGCCGGATTCAGCGGTTAGAAATCCAAGCACTTTTGAAGTCGAAGAGGGCTGGTTGGGATATCAATTGAAAGGCCAATATCTGGCCATCGCATTTGATTGTCCTAACCAGGAATCTGCTCAATACATAATTCATCAAAATGTATCAAATCTACCAAAGATGGAGGAATAGCATGACAAAGAAAAAAGGAGCTTTAACTCGAAGAGATTTTATCCGGGGAACGGTCGGCGCTACTCTCGGCACATCTTTAGTTGGACTCAAATGGTCTAAAGCAGAGGGGGCGGCAGCCGGCTCGAGTTTAGTGACAATTGTCCGAAATGAAAACGCCATGGATGCCGCAAATAAGGTGAACTCAGGCGTCTTGAAGAAAATGCTCGAGCAGACATTGATTAAATTCACTGGAGAGAAAACCGTCAAAGATTCGTGGCTCTCACTGGTCAAACCAACCGACAAGATTGGATTGGTCCCAACTCCTCATCTCAATCCGACTCATGATGAAGTGACGGATGCGGTCAAAGGCTCATTGGTAGATTCCGGTTTTCCGGAAGCGAATATCACGTTGGCCCAAGGTGGCCCAGATAAGCCCAAAGCCTGCACCGCTTTGATCGCACTTCCTGCCCTTAAGGCTCACTGGTTAACTGGTCTTGGCACTGTCATGAAACTTTACATCTTGTATTCGGGTAATGCGCGCCAATATCATGAACAGAACAACGCCAAGCTGGGCGAAACCTGGAATCTTCCCTTTGTCAAAGGAAAGACAAAGCTTGTCCTGGTCGATGCGCTTCACCCCCTATTCGATAAAGGACCTCAGGTTGATCCCCGATACAAATGGGCGTATAACGGTTTGATCGCCGGGACAGATCCTGTAGCTGTCGACACTGTTTGTTTGAAGATTATTATGAACAAAAGGGAAGCCACGCGGGGTGAACCCTGGCCGATCTCCCCACCACCTCTTTGTGTCGAAGCGGCAGATAAAGAATATGGCCTGGGCACCAGCCAGATGGAAAATATTAAGGTTGAAACCTACGGCTGGAAAGAAGGATTACTGCTCTAGAAAATTTAAACATTTGGGAATTGGTGTACGTGCTCAGGAATTAAGCAACATTTTTTGGATGTCATTGCGAACAGAGTGAAGCAATCTCCTAGTTGTGTCATTGCGAACAGAATGAAGCAATCTTCTAGTTGTGTCATTGCGAGGAACGTAGCGACGTGGCAATCTCATTAAAAGGAATCTTCATTCCCGCACTAATATAATTTCTCTTTACGAGATTGCCACGCTTCGCTCGCAATGACACAAGGATGATTTTCAGCGCTTCGCTCGCAATGAAAAAGGTATGAGAGTGCCATGCTTAGTCCGTATGTCAATAAAGGGTGGTCAGGTCTCTATCTCCCATTGTTTTCTGGTAATCCTTTAAAAAAGTCTTGAAGATAGGAATTCGAAACCTTTTTTTTCCATTTCAAAGAAGAGCCCATCTCAAGTGGAGTGATGAGCAATCAGGTGTTCACTGGAGAGGACACAAGTACAACTTGGAAAGAAAATTTTCGCTTGAGATGCGTCCATTCCCCCTGGCTTTTCTTTGGCACAAATTTTGCTGTTTATGATAATGGTAAGTATAGCGATACAGCTGGAATTTCGATTGAAGACGCTGAGCAGGACTGGCTGAGTTTTATCGGTTGAAAAAAATGAGAATTGATGACATGCGGTCTCAATTGTCTTCGTTCAGGAACATTGGTGACACTTTTGAATTGATAAGAAGTCTTACCTATGGTATGTATGAATGGATAGGTTTTAAAGAGATGGAAGGGAAGAGGGGCGCATCAAGACCTCTATTGAAATCCCGATCCGCGCTTCACAGAATAAAAAGGAACGAGAAATGAGAAAATTGTCTTTAATCTTAATGCTTGGAGCCTTAATGATCCTGGCTTTCCCACAAAACGATACAACTCTGGAGTATACCATAATTCAGCTCACTGACAACACATACCGGGATCGTGAACCTCAGCTCAATGATAACAATGATGTGGTCTGGATGGGCTTTGACGGGAATGATTACGAAATATACATGTATGAATGGCTTATCGATTGGGTCTGGCAAATTACAGATAACTCATACGATGATGTCAATCCCAAAATAAACAATAATGGCGATATTGCCTGGCAGGGAAGAGATGGCACTGAGTATCAGGTTTTATTCTATGAAAACGATACAGATACGATATGGGAAATTTCCAGCTATGATTCCGGGTCCCATTATAATGCGATGGAGCCTGATTTAAACGATGACGGCGACATAGTTTGGGAAGAATACGATGGGTTTGTCTACAACATTTTCCTTTATAAAAACTCCACAGGAGATATTTTTCAACTGACCACTGACATCGCTGCGAACAATTACAATCCCAGGATAAACGATTACGGAGATGTCACCTGGTTCAGGCATTACAGTGATTCGATTCTCACTTTTTATGATTATTATTATGTCATGGTCTATGACGACTCAACAAATTCGAGCTTTAATGTTTGGCTGCAGACGATTCCCCTTGTGGAGGGCCTGTCAGATATCGATGACGTGGAGCCGAAGATTAACAATAATTCACAGCTTGTCTGGTCTGCCTATGATTCTTCCTTAACAGCGGATGAAATTTATTATTACGATGTTCTCGCTACAGAATTCATCCAGATCACTGATAACGATTATTCCGACCTCTTTCCCGATATAAATTCAGACGGTGATGTGACCTGGTTAGGCTACGACTCTGATGCGGATTGGGAAGAAATTTTGCTCTACAGACGTGACACTGGAGATGTAGAGCAAATCACCAACACGGCCGAGGAACCCTACTGGGCTCCGACCATGCCGCAAATTAGCGATATCGGCTATGTGACGTTCCTTGCAACCGAGGCCAGCCTGGTGAACTGGAACCTGGAAATTTATGTTTATGACGGCTCACAAATCTTGAACATTTCTGATTCTGATGACAACGAGTACTTTCCCAGGATTAACAGCATCGGGAACGTTGCCTGGGCTGCGGATGTAGACGCAGACGATGATGAAATCTTTCTCGCCACCTTGCCCGAAGAAGAGGATGGAGAGGAAAACGGTGACGGAGATGGAAGCTCTCTCGACTGTTTCATCGCCACAGCCTGCTACGGAACACCTCTGGCCGATGAGGTCAAGATTCTTCGTCACTTCAGGGATCGATACTTAATGAGAAATCCCGTCGGCAGGGAATTTATCCGCTTTTACAATAAATACGGACCCAAGGCGGCAGACTTCATCCGCAATAAAGAGCCGCTCAAGAAAATAATCCGCCGATGTCTAAGGTCTTTCGTCTGGGCAATAAAAACAATAGGGCTCACATCCTAATTTCTTACATTTATTTTCAGCAACTTTGCACGCGAAGTTTGCATTCTTACCTGAAATCAGTAGATAATCCTGTATGACAAGATTCCGTATAATAGATAAATAGTATGGACCTTGCTGAGATTATTCTTGCTTTAGTGAATCTGGGCCTCGGATTTGGATTTGCCGTTTATCTTGCCGAACTCCTTATTAGATTAACTCCGAAGACTCAGAGGTTTAAAGGAGACAGAAATATGCTGAAAATCTCAGGCCGTTTCGTATTTATTGTTTTCCTCATCATAACAGTAACCTCATTCTCAAGATGCCGAACCGATTCGGACGAACCAGAAATTTCAAAGGCCAATAAATTCTCGGTTGTCGAGACCACGATAGCTGAGATTCATCAGGCCATCCAATCCGACAAACTCACCTGTCGCGAATTAGTCGAAATTTATCTTGAGCGGATAGAGACATACGACCAATCCACAAAACTGAATGCGATTGTCGTTCTCAATCCCAACGCATTGAAAAGAGCCGAAGAGTTGGATGAGGAACTCAAGAGAACAAAGAAGCTCCGTCCCCTTCATGGCATTCCCATAATAGTCAAAGACAACTATGACACTCATGACCTTCAGACCGCAGCCGGCTCTCTCGCTCTCAAAGACTCGATCCCGCCAGATGATGCCTATCAAGTCAGAGTCCTTCGAGAAGCAGGTGCCATCGTTCTGGCTAAATCGAACATGGCTGAATGGGCATTCAGCCCTTATCTGACTGAAAGTTCAATCGCGGGGATAACACGCAATCCATATGACCTTGAACGGGTTCCTGCAGGTTCGAGTGGCGGCACTGCGGCTGCGGTGGCCGCCAATTTTGGGGCTGTCGGCCTGGGAACAGATACAGGAAACTCCATCCGGGGACCATCATCTCACTGCTGTTTGGTCGGGATTCGTTCCACCATGGGGCTCACAAGTCGGGACGGGATCATCCCTCTCTATCTGAGGAATGATATTGGAGGGCCTATGGCCCGCACAGTCGAAGATGCGGTAAGAATATTGGAAGTCATCGCCGGCTACGATCCGGCTGATCCAATCACTCAACGATGCGAAGATAAAATTCCTGAAAACTACACTCAGTTTTTAGATAAAAACGGGCTTAAAGGAAAAAGAATCGGTGTGTTCCGCTATTATACGGATCGGCCCAAGACAGACGCACAGGTGATTGCCCTTACAGAAAAAGCGATTGAGGATATGAGGTCTCTTGGCGCCGAGATAGTCGACCCCTTCATCATTCCGGATTTCAAAGAACTCACAAAAGGTCTCTGGTGTGATATGTTCCGTCATGACGTCAACAACTACCTGAATTCTCTCGGCGACAGGGCGCCATACAAGAACCTGAGCGAGATCTTCAAATCCGGCCTCTATTCGCCTTATGTGGAACGGAGGCTCAAGCGGGCCTTAGAGATTCCTCTTGAAGATACCCCGAAATGCAAGGATTTATACACTGAACCCCGCAACATTAAATTCCGCGCTGAAGTCTTAAAAGCGATGGAGGTGCACACACTGGATGCTTTTGTCTATCCCTCGTGGAGCAATCCACCCCGAAAAATCGGTGACCTCAAGAGCCCGGCAGGGGACAACAGCCAGTTGATCCCGCCTCACACAGGTCTTCCGGGGGTGACTGTTCCCATGGGATTCACTTACCAGAATCTCCCTGCAGGACTTCAGATAGTGGGCAAGTTGTTTGGAGAGCCTGACCTGATACAGATTGCCTATGCCTTTGAACAGGCGACAAAACACCGCCGCTCCCCAATGAAATTTCCTGAACTCCGATAAACCAAAAACATATAAACCCATATTCCCCGTATTAAACACATAAATTTCTTAACAAC
>CAYFVQ010000032.1:0-9967 GCA_964346585.1 uncultured Eubacteriales bacterium | reverse complement strand
CTGCTCATCTTCGAGCAGCATGTGGGCGTGAAATTGTTTGAATTAGCCAACAATTTCAATCAATCGCAAATCAAAAGGAGGATAACCATGATGACAAAATCTAAATCCAAAGGATTGGCTAAATTGAAGTTCCTGTTGATGCTTCCGATGCTGTGTTTCTTGATTCTCGCCTTTGCCGACTCAAAAACAGTCAGAGAACCTGAGCCGGCTGACATGGAGAGCGTAGAGAATGCCCTACCAGCCGAGGAGAGTTCGCAAGTCTGGTCCATAAAGGCAGATCAAAAGCTGTCAGACGAAGCAAAGGAAATGTTGGAGAAATTAAAGCAGATTGAGATGACCATCAAGGAGTTGGAAAAAGAGTACGAACAGACCAAAGACTCTACAAAAAAACAGAATATAAAACAAGAGATGGTCATGATGCTGGAAAAGAGAGATCGCTTGAAAAACAAGCTGAGTGAAGAGCACAATGTTGAGTTTAAGAAGGTCAAAAATGTAGATGTGGCCAAAATAGAGGAATTAAAAGAGCTGTACACGAAAACTGATGATCATGAGAAGAAGATGAAGATCAAGATGAAGATAGCAGAACTCGAGCAAAATATGGATACAGAAAAAGCGCAATACATTATGGTTGATGTTTCCCCCGCTAAATATAATGTTGGTGTCGCTGTCGACAAAGATTCCTACGGGGCCGAAGTTAAGACACTAAAAGAGCTATATCTGGAGACAGATGACCCTGAAAAGAAAAAGGCAATCGAGAAGAAGATTAAAGAGCTCGAAAAGAAAAAGGCAGAGGACGAGTACAAGAAAATACACGTGTACACAGTGATGAAAGATGAAGTGGAGCTCCAAGAGATGAAAGAGAAATTGGAACAAACTGAAGACCCGAAGAAGAGAAAGCAACTCGAGAAGAAGATCGCAGAACTAGAAGAGATGACGATAATGGAGAAGACAAAGCAGATTGAAATGACCCTCATGGAGCTGAGAAAAGAGTATAAGCAGTCAAATGATCCCATGAAGAAAAGGCAGATCAAAAAGAAGATCGCAGAACTTGAAAAGCAATTAAAGAAGAAATAAACGAGGAGACTGTAGAAACTAAATCGTCTTGATTAAGTAAAAAACAGATGTTGAGCCAATCTCAAGAGCCTGAGCATGTGAGTAAAGGCTCACAAGAGTGATTAGAATCACAAAGGAAGCCAGGGCTTAAAAACCCTGGCTTCCTTCTCATCCCTCCAAATTTCAGTCTATCTCTATGACTGAAGATTTCAGCCATTTCCTTCGTGTTTCATATTGTTTTCACCGATAGATCCAGAACAGTATGTGTGAATAAATTTAAGCTATTTGCCATTACACATTTTTTTCTATATAAAAAGTATCTTAAGAGTTTTGATGAAGTCATATTCTGATATCGTTAAAAATGTATAAACCATGAGGAGGACAGGATGAAAAAAGTTAGTGTCTTTATTCTTCTAGTCTTTTTGATTTTTGTTTTTTCAAGTTGTGTGGCAGGACCTAACAAGCTTGAGAAAACCCCAAACAAGGAGGGAAAAGTCGCCGGTTTCTGGAAGGGATTATGGCATGGTCTCATTGCCCCGATCACTTTTATCATCTCTGTCTTCACAAAAAACGTGCGTTTTTATGAGGTGCATAACACTGGATTCTGGTACAATTTTGGTTTTGTGCTTGGGGCCGGACTTTTCTTAAGCGGAGGTATCCTTGGCAAAGGAAGGAGAAAAAAGCACAAACATTAATCTCAGGAAATCAGACTACACTCAAAATATAATTTAAGGTAGAACATCTCATGCCGAAAAGAAAATCTCCGCAAACTCCAGGCAACGGAGAAAAAAAACAATATCCCGTTTTATCCACAAAACTCTATATCCCGCGTCTCCGGCCTTATGTGATTTCCCGTCCTCGCCTTCTTGAAAAACTCAATGAATTGAAAGAGCGCAAATTAGCCCTGATTTCTGCTCCGGCTGGCTTCGGGAAGACAACACTCTTGATTGACTGGATCAACCAGGCGAAGATGCCTGCCGCATGGATCTCTCTTGATAGTGCGGATAATGACATTACGCATTTCCTGATTTACATGGTCGCTTCACTTCACCAGATTAAGAAAGATGTCGGCCGAGTCGTCCTGACTATGCTTGAGACACCCCAGTCCCCACCTGTTGAGACAGTGTTGGCCGCGTTGATTAATGATATCGCCTCCATCCAAAAAGATTTCGTCCTGGTTCTCGATGATTATCATATGATCACAAATCCCTCAGTTCACAAAGGCACCTTATTCTTGCTCGAGCATCTCCCACGAAATATGCACCTGGTTATTATAACTCGCTCTGATCCCCCTCTGCCTCTGGGCCGCTTGCGCAGTCTGAATCAGCTTATCGAATTAAGAGTGGGTGATCTCTGTTTTACTACAGATGAAACTTCTGTTTTCTTCAACAAAAAGCTAAGCCTGGGACTTTCGCATGGAGAGATAGTTATGCTGGAATCCCGGACAGAAGGCTGGATTGCCGGATTGCAGCTGGCTGCTCTTTCCATGCAGGGGAGAAAAGACCAAGTCGGCTTTATCAAAGACTTCAAGGGAGATAACCGCTACATCTTTGATTATTTAATGGAAGAAGTTCTGAACCGTCAGCCAGAACATATCCAGAGCTTTTTAATCCAGACTTCCATACTTGACCGCTTATCAGGTCCTTTGTGTGATGCTGTGACCGGACAGAAAAACAGCCAGCAGATATTGAATGACCTCGAAAAGGCAGATCTGTTCCTCTTCCCGCTGGATGACGAGCGGCAGTGGTTTCGTTATCATCATCTGTTTGCGGATTTGCTCGAACATCGATTGAGGCAAACACACGGTGATATCCTCCCTGAACTTCGGAGGCGGGCAGGCAAGTGGTGTGTTCGAAGCGGGATGAAAGACCAAGCAATCAGCCATGCAGTAGCGGCTGGGGATACCGAATGGGCCGCAAGCTTGATCGAAGAAATCGCCGAGGATATTTGGGATCGAGGCCAGCAAGCCAAGCTTTTGAAATGGTTCGAGGCTTTACCTGACGAACTGATAGATACCAACATACAGCTCTGTATTCTGTACGCTCGAGCCCTAAATGTGAGTGGCCATCAAGAGACGGCCGAAAAGAAACTCCAGATGGCTGAGGACTTGCTCGAATCTGCGGGAGATAGAATAGCTGTCACTTCTTCCTCTGTCTCAGGGTCTCCGTTCAAGCTGGGCTTAGATGAGTTAAAAGGAAGAATAGCTGTCATCCATTCTTTTGTCGCCGCGTATAAAGGAGATATGCTCCAACTCATGCAGTATGCTCGTCAAGCCATGGAATCTCTCCATGAAAAGGATTTGACTTGGCGGGCTGTGACTGCGCTCGCCTTGGGTTTTGTTCACGGATGGAGCGGAGACGGTGATCTTATGTCAGCCCGGTATGCGTTTTATGAAGCAAAAAGAGTCAGTGAGATGTCTGGTAATCCGTATTTTTACCTCTATGCCAGTTCATGCCTGGCCGCGATTGATGCTCTACAAGGCCGGCTCAAACAGGCCGAAGAAACATACCAATATTTATTGAACTATGCTGAGGAACATGAAATGTCTCAAACGAGTATGGCCGGTTCGATCTCGGGGTCTTGGGGAGGTATCCTTTGCGAAAGGAACAAACTTGAAGAAGGGATCCGTTTAATAAAAAAGGGAATTAAGCTGGCGGCATTAGGGCACGATATCGTCATTCTGGCGAGCAATCGCATTCAACTGGCTAGAGCCTTATTTTTGACCAGGGATTATAAACGCGCTCTGAGAGTAGTCCAGGAGATTGAAAAAGCGGCCAGCGAGTTTCAAATACCTCCCTGGATTATTCACTGGGCGTCCGCCTTGAAAGCGGAGATTTGGCTGGCCCGCGGAAAAATGGATGAGGTCTCCCATTGGGTGAAAGAACGCGGATTGGATGGTGATGACGAGCTGACGAATCGGCGTGAATACGAGCATCTTGCTCTGGCTCGCTTTCTAATAGTTCAGGAACGACTGGATGAAGCTGAACCGCTTCTGACTCGGCTGATCAGGAGCGCAGAATCTGGAACCAGAGTTTATTCTTTGATCCAGATGAGGCTACTCAAAGCATTGATTGCTTATCAAAGAGATGACAAAAAAACAGCCTTGGATGAGCTGCGCCACGCTCTATACCTTAGTGAGCCTGGCGGTTTTATTCACAGTTTTACTAAGGAAGGTCTTCGAGTGGCTGAGTTGCTGGAAATAGTTTTTGAAGAAGAGAAGGCTGGACGTGCTAAACAGAAGGCTGAATTTTCCCAAAACTACATCAAAAAACTATTATTGGCATTTAAGGTCGATGTGTCACCTCAGGAAGTGAAAGGTCTTGTGGAACCTTTAAGCGAACGAGAACTGGAGGTTTTAACACTCATCGCTGGGGGCCTTTCGAACCAGGAAATTGCCCGAAAACTCTTCATTTCATTAAACACTGTCAGAACCCACACGAAAAACATCAACAGTAAACTCAATGTCCACAGCCGGACTCAGGCAGCCGCTCGCGCCAAAGAACTAAAACTGATTTAATAAATGATAAATGGGGACGTTCCCCAAGGTACCACCTTAGAAGTATAAAAAAAAGTACAACAGGGCAAATGAATCAGTCTTTTCAAATTTAGAGATTAATAGGAAGTATAAGGTGGTACCTTGGGGAACGTCCCCAATTTCATTTCACCAATTTCACACCTTAAAATCACATTTTCGTGTGATGACAGTTTCTGTCGATGTTCCGTATATTCTATATGAAAGCTAGGCATGAAATACGGAATGAAAGAGGACATTATGAATAAAACTGGGAGGAATGAATTCAGTAAAAAATCAAAGCTTTCCGGTGTTTATCTTCACTCGAGAAAAGGAAAGAGTTTAGCGTCGGTTTTAGTCTTTATGAAGGTTTCCAAGCGGAACAACAGGACCGGGAGATGAAAAAACGAACCGAGCACACCCTTCCTTTGGTTTACACGATTAAAGTGGAGGGATGTCTGGATAAAAAATGGGCAGATTGGTTCGAGGGCATGGAAATGAACTATGAGGGAGAGGTGACAGTCCTCAAAGGACCGGTGGCTGATCAGGCGGCCTTACACGGATTGCTTGCCCGGATACGCGACCTGAATCTGGTTCTCCTCTCAGTGGAACGGTGTGAACCAAGTCAAGAGGAAAAGAGATGACTGAGAAGATTTTAAAAAGAATGCTCCAGATCATTTTCCAGATTGTCATCATTGCTGCCGTTTTATTCATATCATCCGGCCGAATGGATTGGTGGATGGCCTGGGCTTATCTTGGCATATTTGTTGTGGGCGTATGCGTTAATATGACTATAATGATTCGCAAAAATCCGGAATTGACAGAAGAACTGATAGAAGAACGTTCACAAATCAAAGCCAACACAAAAAAATGGGACTTTTATCTCGCCGGCCTTTTAAGTCTTTCATCAACTGTAGTGCTGCTCGTATCCGGACTCGACATCCGCTTCGAATGGTCTGAGCAGATTCCATTCGTCCTCCAGTTCGCAGCAATGGTGTTGGTTGTGTTGGGCTCTGGTCTTGGAAGCTGGGCCATAGTGTCGAATCCTTATTTTGCTTCAACTGTCCGAATCCAATCTGAGCGCGGACATAGAGTTGTATCAAACGGTCCTTATCAATATATCCGCCATCCCGGGTATGCCGGATGGATTCTTTCCGGAATAGCCCTGCCTGTGATGCTCGGCTCATTATGGGCCCTCATCCCTTCAGGGCTGACAGTTGTTATATTCATTATCCGGACAGGATTGGAAGACCGGACATTGAGAAGAGAATTGCCTGGTTATGAGGAATATTCACAGAATACTTGCTTTCGTTTGGTACCCTATGTGTGGTAAAAATGTCCATTAAAAGAGAAAAGCGAATCAACGGAGGAAAAAGGATGAAAAGAATAATGATTTCAGGATTGGTCATATTACTCATGGCTCCAGGTTTGTTCGGTCAGGAGCTGACGGGAGAAGAGATCATCCAGAAAGTCAATGACCTGTTCAACTTGGATACGAGTTATGGAAAGTCGAAAATGACGATTACGACTTCATCAGGCCAGAAGCGCACTTTTATCTCTGAGTCGTGGAGCAAGGATAGAGGAGAGAAAAACCTTGTGCGCTATCTGGAGCCTGCGCGCGTCAAAGGCCAGGCGATTTTGATGCTGAACAACGCGGACGATATCTGGATGTTCTTTCCACGGACGCAGCGCGTCAGGAAGCTGGCCACGCATGCCAAGAAACAAAAAATGCAAGGGAGTGATTTTTCCTATGAAGATATGGGAAGTGGTGATGCATTTATCAACGATTTCAGCCCAAAAAAACTCAAAGATGAGAAGATGGAAGGGTATGACTGCTACAAGCTAGAACTCACCCGTAAACCAGACGGAGATGTTTCTTACTCCAGATTGATTATGTGGGTGATTAAGGAGAATTTTGTCCCGATCGTTATTGATTACTATGATGAGGATGACCCCAGTTATCATGAAAAAAGATTGACTCAGAGCGATATCCGGGTCATCGACAATATTCCGACGGCGATGAAGATGGTGATGCACAATAAAAACGACAACACGCAGACAGAGATGGAGCTTCTGGAAGTCAAATTCAACATACCATTGGATGACTCGATGTTCACTGAAAGGGAATTGAAAAAATGAAAAAAGGTATCATTTCACTCGCTTTGCTTCTTTTCATGTACCCATCCCTTTATGCCCAGAACGGTGTGGATATCTTTGGATATTTCGAGACTCAAGCGATCGGTGCGCAAGTAGAGGATGACTTCCTGTTTCTTTATTCCAACAAGCTGCGAGTGGATTTAAAATCCAGTTTATCGAGTAAGGTCACTTTTGCCGCGAATTTTGATTACATCACCTACCACGGGAAAACCCGATGGAACATCCTGGATTTTTTATCAGACAATGTCGTAGCGGAGGTGACTCCGGGGATGGAGGCATATTACGTGCTTCCTTTCGGGAACAGGCATTTCCTCGATAACGCTTACATCAAGCTTTCCTTTAAGCTTTTTGACCTGACTGCCGGAAAGCAGCAGATTTCCCTTGGAACGGGGTATGTCTGGAATCCTATAGATGTCTTTAACATCAAAGAGCTTTTCGATCCAACCTATGAACAGCCCGGTCACAATGCCATAAGGCTGGATGTTCCGCTGGGGTCCACGCACACATTGACTGCACTCTTTTCTCCAGAGGAAAATTGGCAGAATTCAGCGAAGTTAGCGCAGATTAAAGGACGAATTTTCCATTTTGATTATACTCTGACCGCAATCGAAAAAGTCTGGCGTTTCCACGATTATACTCAGATCGATCCAGAGACCATGTATTTTCTGGAGCTTCCGGAGAAACGGGAGTTGCTCGGAGCAAGCACCGCGGGTGAGATCTTCGGGTTGGGTGTCTGGGCCGAATACGCCTATAACTGGATGGAAATTTCCGAGGATTTCTATGAGCTCGTCGTAGGAACGGATTACACATTCAATTTTCAAACCTACCTGATGATCGAGTATTACCGAAACACTTTGGGAAAGACTGATTACACTCAGTACAGCCTCAATGACTGGATGCGCTCCTTGGCGATGGAACAGAAGTCTATAACCCGCGACCAGGTCTATGTCTTCATTCAGCATCCAGCCACTGATTTAATGAATGTCGGAGTTTCAGCGATTTACAGCCTTTCAGATAAGAGTATGGCTTTGGTCCCGACTCTGAATTACAGCTTTTCGGACAATGTGGAGATTTTTGCTTATCTGAACTTTAATTTTGGTGCAGAAGGAAAGGTTTTTTCCAAACAAATGGGAAACGGGGGGTTGGTGAGGATTCGTGTTTATTTTTAGTTGATCGAGGAAAAGGAGAAGGACAATGAGAGAAAAAATCCTGAAGAAGCTAGCCCATTGGCATGCCGCTCACCCGTGGCGAATGATGTTGATCGTTCTTATCCTCACAATTGTATTTGGAGGGTTTTTCAGTCAGCTCACTATCACCACTCGAACCTCGGATCTGCTTCCTGGGCGTGATCCCAAAGTCATCCAATTCAACAGGATCATCGATGAATTTGCTACGGCGACGAATCTGATTGTCTATGTCGAGGGAGAGGAACAACGCATCAAGGAGTTTGCCGATGCTCTTGCCCCCAAGATTTTAGAATTGAGAGATTCAAGCCAGAATGAGGAACTTCAAGAAGACATCGATAAGCTTCAATCAAAGATTGAAAAGTTAGAAGCCAAAAGAGACAGGGAATCTAAAATTGAGGAGCTTCGGGCTGAGATTCAGGATCTCCGGTCCCAGATGAATTTCAAACTGTTTCAGCGGGTGGATTACAAAGTGAACGTGGATTTTCTCAAAGAGCACATGCTGATGTTGGTCAAAGAAGAGGATTTAAAAAACCTTAAAGATGTGTATATGAATCCCAATTTGATCGGCCTGCTGGAAAATTACAACGATTCAATGGAGAAGGAATACGTCGGCCAGGAAGAGTCGATTTCCACACGGGAGAAAGAGGACGGCGCTTGGGCGTTCCTTGAAGGCATCCAGAATCTGATTCTTGTCCTGGAAAGAGCTGCGAGCGGGGAGGAAATTCCGGAAGAGGAAATTCGGATCGCTGTCGACAAGCTTCTCTTCGGTGAGCCGTATCTCCTTTCTTATGATAAAACAGCTTTGATCCTGACTGCTATTCCCGATTTCACCATAATGGAAAGGAATTTTATTATGTCCAGCACAGAGTTGACCCAAGCTGTGGTGGATGAACTGCTTCAGGACTATCCCGATGTCGAAGCAGGCCTGTGCGGGACTATACCTAAAGAGCACGATGAACAGATCTATACTGAGCAAACCCTTGGATTCACGACTTTTATCGCCTTAGTGGCTATTCTGCTCCTCCTGATGTTTTCATTCAGGATGTGGGTGGCTCCGATTTTTGCCTTGATCAACCTGATGGTGGGAGTGATCTGGGCTCTTGGAAGCGCGGAAATCGTTGTCGGCCAACTCAACATGCTGACATCCACCATGGCCGTGATCATCCTTGGCCTTGGTGTCGATTTTTCAATCCATATTTTTTCTGTTTTTACAGAAAGTCGAGAAGCCGGAGATTCCATTGCCACAGCCATGGAGAAGACATTCTTGAAAAGCGGTAAAGGGATTGTCACGGGGGCTTTTACCACAGCTTGTGCCTTTTACGCTCTGGTCATCAGTTCTTCACGCGGCATGAAAGAAATGGGCCTGGTTATGGGAACAGGACTGGTGGCGATTCTTCTGGCGACTCTGCTCTGTTTGCCGTTCATGCTTGTCTGGAGAGAACGCTTCAGGGAATGGCGACAGAAGAAGAAAAAAGTTGTTAAACCAGTTGTTCATCGGGATATATCCTTCCGGTTTTTGGGTCGTGCCGGAGAATGGCTTTCCAGAAAGTACGCCTTCACCATACTGGTCTCGGTGGCACTGAGTGCGTTCCTGATTTGGCAGGCCGTCAGCATCAAATGGGATTATGATTACCGGAACATGGAGCCCCAAGTTCCTTCCATTCTTCTCTTGGATGATATCATGGAGAAGTTCGACTTGAGCATGGATTATGCTTTAGTGCTGACAGATAGTGTCGATGAATCCTACGAGTTGTCTAAAAAATACCGTGATTTAGGTTCAGTCGCTGTCACCGATGATATTTCAGTCTTTGTTCCTTCTGAGGAACAGCAGCAGCAGAGAATTCCTCATATTAATGAGGTCAAGGAGAGCATCCAGTCGACGCCTGTCAAAACCGGTGTTCTCTCAAAAGAGATGAGTCCGTTCATCGAAGAGCTTGAGCGGTTGGAGATGAACATCATGGAGATGCAGGACATGGCCTTTCTCGGGGGTCAGGATAAAGTGGACAACAAGTGCAAAGAAATTGTGGGAGATCCTGATAATCCGGGTTCCGGAAACCTT
>CAYFVQ010000031.1:0-3205 GCA_964346585.1 uncultured Eubacteriales bacterium | reverse complement strand
TTCGCTCCTTTGAAACCGGCAGAGTTTGTCATCCTCAAATCCCAACAATAGACCGCTTAACGTGAAAAATCGGATACATAACAGCGACCAATACCGGTGGTGTGATAATCGCAATTTTTTGTCTCAGGTTCATACGCAACTCCTGAATTGCCACGGGATACCGCTTATCCGCAGGCATTGCTTATTATTCATATTCGAGCTCTGGCTGGAAAAAAGTAAATGCGATCCGGGCATCTGTGAATCGTTTATTTCCCATCCGAATCTCTTTCCTGAATGCACGATTATGCCAAAAAAAATTGACATTGGAACTGGGCCGGGATTCGGGAGGCTGGTCACTCACCCAGGAGGCCGGAAAGCCAATGCATGATATTCAGCAGGAACTGCACGTTCCCTCTGTTCTCAGGCTCATTCATTCCCTGGGGCCTCCGGTCCGGACCTCTAAGCTGGGCCGTAAACATGGACGCCTCTCCAAATACTGCCACCCTACCCTGTCCAAAACGCAACACAGCACCCCGAAACCACCCTCCTACAGGAACTTCGCGAGTTTTCGGAGTGAATTCCATTGCCCTTTCCGTCTCCAGAGAGACAGTCCCCGGTTTCAGAACAAGAAGACGTTCTACAGGCCGCTCGCTTTTAAACGCTGAGCCCGAGGTGCTTGATATTGAGTCAACTCTTTCCTCTTCCGAGCGCCCGTTAATTATCGGATGGTCTGGTAATTCTCCCTCTGAATGAGACCATCGAGATCCCCTGACATAGCCATTTGAGAATTGTATCCCGAAAACTTCTACCAGACGATTGACTGCACCCGGAAACGGCATATGATCGATTATAAGAAAAAGGGATCCCCCCTCGAATACAAAGAGCTTGACTGCCTCTATCTCTTCATCTGTAAAAGCAGAATAAACCGGAAGAACCCAATTCTCTAAATCCTTATTCTGTTCTGCCAGGGGAGTGACGATAACGAGAATGCTTCCTTCCCTGAGCGAATCAATATGAAAAACACTTTTCAGAGGCTTCACAACATAGCCATCTCGTTTTAACAACTCAGCGAAAGGTTGATAACGCCCACCCGCTGCATGGAAATTGAAGTGGCCTTCATCGATGAGCACAACCGGTCCTTTGTCTTTTTGGTAGGCCGGGTTTTTAATTGGAGGCCGAAAAGAAACGTCAGGCTCCGGCCTTTGAGCTAAAGCCATCCCAGAAAGGATCAATACCGTAAAAAAGCACCAGGTCAGCTTGTTTCCAGATCTTAAGAGTGAGTTTATTATCATTGTAAAACCTATCGTATTTTCCTGGATTGCCGAGTGCGTATTGTCTCCCTAGATTTTTTATGGAAAAAGAATAGCAAGTAGCAAAAGGAGAGTCAAATCCAATAATAGGAGTGGCGGAGTTCAGCCTGTAATAACACTTGAAAATTGGAAGTTATCCGCTATTTTTTACATTCCACCAAGGACTAATCCCAGAGGCGGAAGGGCGGATAGTCATCCGTCATAAGGCCTGCATAGGCCGCCACCCGATAGGTCCAGCGGTTGATTCCCACAACAAGTTTAAAAATATCTTCAGGATATCGGTCGGTAAACATCCGGGCGATCGCACCGAACAGCGCCAAGATCGTCCCCAGACCGGCGCGGGAGAGTCCGAAACCGCCATTGAGCACCGACACGACAATGTAGTGAGGCACGGCCAGAATCCACCACTTGACGAGCACCAGTCCTGGAGAGAGCTTTTCCGGATAATCCACGCTGAGGTCGGCCGGATAATCTTCGGATTTCAAAGAGAAAGGCGGGTATTTATCGGTCCCCAGGGCATTGTATCCATAGAAGCCGACCCGCCATGTCCAGCGCATCACACCCACATTGAACTGGAACAGACCGTGTGGATAACGCCTGGTAAAGAGAATAGCAAAGAAGGCGATCAACGTCACAAAGATACAGGCGATCCAGAGAAACGACAGGACGACGTAATGGGGAATGAGAAGAATCCACTTGACCAGCCAGAGTGCAGGTGAAGGCGGATGCGTCAGCTCCCCGGTTACTGTGACAGGATAGGTTTTTTTCTCCAACAGAAACCTCCTTTATGATCTACTGCGGTGTTCAATTATTGCTACGCCGAATGTGGCGGATTTATTCAAACAGATTAGGACAGAAAATGCAAAGTCATCGAAGTTTTTTCTGCCGTCAGGGAAGACTATCTGCCATAAAGCTCGAGGTTGTGCACGGATCCCCCCACGGATCTGCCCTCATCTTTGGTCCCTTTACTGCGCTAATCTAAAGTTTTGTTGGAGCTGCACATTATAGACTAAACATCTTACTTTTTATCTTTGAGCTTGGGGAGGAAATTCTCCATCACCCAGATTTCTGCAGAGCTCGAGCCAATAAAAGACGCGCATAGGCCTGCTGGACCGGTTCCTGGGCAGCTTTTATGGTCTGGCGGTAAAGTTCAGCAGCCTGAAGAAAATTTTTCTCGGCAAATTCTTCTCTCTCAGGCCGCTGAATCTTCTGAGTAAAGTCTGAACTGGTCAGGAACTTGAGGTATTCCCCGTTCGTTTGTTCTACATCCCACGGAAGCACCAGCCGGTTTTGGTCTACCAGGCCGATCAACTCAACCTCAGGATTCACATAATCACGAGCGGTTGGCAGCCGTATCCAATCTGCAGCGGAGCCAGCCTCCTGAAGCTTGATCTTTTCCAGCCGGACTAGCAGGTGTTGACTAATTTCACTCGACAGGCGGCGGCGCTCATCCGCTATCCGTTTTTGGGAAAGTTCCCGCTCCTGGCTGATCATGCGCAACGTGAACACAACCAGGATTATGCTTGGTAAGACGACAGCGATCAAAAACAAAAGATTCTGCTTTCGATGACCCCGAGAGTGTGCAGCCATTGAATTGACTTTTTAAGAGAGTATTCTAATCTTTTTTCTGATCAAGAAATGTCATGAAAATGTCACAAGGATAAAATTTTTAGGATGATGATACGATTTCCCTTGTATATCCCCGAGATAGCTTATAGCACAGGGGAAAATTTGATGTCAAATTTAGTCAAACAGAGATACTAAGGATTATCCTTTTTTCATGAGATTGCCACGCTGCGCTCGCAATGGGCATATTAGTCACAAAATGTTGGTGACAATATATGTATTTTTAATTAAATAAACAACATAGAGTTGATTTTTAGTGTGTTTATTGAAATGGTTCAATAAAGACAATA
>CAYFVQ010000030.1:0-2521 GCA_964346585.1 uncultured Eubacteriales bacterium | reverse complement strand
TTGAATGCCAGAGCGCAGAGATTAGCTCAGGTCAAAACCGAAGAAATCCAATTCCGCCAATTGTTCAGAGAAGTCAAGACCGTGGGGGAGATAGACTATGACGAGAGAAAAGTTGCTTTTGTGGCCGCCTGGATTCCCGGCCGGATCGATAAGCTGTTTGTGGATTTCACAGGAGTCCAGGTCAAGAAAGGAGCTTCGCTTGTCTGGATTTACAGCCCTGATTTAGTCACAACCCAGCAGGAATATCTTCTGGCTCTTGAAACCCTGGAAAAAGTCAAAGAGAGCCCGCATGGAGAAACCATTGAGGGAGCTCAATCTTTAGTTGAAGCATCGAGAAAAAGGCTTCTTTTGTGGGGAGTCAGTGAAAAACAGATTAAGGAGCTGGAGGAAAATAGAGAAGCCAGCACTCATATGGTTATTCATGCGCCCATCGGAGGAACTGTGGTCCATAAGAATGCTGTGGAAGGGAAGTATGTGAAAGAAGGAGAGAATCTTTACCAGATCGCGGGCCTTTCCAACGTCTGGGTCCTTGCCGATATCTATGAATCTGATCTGGTTAGCATCGAAAAAGGACAGAACGTTGAGATCACAACATCCGCGTTACCTGGTGAAAAATTTGAGGGCCAGATTTCTTTTATTGACCCGTACTTGAATCCCAAGACCCGCACAGTGAAGGTGAGAGTGGATGTGTCCAACACTCAGAGGAAGCTCAAACCCGGAATGTATGTCAACGCGCTTCTGAGCGCTCACGTTCATGACGGCATCCACGGCACGGGAAAAGTGATCTACGAATGCCCGATGCATCCGGAAATTCAATCCGATAAACCGGATGACTGCTCGATCTGTGGAATGGCTCTGGTGGAAAAACCTCAGGCTCCGTCTGGTTCGGTCCTGGCTGTTCCCAGGAGTGCGGTTCTCAATACGGGTCAGAGAAAGCTTGTTTATGTCGAGAAGGAGAGAGGCACTTATGTGGCGAAAGAGATCGAAGTGGGCTCAGATGCTGTAGCTTTCGTTGATGGGCAGAAGAAGAAATTCTATGCGGTTAGAGACGGGCTTTCTGACGGAATGAGAGTCGTTACTCAGGCGAATTTCCTGATCGACTCTCAGAGCCAGATCACAGGACAGGCTGAAGCGGTTTACTCTGGAGCTCTCGATAGGGAGAAGAAGGACAAAACGCCTCCGGCAAAACACATTCATTAGGAATAAAGATGTTGGTTTTTAGAATGAATTAGGAGATTCAGATGATAGACAAGATTATCGAATACTCACTCAAGAATAAATTTATTATCCTGGCCCTGTTTTTGCTCGTCATTGGTTGGGGCTATTGGGCTCTGAACAATACACCCATCGACGCGATTCCTGACATTGGAGAGAACCAGCAGATCGTGTTCATCGACTGGCCGGGACGAAGTCCCAAGGATATAGAAGACCAGGTTATCTATCCTCTTTCCGTCAATCTCATGGGAATTCCCGGGATGAAAGTGATCCGCTCCAATTCCATGTTCTCCTTCGGGATGATCAACGTGATCTTTGAGGAGGGTGTGGATTTTTACTGGTCGCGAACACGGATCTTGGAGAGGCTGAACCTCGCCCAGAAAGACCTGCCGGAAGGTGTCGTTCCCCAGTTAGGCCCTGATGCCACGGCCCTGGGTCAGATATTCTGGTACACGGTGGAGAATGGATACTACTGTCCTGACCACCCTAAATTGAGGTTCGATGAGCCTGGTGAGTGCCCAGAGGACGGCCAGGAGCTTGTTTTTTCAGATTATAATCTGGGCGAGTTGCGCTCGATTCAGGACTGGTATGTCCGGTATCAGCTCAATTCGGCTGAAGGAGTTTCTGAAGTTGCCACTGTTGGTGGTTTTGTTAAAGAGTATCAGATCGATGTGGATCCGAACAGGCTTTTATCTTTCAACGTGAATCTGCACAGTATGTTCGAAGCGGTGCGCCGGAGCAACATCGATGTCGGAGCTAAGGTGATCGAGGAAGGGGGAACGGAGTTCATTGTTCGGGGACTCGGATTTATAAGATCAGTGGAGGACATCGAGAACATAGTCATTGGTTCCCATGAAGGAGTGCCTGTTTATGTCAAGAACGTTGGAGAGGTGAACACAGGCCCGGCGTTTAGACGGGGCGCTCTGGACAAGGAGGGAGCCGAAGTCACTGGCGGTGTGGTGTTGATGAGATACGGTGAGAATCCTTTAGGAGTCATTGAAGCTGTCAAAAAGAAAATCGAAGAAATCACAGCCGGCTTGCCTCATGGAGTCCAGATTGTATCTTTTTACGACCGCACAGAGTTGATTAGCCGGGCCACAGACAATTTAAAGGAAACCCTATTAGAAGAAATTGTTGTTGCAATTGTTGTGATTTTAATTTTCTTGCTGCACTTCCGCAGCAGCCTCATCGTCTCTATCATACTTCCTGTTGGAGTTTTGATCTCCTTCCTCGTCATGTATTACTTGAAAATTCCCTCTAACATCATGTCTCTGGGAGGGATTGCAATTGCTATAGGAGTGATGGT
>CAYFVQ010000029.1:0-7698 GCA_964346585.1 uncultured Eubacteriales bacterium | reverse complement strand
ATGGTAAATAAAGGAATTCTCACTGCCAAAGAAAGCCGAATAAAAAACAATTATGAGTCAACATTATCCAAGTATTATATGATGAAACTAGGTGGAGAGGATATAGTAATTTTCCCGATTCCGGGATCTCATACTCCTTCGGACATGTTTATCTATTTCCGTGGTGAGGACGTTGTTTTTACAGGAGATGCCATCACAGGGGGAATACTTCAAAGGGATGGTGAAAGTGAAGATAAATATGTAGAAAGAGTAAAAAGGCGCGTAAACTATTTTGGCGCATATCACAACGAAATACTGAGAGCATTAATTAAAATGTGCTCCAACAACACGATTTGTGTGCCGGGCCATGGCAGGTCTTTTAAGATTAGTGATGTTAAAAAATATTTGAACATTGCAGAAGAAGTAATCAATCGCTAAATCCATTATGTGACATGAAGGAGATCATGATGAAAAATCACAGGTTCATTTTTTTACTTGTATTCCTATTCACTTTGTTCTTTTTAAACGGAGAGAAGTTGTGTTTTGCCCAGAAGGATGGAGATGATGTCGTCATTGGCAAATACAGAATGGTTCATTCTCATGTTTTGGATGAAGACAGGCTTCTCATTATCCATCTTCCCCGGGAGTACGGGGATACCCAATTGAATTATCCTGTCTTGTACCTTTTGTACGGGCAAGACATAAATAATTATTTTGCGGAAGCAGCCATTATCACGGAGAAGCTCGGCGGGACCGGGGAGATTCCACCTATAATTGTCATCGGTGTGGCTAACACCAACAGGTACAGGGATAATCTTCCAGCTAAAATCAGGGGCCGGAGTGACAGCGGAGGGGCGGATAACTTTCTCAGGTTTTTTGAGGAAGAATTGATTCCTTTTGTCGATAAAAACTACAGGACAAAGAATTTTCGGATACTCGCAGGACCTCAGGCTGGCGCTGTTTTTGGTCTGTATTCACTCATCACTAAGCCCGGGCTTTTTCGAGCCGTCCTCTCAGAAAATCCTTTTATGAATCCCGAGAATTCGGAATACCTTTTTCTCAAGGCGGAGCTGTTTTTTAAGAATACAGAGTCTTTGCGGAATTTTCTCTACGTAAAATGCGAAAAAAATGAGCGCCCCCAAGACCTGGAATATGCTGAAAGATTTGCCAAATTTCTTGAATCCGAACAACCTGACGGTTTCCGCTATAAAGTAGAATTCAGGGAACCGACTGGGTATTTCATCCCCCCTCTTCCTTTTCGAGAAGGATTGAGAGAATTGTTTGCCGGGCATAAACTGCCGGAGAATTTTCAGACAAACACAGTTCAGGACATTATCCATTATTATGAAAAGCTATCCGAAGAATACGGCTTTGAGGTCGATCCTCCTTCGCTGATGATGACATTTGAAGCCGATAAGCTGAGCCAGCAGAGAAAAATACAAGAAGTCATCGAGCTGTTTGAGTACCAGTTGACACTGTATCCGAAATCGTTAAATGCACTCTGGCGGCTCGGCGAGACCTACAGAGGAATGGGCGATTTCGAGAAAGCAAGACAATATTACAAGGCCTTTCTGGATATTCAGGATATGGATGTGGCCATTATCCGGGACCGGTTAAACATGGTGGAGAAAATGATCAGCGGTTCAGCTGCCTACCGGATTGAGCAGGAGATCAGGAAGAACGGTATCCAGGCCGGATTGATAAAATTTAAAGAGATACGGTCCGACCCAGGAAATAAGCTTTATTTTGAGGAAAGAGAGTTCAATGCCATGGGATACAGACTGATGGGCGTCGGAAAAATGAAAGCGGCTATAGAGATTTTTAAACTGAATGTGGAGATGTACCCCGAATCGGCAAATGTGTATGACAGTCTGGCTGAAGCCTACATGAACAGCGGAGATACCAAAAAGGCGATCAAAAATTACAAAAAATCCCTCGAGCTCAATCCGGACAACACCAACGCCAAAGAGATGCTGAAAAAGCTCGAGAAGAAATAATTCTTATTATTCGTTTAAGGAGGAGGCACTCTATGTTTAAGAAGAACGTTTTCCTTTTTATGGTTATTGCCGGTTTTGCCTTATCTGCATTTGCCCAGGAACAGGCTGAACATTTCAGTATCGGCACAAAGAAGGTTATTCATTCATCTGTCTTAAATGAAGACAGGAATGTCTACATATTCCTTCCGGATGGTTATTCACGCTCCGAAGATAGTTATCCTGTTCTCTACATGCTTTACAGTGTGCCCCCTGATTTTCATTTTAACACGGGAGTGGTGGCTGGATTGAGTCGAATGCGAATGATACCCAAGATGATCACAGTCGCTTTTGACCTGGGAGATGGGAAGAGAGACCTGACTCCGACACCATCCAATGCTTATGGCCCGACCAGCGGGGGAGCGGAAAATTTCCTTAAATTCATAAAGGACGAATTGATTCCTTTTATTGAGAAAAATTACAGAACAGCTTCTCAAAGGTTGTTCTGGTCCCATTCCATCGGAGGGCTGTTCGGCGTGTATGTTCTTCTTAAAGAGCCGGGCGTTTTTCATTCTGTGCTAGCCAGCAGTCCCTGGATGGTGTACGACAGGGATCAGAAATATATCTTAAAAAACACGGAATCCTTCTTGAAGAAAAGAAATAAACAGACCAATTTTTTGTACATTTGTGTTGGAAATGAACAGAATCTGATTCCTGAGATCGAGGCGTTTTTAGGAATTCTCGAGAAAAACAAACCAGAAGGTTTGACGTGGAAATATGTGAAAATGCCTGAAGAAAATCATATGTCCATACTGGCCCGAAGCTTGATAGAAGGTCTCAGAGCTTTCGCCTCGAATTGAACCATTCATCAGCACAGAACAGGCGTCGATTCCGGAGATGAAAATAATTCTTTTTAGTATTTTTATAAATCATAAGAAGATGATATGAATAAAATCTCTGATCTACCGTGCGTATCATTCATCATCGAAGGAAAAATATCTTGATGAGTGTTTTTGTAAAAAAATTTCTGGGCTTACGCCTGATGTGTTTGCCCGAGAGGGGATTTCTTTGCCGAATCTCACTGTTAAAAAAAGCCTGTGGGATAAACTTTGTGCCCATTGGGACAGGAAGCATGGTTGTTTCAAGGAGGAAAAATGAGGTTTAAACAGGTTTTAAAGGTTTGTCTGATTGCGTGTGTCTTCATTGCATTCCTGAGAGCGCAAACGGACGAAGATATTCCTATAACAATACAAAGGCTAAGCGATAGGGTTCTGATTCTCTCTGAAACCGTGATGAGTAACAACGTTGTGGCCGTGGCATCTGAAAGGGGAATCGTAGTCGTGGACACTTCGGGTCTGCCGTCGACCGCAGCCAAAATGCGCAGGATCATCGAAAAGGAATTCGGCCGGTCCGACTTCGCCTACATCATCAACACCCATTCCAATTGGGACCACAGCTTCGGCAACCAGATCTTTCCCGATGCCATAATAATCGGACACGACAACGTCATCCCTGGAATGGCCCGGGATAAAGACTTCGTGCCCCGCCGGATCGCCAATCTGGAGCAGATGTTCCAGAAAGAAACAGCCCGTTTGAAAAGCGTTCCACCCGGCTCGGAAGAGGCCCGGAATATCCAGGCCTATCTCAAAACGCTGGAACGGGAAATTCATGACTTTAAAAATGTGTTTGTCTCGACACCCCCCCAAATCACCTTCGATGACCGGATGGTTCTGGATTTGGGGGATATAACCGTGAAGCTGGATTATTTCGGCCGGGCCCATTCCACATCCGATATCTTCATTCACATCCCGGAGGAAGGAATCATTATGACCGGAGACCTCTTTCTGGATCAAAGATGGGTCCCGCTTTTTGCCGGACAGCCGGTGCTGGACATCGACCGCTGGCTTGAGGTGCTGCGCCGGGCTTTGGACGGAGATGACGCCCCATCCAAGGTCATTCCCGCGCATATGGATATCTGGGAAGCGGAGAAATTGGCCCTATGGAGGGATTACATTAAAACCCTTTGGGAGGGCCTGAAGAGTGCGAAAGAGCAGGGGCTCCCCCTTGAACAGGCCAAGGAAAAATTTCCGCTCCCGGAGCCATACTACTACCTCAGGGAACGGGGACATAGCGAGGAAAGAATCCGCACTTTTCACCAAAACAATATCGAAGCTTTTTGGAGGCAGCTTTTTATTTCGGCTGCTGATATCGTCGAAGATATCCTCAGAGAAAAGGGCATTGAAGGGATCGAGGTGGCAAAAATCAAATTGAAAGAACTAAAAAAACAACCGGATAAATATTTTGTGAGTGAAAGACAGTTTAATTCCCTGGGATACAGGTTTCTCCAAGAGAACAGACTTCCCCATGCTCTGACGGTCTTCCGGATGAATGTCGAAACCTTTCCTCAATCGTCCAATGTCTACGACAGCCTGGCCGAAGCCTATCTTTATTGGGGTGACAAATACAGCACCATCCAATACTACAAAAAGTCCTTAGAGCTCGATCCTCAGAATGAAAATGCCAGATCTCGTCTGGAACGGATGGATGAGCTGTTTGAAGAGTATCATCCCACCACACCGGAGGATGCCCTCTTTGCCGCTGGCGAGCAGACCGGATTGAAAGGACCATATCTGGGACAGAAGCCGCCCGGCTTTAAAAAAGAAATCTTTGCTCAGGGGATAGTCTCTACCAAGGGCGGGCATGAATTTTCCTGCACTTTTTCCGCAGACGGCAAGGAGTTTTACTTTAACCGCGGGATGACCGTCATGGTCTGCCGCTGGGAAAAAGAGGGCTGGACCGCACCAGAACCCGCTCCTTTCAACGGAGACTTCCGCAACCATGAACCGCACATCACAGCGGACAACAAGACGCTTTATTTCGGCAGTATGCGTCCCAATCCGGAGAGGCCGGAAATGGAAAATCCCTACGGCATATGGAAGGTGGAAAGGACGAAAAAGAGCTGGGGAGAACCCAGCTATGTAGGGTATGGCATGTATGTCACCACCGCAAAAGACGGAACAATCTATATCACGGATATCGATTATGAAGACATAAAAAAACATGGCATTGCCCGGACAAAGCTGGTAAACGGTCGCTTCGGACCCTTTGAAAAGCAAAGGGGGGGAGTAATTTCTCCGGCGCCGGGGCGCATGCCAGGACGCCATCCCTGCACAGCCCCGGACGAAAGTTTCCTCATCTTTGATTCCTACACTATTGATCCGCCGGGCGGACATGCGCAGCTCTTTATCTGTTTCCGTGAGAGCGACGGATTATGGGGAAAAGCCATAAACCTCAGTCGGCTCCTCGAAACCGAGGAAAACATCGCCGCCTCCCTTTCCCCTGACGGAAAATACCTGTTTTTTAGAGCTGAATCCGATATTTATTGGGTCAGTACAAAAATTTTCGATCGGCTTAAAAAATGAAGGTGAAGGCAATAAAACACAGAGCCATTTATGCTGGAATTTTGTTATTTATTATATTTGTGTTTATTAGTCTTGCTCAGCAGGATGATTTCCCGATTCTCAAAGGCCCCTATCACACCCAGAAATCAAGCCAGTTGATGGCTCACATTTTAACACCTGAAAGGTTTTCTTCAATTGTTAATAAAGCATCCTTCAGTTTACAGAGTAGAAATTCTGGAATCAAAATCAAATGGGAAAAAAGATTACCTATGCCTGGGCATCTCTATGCTTTTGATGCTGTCACCATAGACAATAAAATCTATGCTGTTGGCGGACGCGGCAGTAAAGAAGGATATTATAGGAACTTTTATCAATATGATATGGAAAAAGATCAATGGGAGATTAAGAAAGAATTGATTTTTAATAGAGACAATCATGCTGTTATCGCCCTTGGTGGAAAGATATATGTCTTTGGTGGAAATGATAATCCAAATAAGACCGAAGTTTACGATACTCAAAACGATTCATGGAAAGAATTGGCTGATATGCCTACCCCCCGCCAGCACATCAATTATTCGGCCGCCGCCGTAAACGGCAAAATATATGTCATTGGCGGAATTGAAAAGAGAAGCGAGAGGGAATATATCATCACTGATAAAAACGAAGAATATGATCCGGCAACCAATACTTGGAAAGAAAAAGCGCCTCTGCCAGCTCCAAGACAAGTCCCTGCAGTTGTGAGCTTTCAGAATAAAATTTATGCTATCTCTGGAACAGACAGCAAATGGGAGGACCAATCAACGGTATTTTTGTATCATCCCGAGAAAGACTTGTGGGAATCAAGGGCGCAGATGCCTGAGGCAAGGTATATAAACGGTGTTGCGGTGGTTAAAAATAGAATAATCATCCTCACCGGAAAAAGAATTGATGACGTAATATCAAAAATTTTTGTTTATGATCCTGAACTGGATCGATGGCACTATTTGGGTGAATTGCCGCTCAATTTTATGCTCGCGGGTGTCACTTCGGCAAAAGATAAACTTTATGTGCTTGGCGGACATACGCATGATTACATCTTATCAACCTGTTGGGAGGCAGATATCACTTTGCCACCGATTAAATTGAAAAAGTAAGGTGTGATAAATCAGAAGAGATTAATTACAGAGGATTAATATGGGTCGATTCATAATTTCTATCGGAGTCTTGTCTTCGGTTTTCCTCTTTTTGAGCTGCTGTGCTCAGGAGGGGGGAAAAATGCGTATTCAGTCTTTAATTCACTCTTTTCTAATCATAGCATTGTTTTTCGTGACACATGCATGCGATAGTACTGCACAGCTAGAGAAAAAATCAAAAACATCTCTGGATGGAAGAGGAGGAGGAATTATCGCCTTTTATTCAGAAAACAGGGACACTCACAGGAATGCCGAAATCTATGTCGTGAACGCAGACGGAAGCAATCAAACACGATTATCATATCATGAAGGAAACGATTATTGGCCGTGCTGGGCTTTATTTCATTCTGATAACAAATAGGAAGTTTTTAAGATCGTTCCATTCAGTGAAAGTGTTTATGCGAAAAAAGGAGACAGGTCATTCATACCGCAGCGAATCCGCGGGATTCGCTGTGGCGGCCCGGAGAGTTTGGTACCCGACAGAGAGAAAGGTGATGGATAGGCCGAGGCCACCCGCCAGAATAAATACCCATATTCCGAAGCTCGTCCGGTAAGCATAATCCTGAAGCCATCGCTGCATGACCGCATATCCTACGGGCCAGGCGATGGCGTTAGCGATGATGACCAGTTTCGTGAAATTCATCGTGAAGAGAGAAATGATTTTCCAGGGAGACGCCCCCAGCACTTTGCGGATGCCGATCTCCTTGGTCTTCTCTTCGGCGGTATAAGATGAGAGGCCTATCAAGCCGAGGCAGGATATAATGACGGCCAGGACGGAAAAGGAAAAGAATATCCATGACAGCCGTTGCTCGTTCGTATACATTCGATCGAAGGCTACATCCAGAAACTCGTATTCACAGGGGAAACCCGGATTGGTTTTCCCCCAAACCTGCCGGAAGTGTTTAAGAGCTCCTGTGGGATTGCCTGGCCGAAGCCTGAGGAGGAGGTAGTCCCGTCTGGCTCCCCAATCGCCGGCAGACAGAATCATGGGCGCAGTGGCAGAGGACATGTGCCGGTTGGTGAAGTCCTTGACCACTCCGATGATCTGTCCCTTTTGGCCCCAAAAGCGCAGTTCTAAACCGATTGGATCTTCGATTCCCAGTTCCTGGAAGGTTGCCTCATTGATGATGAAATTTTCTTTATCTGCGGGGCGAGACCTGGAAAAATCCCTGC
>CAYFVQ010000028.1:0-14314 GCA_964346585.1 uncultured Eubacteriales bacterium | reverse complement strand
CCACCAGACCTTATCCTTGAGGATCGGGCCTCCAACGTTGAACCCGAAATCCTTGATGTCTCTGATGCCGTTGTATCCTAAGCCCTCACCAAAAATCACCTGCAGTTCATCCCATTGAGATGGACTTATCGACCAGGTTTCCGTCGCATCATCATAAACATCACCAAGCGTTTGATCCTTCGGAACATTGGAAGGTGGCGTGGATTGGAACTCTGATTCGGTGTAATAGAACCTTCCACCGAAGCTGACCCTGTTTCCACCTCTTCGGGACACAAAATTCAGAGAAACTCCACCGGTGTGCTGCTCAACATCCGCACCACCGATGGTGATGTTGATCTCTTCAAAGACGTCATAGTCATAGTACGTCGGGGACGCGCCTGTGGCTGCCGGGTCTGTGATGTTAACACCGTCCATTGTCCAGGTGTCGTTATCACCATCTCCGCCTAAGGCCACAAAGCTAGCCTGCTGACCAGACTCGTTTCCTCCGACATTCTCCCTGTCCACCTGAACAGCCGGTGTCATCTGCAGAATAACCCAAGGGTCTCTTGAACTGGGCAGAGACTGCAGCGCCTCATAGGCCAGGGTCGTCGAGATCTCCGTCTTCTTCGTGTCCACAACAGGTGAAACAGCCGTGACCGTCACCTCTTCCTCGATCGCTCCCATCGCCATGACGAGCGTGAGATTGGTGTTCTTGCCAACGTTAATAATGATCCCTTCTTCGATCTTGGTCTTGAATCCGCCGAGCTCCAGCTTGATGACATAGTCGATCTCAGGAAAGAGGGAGAGGAATCTGAACTTGCCTTCTGCAGAAGTGACCTGAGTCATAGCAGCGGTCTTTGAACCGGTCAACGTGACAGTCACACCCGGAAGGGCGTTTCCTTCCTCATCAGTAACAGTCCCGTGAATGTTTCCTGTTCTGTGCTGAGCGAGGAGTGGAGCCGCTAAAAAGAGCACACAAAGTAAAATTAAAGCTTTGCGCATAATGGTACCTCCTTTTTATCCCTTTATAAGGGAAAAAAGTTCGTTCAATACCCTGGAGTGAAATCTTTCACTCCGCCCATACCATTTTGTTTGAATTTCTTCTTCTGGTTTCGTATCACCTCCTTTAATCAATTCTTCATCTTTCATTTTTCATCCAAAAAAAAAGAGGCTGCTCAAGACTCTTTCAAGCCTCAAACAGCCTCTTTTTTAAAGTCAGCTGTTAAATATGAATTTTAATCTTTTACTAAGTCATTTCCCACTTCACTAGTTCAATAAGCAAAAAGCATGCCAACATGGGCTAAAAATTGATTATGTTGTTGATTAAAAAGGAGTTATGTGTTTAATGAATCTCAATGAATGTGAGGAAAATCCAACTTATTGGATGGAAATATTCAAAATATTGAATATTATTCCTAACCTGGATTATTCACGAGTTGAGGTTGCTGGAGACATCGTTGCGAAGAGAAAAGCGAATATGGCAATTTTATTTCAAACAAAAGGTTGAGATTGCCACACTCCCTTCGGTCACTCGCAATGAAATTGCTTTTTTTGATGCTAACGATTTCTATTCAGTGGCTTATGATTACAATTTTTTTTAAAGTAAAATGTCGTTAGATTTGCTCGCCCGACGGGTAAAAGACCCCGACTTTAAAAAAAGGGGACTGTCCCTTTCAATCCTTATTTTAAAGAAGAGAGGAACTGTCCCCTTATAAGAAATTGGTCAATATAGGAAAAATAAATGAAGGGATTTGATAGTTCGAATAAAACTAGATTGGAATCTGGCTAAAGCGAATTCTATACTTTTTCATCCTTTCGCTTTTTTCTCTTTTGAATATCCTCTGGGGAAAAATCAATTCCATCATCCCCAGCTTCTTGTCTTCTGTCCATCCTTTATATCTAAAAAGGGTAATGTTTCTTCTTCAGGTTCTGGAATAAGATTGTTTCTCTTCATTCCTCCCAATCGCTTAAAGTTCAAATTATGGGGGAATTCTCAACCTTGTTCCGTGAATTTTACTTTCTTCTTCACTTCCTCAGCCAGCATCGGAAGACCATCTTGAATTTTCAATTTTTCGATCTCTCCGTATTTCAGTTCTTCGCAGTATTTGATAAACGTGTACCAGACGTGATGAATCCGGATGAGCCGGCATTGACTGAGTTCATAATCTCCGCTGTAGACTTGATGGGACATGAGATCCCTCCTATACTCTTGTCTCAGTATTGTTTTCTGATTTCAGAATATGGTCTATCGAATGATTGAGAGCCTCTAAATCCAGAGGTTTGACGAAGAATTGAGAAACTGCCAGACGGGACAGCTCATCGACGTCAATCAAGTCGGGAAAAGCCGAAATCAGGATGGCCTCGCCCTGGTATCCTGACTCTCTGAACTTATTGATCATTTCCAGCCCATTGAGACAGGGCAGTTTTAAATCAGCGATGATTAGATCGATCTTGGTCTTTTTAAAACGCTTCAAAGCTTCCTTCGCGTCTTTGGCCAGATAAACACGATAATTCTCGTGAAGGATCAAAAAGAAAGTCTTCCTTATGGATTCATCATCATCAACCACAACAATTTTCTTTTCAGACATTCTATCTATTTGCACCTTTCTTGGATTTCGTGAACTTCGAACATCATGTAAAATGCATGTTTCATGCCAATTCACATGAAATTTCGATTTAAATTGATACTTCTCCTGTTTGGAAAAACAATGTTTCAGATGTGCTGTTTTTTTTAGAGAAGAGAAAAAGAGGGGTAAGAATTAGATTTAACTAACAGATATTAATAAATTTACAATAAAGAGATTGTTTCCCTTTTATTCAATTTGCGCTGAAGAGCCCATTTCATATTTCGAGTCATCTAAACTGGCCCTAGCTGTCGAACGGTCTAATGAAAAAAATATTTACAGAGGGTAAAAAGCGTTTACAATTTAATACGTTCTCATTCATAAGGATTTTTGTGATACAAAGAAACAAAACGCGCTAGACAGTGAGCTTGTACTCTTTTATTTTTTTATCCAAAGTGGGCCGGGTGATCTGCAGGATTTGACTGGCCCGGGTCTTGTTTCCGCTAGTTGCATCCAATACATGTTGAATGTATTTCTTTTCAACCTCTCTCAGGGGGCCAAGCTCCGCCGGGAATATCTTTTTTTCACCGGTATCGACTGGCAAATTTTCCGCAAGAATAACATCCCCTTTCGCCAGGATGACAGCACGAGTCAAGGCATTTTCCAGCTCTCTGACATTCCCCTTCCAGGGAATCTTTTTTAAAATCTTTATGACTTCAGGAGGAACCTTCTTCACGTTTTTGCGCAGCTCACGGTTTATCTTCTCAATCAGATACGCCACTAAATCTGGTATGTCCTCTTTTCTCTCATGGAGAGGAGGGAGCGATATCTCAACAACCTTCAAACGATAATAAAGGTCTTCCCGGAACTTTCCTTCCTCAATCAATGATTTGAGATTCTGATTCGTCGCGGCAATTATCCTTGCTTCGGTCTTCAGGACTTTCTCGCCGCCCACTTTCATGAAATCCCTTGTCTCGATAACTCTTAATAATTTTGACTGGAGATTCGGAGAAACATCCCCGACCTCATCCAGAAAAAGCGTCCCTTTTCCTGCGATCTCAAATTTGCCTTTGGTCTCACAAACCGCATCCGTGAAAGCTCCTTTGACATGTCCAAAGAGCTCACTCTCCAGCAGAGTATCCGAAATCGCCGAGCAATTGATGACAATGAACGGCTCACTTCTATAAGGGCTGTTGAAATGAATGGCTTTGGCAACCAGTTCTTTCCCGGTCCCACTCTCGCCCTGAATAAGAATATTGGTTCTCGTGTTTGCGACTGAACCGATTAATTTGAACACCTCTCTCATCTGGCTAGACCGCCCGATGATGTTATCGATCGTGTATTCTTTTTGCTGCTCTTCAACGAGATAACTGACTTTATCCTCCAGGCTCTGCATTTGAAACGCTTTGTTAACGGTCAAGTCCAGCTCAACATAATCCAGAGGTTTGACAAGATACTCAAAAGCGCCCAGCTTTATGGCTTCGACCGTTGTCTTCATGTCATCATAAGCGGTCATGATGATGATATTCGCGTTTTTGTTTTTCTCCTTTATCTTGGTCAACACCTCGAGCCCGTCCATATCAGGAAGACGGATATCCAAAACGACCAAATCAGGCATGCACTCCTCATATTGTTGAAGCCCCTCTTCCCCATCTTCAGCCGCAACAATCTCATAATCCCCTTTTAAAAGGTGAGAAGAAAGTGTTTTTCTGATCAAAGGATCATCGTCGATTATCAGAATTGATTTCATTTTGGCCCCTCCACAGGAATGAGAATTTCAAACGAAGTGCCCTGCGTCATGTTCTCTTTCAGGTTTATGGACCCATTATGCTGCTCAATGATCTTGCGCGCAATAGCCAGGCCCAATCCGATTCCAGTCGTTTTGGTTGTATAAAAAAGCTCAAAAATGATATCCCTGTTTTTTTCAGGTATTCCGCAGCCATCATCCACAATTTCCACTTTGATTTTCTTTCCGGACCGTTCTTTCAGAAGAGAGAGAGATACAGTGATCTTTCCGCCTTCTTCCACAGCTTCATACGCATTGCGCAGAACGTTTAAAAAAACCTGCCTCAGTTTATCTCCATCCACAAGTGCCTGAGGCAACTCATCCGGGTAGTTCTTCTCCAGAACAATCTTTTTCAGCTCCAGGGAATCAGCTATTGTTTTGATGGATTCTTCGAGCACCTGCTCCACAGAAAACCGGTCGACATTCAGTTCTGAAGCACGAGTGAAATCCAGGAGGTCTTTGATGGATTTCTCCATATGCTTGATCCCTTCCTGGGATATGTCTAGATGTTCTTTTTCAACAGCATTCAGGTTTTCACTCTGCATGAGTTTCTGGATGTTCAACTTGACGGAAGTCAGAGGATTCCTGATCTCATGGGCAATGCCAGCGGAAATCCGGCCGATGGATGCCAGCTTTTCCGCCTGAATAAGCTTTATGTTGGCTTCCTCCATCTTTTTCCTGGTCAAAAGAAGCTGACGGCTCATTTTATTAAAGCTCTTGGCTAAATTTCCGATCTCGTCCTGTGAAGTGATGTCAATCCTTTGAGCCAGTTTTCCTTTGGATATCCTGACCGTCGCCTCGACCAGCTTCTTTAGAGGGCCTGTTATCCTCTGAGCTAAAAGGATGGCTCCCGCCACTCCAATCAACAGACCTCCACCCCCGATCAATAGCAGCATCAGCCGCGTCTGCTGCATTTCTTTCCGCGTCTCCTCCAAAGAAAGTCCTATCTTTATCGAACCCCATCTGTCCGGAGAATCCGGCACAAAAATCGGAATCTCTATCTCAAGAATTCTCAGGATTTGCCCAGAATTCTGAGTTATCAAATTCTTTCTCTCAGAAAAAAAACTGTTTTCATCCACTCTCTCACTCAACTGGCTGAAGTCATAGATCTCCTCATAATCCTTGATAAAACGTGTTGCCGCTTGTGTAGTTCTAAATATGTCGTAGATAACGACATAAATGAGTTTTTCATCGATTTCCGCTTCGATAATCTCTTCGATGCCTTCCTCATCCCACTCTATCAGCGGCCTGTAAATCATGTTGGCTATGTTTTTCGCCATGACTATCCCTATGCTTTCCTGCTCTTCTAAGATGGCTTTCACTTCTCTCTTCTCTATGACAAAGAGAATCGAGGCGGCTAACGCACAGAGCAAGACAATCACAGACAGCATGAACTTTGTCTGAAGAGACATGTGTAATTTCATTCGACGCATCTATTTATCCTCATTATCCTTATCCAGCCATATTTTTTTTACGTCTAAATAGTAAAATCCCAGGGGAGGAACTTCAATTCCGCGGACCCAGGGCTGCATGGCAACTCTGTTTTGATGGGAAAACAAAGGAAGAGAAGGGACATCCTGAAACAAAATCTCCTCGATCTGGTGAAACAAATTTTTCCTCTTTGTCCAGCTTTCCACTTCAGCTTCCAATAAAAGCCTGTCCATTTCAGGATTCGAATAGCCAAATACATTGAACACGGATTTCGAGTAAAAGAAAGGCCGGATGATATCCTCAGGGTCTGGAAAGTCCATCACTCTTCCTATAAATATCAGATAAGGGTCTTTAACCTCCTTGACCTCATCCAAGGACCTGTAATAACGCAACCGCAGTCTTATCCCCAAAGGCTCGAGCTGCTTACTGAGCGCTCTGTAAATCTTTCTCTTGAGTTCTGTACTTGGCTCCTCAATCAGAAGCGTGAGCGCGGGAAACTCGTTGTCTTCTGTAAAACCGGCCGCTCGCAGTGTCTGTATTGCTTTTAACCGATCAAAGCTCACCTCGTCATACTTGGGAAAGAATCCTGTCAATCTATGCGGGATATAGTTATCCGTCACCACGCGGATGAATCTCCAGTCAAAAGTATCGACGGCCAGCGCTTTTTTGTCGATGCCGTATTTAATGGCCTTCCTCACTATCGGCCGGTCAAAGGGAGGGATATGACAGCTCATTCCCAGAAATATGGGATGAAGTGAACCATCCAGAAAAACCTGATAATCCGGTGTGAGTAATCTATCCGATGTGACCGGGAAGGAATCTGTCTCTCCGTTCAAGAAATGTTCTAGAGTGAAATGGGGGCTGAAATCGATTGCCTCCAAATAGGGGCTCCCTCTATAATACTGTCCATTCCGCTTCAGTGTCACTCCAACCACATTTCCCTGCGGATCCAACATCAAGTGGTCGTAGGCAAAAGGCCCTGTGCCAATAGGCCTTTCGAAAAAGGTCCTTTCCCGTCCCTGGACACGTTCACGAGGCATTATTTTACAGAAATGCATACTCAACAGATAGAGAGCCGAAACATACGGTTTGGTCCACTGAATCTCGAAAGTGTGCTCATCGATAACTCTGAATCCGGCAACGTCTTTCCTTTTTCCATCCCGGAATTCCCCCGCCCCCACAACTCGAGGAAGAAAAAATTGGTAATAAGGTGAGTTTATTTGTCTGTCCAGAAGTCTCTCCAGCGAGAATTTCACATCTTCGGCTGTGAGTTCATCCCCATTGTGGAATTGGACTCCTTTCCTGAGAATAAATGTGTACTTTGTATCGTCTGCAGAAATTTTCCAGTATTCCGCTAAAGCAGGTTTAGGATTCAAATTCTTATCAAGCATGACCAATCCATCAAAAATCTGCTCTGAGAGAAAGATGTATGAGTCCGGCTGAGCGGGATCCAGCTGTACGCTGAATGTACTGGCAAAGGACTTCAACCGAAAAATCCCTCCGAAGCGCGGCCTCTGTGCATTTCCTTTCCCAAGGTTCGGCAAGGGAAAGACAATCATTAAAATGAGAGAAAGGGCTAATCCTACGATCAGAAAGGGTTTTTTAATCATTTCTGCTTTCTTATTATCATAAATTATCCTTGAATTTATAGCAAGATAGTGAAAAAACTCGTGGCCTTTTCCAGGGGAAAAAGTGGAAAAAAATGTGAAAATACCTAGAAGAGGCGATTCTATTTAAGGATTTTTGTAAATTATTTTTACAAACACCTGGGGACGTTCCCCAAGGTACCACCTTAGTTCATCAATATTGCTATTTTCAGTTATTGTGTCTAGAAAAGTGCTGTACAGATAGAATTATTGACCTAAGGTGGTACCTTGGGGAACGTCCCCTATATGCTATTTTGAGACTTCGATCACCTGGCGAAAGACCCGCATGAGGTTTCCTCCCCAGATCTTCCGGATTTCTTCTTCGGAATACCCTCGGCGGACAAGTTCCACCGTGATATTGGGAAGTTCACTGACATCAAAGCAGCCTTCGAGCTCGCCCCCACCATCAAAATCCGTTCCGAATCCCACATGATCCACTCCGACCAGCTTGACCACATAATCGACATGATCGATAAGGTCTTCAACCGTAGCCCTTACACTCGGGTATTTTTCGTAGATCTTCATGTATTCCTCCCGCATCTCTGCCTGAACAGTTTCATCCTTGATCTCTCTTCTCGGTCCATACTTCTCTCTGAGAGCCTGGAAGGCTTTTTCTCTCTCCGGATTCGGTGGCGTCTCTTTAACAAAGCTCGAGACAAAACAGATCTGGACGACTCCTTCGTTCGACGCCAAGGCTTTTATCATTTCATCAGTGAGATTCCTGGGATGGTCGCACAGGGCCCGCACGCTCGAATGAGAAGCGATGACCGGTGCCTTTGTCACTTCCATGACATCGAAAAAGGTCTTGTCTGAAGCGTGTGACAAATCGACCATGATTCCCAGCCTGTTGCATTCGGCCACGACTTCTTTTCCGAAATCGCTCAAGCCGTAATCCTCGGGATTGCGTCTGTCAGTGGCGGAGTCGCATATATCATTATCTCCGCCGTGGCAAAGGGTGATGTAACGGACTCCTCTGTCATAATATTCCTTCACTAAAGAAACATCCGTCCCGATAGGGTAGCCATTTTCCATCCCGATAAACGCAGCCCGCTTCCCCTCCTTTTCTAGGCGATAGGCATCTTCCGGGGATGTCGCCAGCTCGACAAGATGGGGATAATCCCTGCACATCTTATGTATAGCTTCCAGCATTTGCATAGCTCTGTCTTTCGCTCTAGCATAGCCTTCCGCAGTTCTCTCTCCCTGACTAACATAGGCTGCGAAAAACTCGGCATCCAGACCTCCTTCAGCCATTCGAGGAAGGTCGATCTTTCCGCTTCCTCTCTGGCTGGGATCATGGCGCTCCCCGATATACCAGCCTTCTCTCAACAGCCGCATAGGCGTGTCGCTATGCGTGTCCACTGTCAAGACTCTGTCGTGAATGGCCAGAGCCTCGGCTTTGACCGCTTCTGTATCCAACCGTGGGGAGCAGGAAGCGCCCCAGGTCAATAAAGCCAATAAAACGAAGATGGCTGTTGTGAATCCTTTTTCTTTCATGATTTTTCCTTTCAAGAAGTCATCGCTTCCGAATAAATTTAAAATTCTCCAGTTTGAGCAGCACGCTTAGTATTTGCCGTCCATCTGAAACTCAGCGCTGTCCAGCCAGAAACCTGAATTCGTCAGAGAATCATGCTGTGCTTGAAGC
The DNA here is from genome assembly GCA_964346585.1 of uncultured Eubacteriales bacterium. Lineage (GTDB taxonomy): Bacteria > Acidobacteriota > Aminicenantia > Aminicenantales > Aminicenantaceae > SOIA01. The sequence goes on along the minus strand of CAYFVQ010000028.1, from coordinate 5,266 downwards.
AAATCGTAATGGAATTTTTCTTCCTCGCTGATTTTGCGAAAGATTTCCGAGGCAACGGGGTCATCCACCTCATCGGCAGCTTTCTGGAAAAACTGGACAGCATTTTCCTCGAGTTCCATACCGATGCTCAACGCCTGAGTCTCACTCTTGCCCTCTGCCCCTTTCATCCTCTCTTTCAACTTTTCAATCAACGGAGATTCTCCTTTCAGTTCCTCGTCTCTCACATACTTTTTCCAATCAGATTCCTTGAGAACTTCTGTGAACAGCTGGCTGAAAACCTCGATGTGCTTCACCTCTTCAGCAGCGAGTTTTTGAAACATTTTCTTGCCCAGCTCATTATGAGTCATATCAGCCGCATGGTTGAAAAAGTTTCTGCCGTTAATCTCCAGCCGAATGGCCTCTTTGATGGCATTTTCAATCTGTTTACTAATTTCTTCCAAGATTCATCTCCTTACATTGATTATGAGTATATTTCTATCGAAATTTCTTATTCTTTCATTACCTAGAGCACAAATCTAAAAAAACACATTCGATAAGGTCAAAAATTCGAATGACCTATTTTTTTGCTTGCCTCCAGGCTTCGATGAACTTCACCGCATAAGAAACCATTCCTTTGACTTGTTTCTCTCCACGCTCTTTTGTCGCCTTTTTCGGGTCGCTGAAGGACCAGATTCCATTGCTGTAGAGCTCATGACTCGCACCGCCTTTTTTTGTCTCAACAGGAACTCCTCTCAGCGCATTGAACACCATCTGTAACTCGGGATACTGGCGAGAGAGCGTCCAGAGTTCTTGCAGTTTCTCATTATAGGTGACTTTCGACATTTCAATCCTTTCCATTTTTACCAGTTCTGGATTGAGGTAAAGCATCAAAGATGTTTCCCCGATTCCTGCATGCTCATCGCCCACTTCATCCTTCCCTCGATAGTCCCCTCTCTGGATCGGGCTGCCGACTCCTATAGCGACGGCAATGGCTTCGGTAGTGTGATTGATCCGATGCATGACTTTTTGTTGAACAACGCTGTTTCCTCCGTGATAGTTGAAAAACATGAATCGCCGGAAACCATACCTCATCAACATTTCGGCTGTCTCGAAAAGAACACTCTCCATTGTTTCGGGCTTCAGACTCAATGTTCCGGGAAACCCGGAATGGTACACGCTGTAGCCTGCCAAGACAACGGGAGCGACGACCACCCCTGTTTGCGCGGAAATCCGCTTGGACATTCCCAGCGCCTCATAATAGTCCGTACCCAATGGCAGATGTGGACCATGCTGCTCAGTGCTAGCGATAGGGATGATGACCATATCACATTTTTCCAGATAGTCTCTGACATCCGTCCAGGTCATCTCCTGCAGGACAAGAGGCTTCCCCTCTTCCTGAGCCAATGTCAACGTTGAAAGAGAAATCAAAACGAAGAAAACAAACAAAAATCTGAATTGCCTGAAGGATTCGTTTCTGGACATGTGTATCCTCCAAATAATAATGTGAAATTTTAAAAGTTGAATTCCTATTCTACTCACTCACTTTCATTTTCGCAATGACAAACTCTTTGAATTTCCTCTGTATTCAAGTCTCTGTAGGGAATAATGGAAAGAACGGTTCTGTTCCAAGATTTCTGGGAAAAAAGAGGCTTCCAGTCAATGAAGCTCGATCTCTTTTGGGAATTATCGATGGGAAACCAATAGAGTTTAGGGCAGAGAAAAGAGAAGGAAAAGAGGACCATTTCTTTCTGGGAAACCGTGTTTCTTGAGTGAACTTCGGGCAAAACAAGAGACTCTCTAGAGTATCTAATCCTTTTTCAGTATATAAAAATCTCTGGCCTGTTCATCCTTCTCTATCTTGCGGAAGTCAAAGATTTTGTAGTTTCTTTCAAAAAGCGCTTGAAAAGCCTGTCTCGTCTTCATCCTCCATTCGAGTGGGATGCTTCTGACTCTATCGTCTGTGACATCTGTTTCTTTGAGCATCGTATAAAAATCAACAGGGATTTCGATCAAAAGGAATTCATTATCGAGGTTCAGGTTTATCTCCTCTGCCACTTCGAGCTTAATCGGTCCGCTCTGTCCTTCCACAGTCTTTTTTTCTGCTTTGACGACCATCCATTCCGACTCGACCAGAGCTTCCAAGTCATATTCGGGTTTCCCTTTCTCTCTTTTGAGGTCCCAGGTCACAAGGAACCTGTCACACGGGACATCCAACCTGTTCAACCGTCCCCCAAAATCTCCGTAGAACGCCTGTCTATAATCGAGAACATCCATCCCGAAGTGATGGATATTCCTGTGGGCGTTGACTCCTGTCAAGGGGTCAAACGTACAGATGACAGTAGCAATCCCCAAAACCTCGAGTAAAGTCTCTTTCTGGAATTCCTTGATCATCACTCCCAAACCCAGATGCTCGAAATCAGGCCGGACACACGTGTACTGGGAATAGAACTGGAGATTATCAGGCTTCCTGAAGGCAATCTTTTTATCCTTGAGACCGACGAATCCGTAAGAAAATCCAATCAGGTGCTCTTTATCCGGTTCGAAACGTCCTTTTTCCACCTCTTTAAAAACCCCGATAAACAGGCTGCTGCCCTCATGGAGAAAATTTTCACACATCATGTTTCGAGAACCGGACAGGTTATCGTTCGGCTCTCTCCAGACTTCATCCCTTAACTCTTCATATTTCAAATAGTCGAGATGATTCTCCGATGATTCCACTCTGAACAGATACTTCTTGCCCTTGATCTCGTGAACCTTCTCTAATCCTTTCATCATTATTGAATCCCGATAATAAATATACTCTACAGAGCAAGTCGATTTTATCGAAACTTCCTTTTGATTTCAATGGGTTCAGGCTAAGACATAAAAAATCGGGGTCAGGCTTTTTTTCGATTAGGCCTTATCTTGGCTTCAAGATACAAAGCTAGATCTTAATCACCTGGTATCGAAATCGAATATGATAAGACCTAATCCCAAAAAAACATTGAAGCCTGATCCTTTTTTTAGGTCAACGTCTGACCCAAAAGTTACTGAGTTTTTATCCATTGAATTCAACTTTCTTTTAGTATAATGTAATTACTCTGATTTTCTGTGGCCTGAAAAGAAATTAAAGTCTCATAAGGAGAAAGACAATGAGAGCCTTTAATAAAACTTTCCTCAGTATTCTTGTTCTCCTCATCCCCGCCCTGCTCTTCGGAGCCGAATTCCAGATGAAGGTCATCAAAAGCGAAGATGATTTGCCTGAAAAATTCTGCACAATCTGGAAAAGCGGAGATTACCTCATATCCGATGGAAAAAGCATGGCCCTCATCGGGGGAGTCAAGAGATATTTAATGTCCTCCTCTAATTATCCTGTGGCCGATGCCCAGGGCTGCATCATCAGCTTGACTCCAGCCGGAAAAAATCTGATCAGCGACCTGATTGTCGGTGCTCCCGTCATAAGAATCCAGGATAAAAAACAAGACATATTTTACAGCACCATCAATCCCTTAAAAGAACAGAGTCAAAACGGAACATTCGTTGTGGAAGCCACAGCCCTATATAAAGGAAAAAAAGGAATAAGAGCCAAGGTCCAAACTCTTTACCGCTTTTTCCCAGAGGAACCAAGAATCGAAATCCGTTCAACCTTGACCAATACTGGAAAAGAGACGATGGAAGAGCTGGACTATTCTATCTATTTTAGTGCGCTCAACAGGTATTCTTTCAGCCCGTTTCATTGGGAAAATCATCCGAACCTGAATTTCAGGATTTACCAGAAAAAGGATCATTATGTCGCCTCACTCAACATGAATCCTTTACGCGATGAAGAGGAAGAGCATGTCCCGGGAACACTGGGCCCCGGAGAAACCTTCGAGAGACGACATATTTTGATGGTGGATGCTCAACACGAAAACCTGCTCAACAGAATCTACAGCGTTTTAAACGTCGAACCTGAACAGGCGACGATCCAGTTCAAAGAACTCAACGGAGACTTGGTGGAAGTCATTGTCAGAGACGCATTTTCATCATCTGTGTTCTTCCGTTCGTTTATTGAAGATCCGTTGATACTCGAACTCCCTCTTCCTGAAGGGATATACCGAGTGAGAGCCAACTTATTCCCAGCAGTCAAAGAAGAGCTGATGGCTGTTCGTTCAGGAGACGAAAATTCTTGTATCCTTCAAGATTCTCTTCTCGGAAAAGTGAAAATGAAAATTCAAAACAGCGATGGAGAATTCGTCCCGGGCAAAGTCACGTTTATCGGTCTGGCTCCGACCGAAACTCCTTATTTTGAGCCTGAGAATCCGGCTGAGACTGAAAAATACTGGGAATCATTCAAGAATTCTGTTTTTCCAGAAGAAGATACACTTGAGGTTGAACTTCCGGTGGGTACTTACCTCGTTTATGCGTCGAGAGGGCCGGAATATTCTGTCGATAAAAAAGTCATTGAAGTATTGGAGGATGAGCCACTTGAATTGACTTTCCGCATAGACAAAGTGGTGAAAACACCCAATCTCATCTCCATCGATCCTCATATGCATACCAATTACTCGGATGGACGAATGGGAGTAGCAGAACGCATCCGGTCTGTTGTTGCTGAAGGGGTGGATGTGGCTGTGGCCACTGATCACAACTGGATCACAGACTATTATCCCACACTCGAGAAACTCCGATTGAATGAATATTTGGCAGTGGTTCCCGGGAATGAAGTGACCATCTCTGGTATGATCCACTATAACACCTATCCGCTGATTCACAGACCCAACGAAAAGAGCAACGGTGCCATCTCCCCTCTTTCTAAAGAGGTTCCTCCTTTGTTTGAAGCCAGCCGCCAGAAAGACCAGGGCATTATTCTTCAGGTCAACCATCCCCGTGCCGGAACTCTCGGGTACTTCAACAACTACCAGCTCGACCTGGAATCAGCTGCCACCGCATTAGAGAATTTCGACGCTTCTTTTAATGCTCTGGAAGTCATGAACGGCCCCTACTACTACTCCTCCAATTTCACAGCTATCGAGGATTGGCTTCATCTCCTGAACCGCGGCTATTATTTTCCGCTCGTTGCCTCTTCAGACGCCCATTCCATAGACAGGTCAGAGCCTGGCTACTCGAGGACTTATGTTATCTATAACGGTGAGGAATCAGATAACCTAGACAGGGATGCTTTATTCCGCGCCATTCTGAAAGGGCAGTCTTTTGCCAGCAACGGTCCCATAGTCGAATTCAGAGTCAACAATAAATACACTTCAGGCGATACTTTGACTGCGACGAACAGAAGAGTCGATGTCTCTGTTAAGGTCTGGAGCGCTCC
>CAYFVQ010000027.1:0-11626 GCA_964346585.1 uncultured Eubacteriales bacterium | reverse complement strand
TTCCAATCATCAGGACTGAGCAAAGCCATCTCCCAGAATGCTGTTTGACTCCAGGCTGACTCTTTGCCTTTCTTGTCCCAAACCTTGACTTTCCAGAAGCAGCGCCTGGCGCTTTTAAGTAGTATGCCGTTGTAGACAATATGGATCGTCTCCGAGGATTTGACCACGCCGCTGTCCCAGAAATTTCCCTCATTCAAATGCAGTTTTTTTTCTTTATCGGCGACCAGTATTCGGTATGCGGTTTGCTTTTGTCCGCGTTGTGAGGATGCGAGAACCCAGCTCAACCTCGGGTTGTTCACGTCTATGGCCAAAGGATTGATCTGGTATTCACACCTGAGCTCGCTGGGAGTCATTCCCATTTCGGAATAACCATTCTCGAACTTTTTGTAAGACGCAATTGAACAACAGACTAATACGAGTATCCCAGCCTGCAATAAAACCTTGGGCGTCGTTTTTCCTGATTTCATCAAGACGAAACTTTCCATTGGCTTAATGAATGAATCTTTTGCTCACAAGCTCTTTTTAGATCGAGCAAGACTGTCCGGTAACGTTGGTCAAAGGCCAGGTTGTTTTTTTCTCTCGGATCTTCTTCGAGATCATACAATTCTTGGAAATCGAGATGTTGGGGATAGCGGATATATTTCCAGCGGTCCGTTCGGATGCATTCACTTTGGGGAATCTCGGGATGGTCCCAGAGATGTTCACAGAATACGTTTGTTCGCCAGTCGATCTCTTCATCCCTCATCAGAGGCATAAGACTGCGTCCCTGCATTATTTTCGGAATATCCATTCCTGCTAAGTCTAGGATTGTCGGAGCGATATCCACATTCAGGACCATTTCTTTTCTGACCGGACGAAACTTTTCCTTGGCCCTTCGGGGGTCGTATACAATTAGAGGAACACGAATTGAAAGATCATGCATCAACCATTTCCCGGCAAACCCTCGTTCTCCCAGGAAGTATCCATTATCAGATGTCAGAAGGATGACCGTGTTCCTGGCCATACCTAACCGAGTGAGTTCGTCCATAATCCTCCCGATGACCATGTCCACCCCGCTGATCATCCGGTAATAACCTTTGACCATTTCTTGGTATTTTTCAGGATTATCAAAACGCCAGTACCACCGAATACGGTTCATTGATTTCTTCAGGAATTCAGGCAGGGCTTCGAAGAATGCCGGGTTTGCTGTTTCAGGGACGGGAAGAGTGATGCTCCTGTACAGATTGTCACACGCTGCGGGCCAAAAGTACTGTTGAGGATTTCCATCGACTGCGTGTGGGGCCCAGAAACTGAGTGAAAGACAGAATGGTTGGTCCGTTTTACAGCCGCGGAGAAACTCAATGGCATAATCTCCATGTGTTTCGGTCAGATGGCGACCTTTTTCAGCGTTCTCTTTGAAATAAGGAAGGCTGCTCCATTTCACCCAGTCGAACATCTCATCCGCCACACCTTTTTCTACTTTAATGCCAAACTTTCCGATGAATCCAGTCCGATAGCCGACCTGACGGAGGAGAAGAGGATAACTGATATCTGTGAATGAGCGGTCCAAAGGCGGCTTGGTGAAGGTATATTCATGAGTCTGCTCGTAGAGTCCTGTAAAAATACTGGCACGACTGGCTGCACATATCGGGGTTGTGGCAAAAGCCCTGGCAAAGCGTAAGCCTTGGCTGGCAAGACGGTCCATGTTCGGAGTTTGAATGATGGGATTTCCCGCACAACCGAGAGCATCCCATCGCTGATCGTCTGTTTGAATTAAGATGATGTTGGGTTTTTGACCTTCCCGATCACTCTTTTGACAGCTTATTCCCAGAGATAACGCTCCCAGGCCAAGGGCAGATGTTTTAATGAACCGTCTTCTTGTTATTTGCACTGAAGGAAAAAAGAATACTGGATTCGATTTATTCCATATTTTCATCATAATTTTCCCCGGACAATTATTATTGACTCCTTATTCAAAGTGAATTTTATTATAACTTCGCAATAAAATGAAATTTTATATCCTGAAATTCATTTCTGGACGAATGGGATGCAGCGAATTTTTCTCAATAGTTTTCTCTCGAAAGATTATTAACTTCGTCATACACTCAGACATCCAGAGGATTTTAATATCCGATGGCTAGGCGATGGCTCGCCTGTTTTGACATCGAATTTGGGCTGTGTTATATGACAAACGCTCATTTTTCCACTCAAGGGTAGAAAGACGTTCAAGCAGGAGACAAAATTAAACTCATCCTTTTTCTAAGGAGCTTTCTATGAAAAGATACATTAATCCGTTTCTTTATTTGAGTTTATTCTTCATATGTGTCCAATTTTTATCTCCTCTGGGTACTGGCCTACAGGATAAGGAGAATCCGACAGATCCTGAAAGCCGGATGAAATCCTGGAATCATCATGTGAAACTCAAAGAGGAATCGCCATTCAAGAATTTAAAATGGCGAAGAGTCGGTCCGATGTTTCAGGGAGGAAGGATTGAAAGCATTGCTTGCCCTGCGGGTAACAATTCCACAATATATGTGGGAGTTGGCTCTGGTAATGTCTGGAAGACTGTGAATAACGGAATGACCTGGAAGCCCATTTTTGAGAATGAATCCACTTTTGCCATCGGAGATATTGAAGTGTCGCGATCAGACCCTGATACGGTTTGGGTAGGGACGGGAGAGAACCTGATGGCCAGGAGTTCTTTTGCCGGAACCGGAATTTTCAAATCTCAAGATGGAGGGGAGACATGGAAGAACATGGGTTTGCATGATTCTCACCATATTGGAAGAATAGTCATAGACCCTCAGAATCCAGACATTGTCTATGTGGCTGTTTTGGGGCATCAGTACACTTATAACGAAGAAAGAGGTTTATTCAAGACGACGGACGGGGGGAAGACCTGGCAGAATAGTCTTTTCGTCTCTGATAAGGTAGGTGTTGTGGATGTAGTGATGGATCCATCAGACAACGAGACCTTGTATGCGGCCGCCTGGGAAAGAGATAGAAAAGCGTGGGATAATGTTGTCTGTGGGAAAGGAAGCGGGATTTACAAAACAACGGATGCCGGCCAAACCTGGAAGAGATTGACCAAGGGATTCCCAGCAGGAAAATATATCGGTCGAATCGGATTGGATGTATCTGTTTCGAATCCAAACTTTGTCTACGCTGTCCTTGATAACCAGACTCCTCTTCCTCGAAAAAAGAAAGAGCGTCGACAAAGGCGTGTCGGAGGGGAAGTCTATTGCTCTGAAGATAAAGGAAAAACTTGGAAGAAGGTTAATGAAAGGAATGTGATTGCTGGCATCAATTATTCTTTTGGAGATATTAGAGTCTCACCTGATGATGAAAAGAGTATCTATGTTTTAGGTGTTAACCTGGCGGCATCAGAAGACGGAGGAAGAACATACAAAAGGCTCGGTGGAACGGTCGTCCGTCTTTATCATCATTCCACCAGAGCCCTTCACCTTGATCACCATGATCTCTGGATCGATCCGATAAATCCGGACAGATTGCTGCTTGGAAATGACGGTGGTTTTTTCATGTCCTATGACAGAGGGAAGACATGGCTCCACATCAACAATCTTCCGATTGCTGAATTCTACGCAATATCAGTGGATATGGCGACTCCTTACAATATATATGGGGGGACACAGGATGATTCAGCCCTTTACGGACCCAGCAACCAAGAGCAGGAGGATGGCATAGAGGATCCCTGGAAGCATGTTTGGATCGACCTCTGGGGAGGAGGAGATTCTTACTTTACGCTGGTTGATCCCACTGATCCAAGTATTATCTATTATGAACAGCAGTTTGGTTATTTCAGACGCAAGAACATGAAGACCGGACAGTCTAAACACATTCAACCAAGAGCAAAAAAAGGAGAGCCATCTCTTCGCTATAATTGGATGACTCCTTTCATCATTTCCCATCACAATCCTTTTACTCTTTATTACGGAGCCAATAAACTTTTCAAATCCGTAAACAGAGGAGACAGTTGGACCTGCATAAGCCCGGATTTATCAACAAATCCTGGTCCGGAAAAACAGGGAAATGTCCCCTATGGCGCATTGACAGCCATAAGTGAATCTCCGTTGTTGCCAGGTCTGATTTATGTGGGCACGGATGATGGGAATGTTCACATGACGAGAGATGATGGGAAGAACTGGACGAAGATTAATAGTGGTCTTCCCGATAAATGGGTCAGCCGGGTTGTCGCTTCATCCCATGAGCTTGGAACTGTATATCTATCTTTGACCGGATATCGAGAGGATGATTTTGAAACTTACCTCTTCAGGTCTACTGATTTTGGACAGACATGGAATTCGATTACCGGAAATCTTCCTTCCGAATCTGTAAATGTGATACGGGAAGACCCTCAAAATAAAAATATTCTCTATGCGGGAACGGATCAGGGAGGCGTATATGTTTTTCTGGATAGCGGAAAAACATGGTATTCACTCTGTTGCGATTTGCCAACGACCGCTGTTCACGATATTGCTGTGCATCCTAGGGATAGTGAGTTGGTCATCGGAACTCATGGAAGAAGTGCGTTTGTTCTGGACATCGCTCCTGTTCAGAAATTTGATGAAAAGATTTCTGAAAAGGAAGCCCATTTGTTTGCGATCAGGCCAGCTGTGTTGCCGAGAAGCAGAGATTATGGAGGTGATTGGGCCTGGGAAACGCGTCAAAAAGCTGTCATCCACTATTATTTAAAAGAGAGCTGTCCGGTTGGAATCTCTATCTTGGATGATACCAGAGAAGTCGTTAATGAACTCACCGTAACGAATGATCCAGGAGTGAATAGAGCTGTTTGGGATTTGAGCCCGAAGAAAAAAGAGGCAGATCAAGCTGTTTTCAGGAGAGGCGCAGAATTAGTCAGGCCTGGGAATTATACTGTTGTGATTCAAGCTGGAAAAAATAAACTGGAAGGAAAGGTTCGCGTCAAACCTCCTCGCTAACCGATAAGTGCATCTGTTATTCAGTTTTTTGGGAGATAAAACAGTAATGAGCAGGGGAGTGCTCTCATGTTTCTCTTGCCCAATGAGTAAAAAGAAGTAAAATACAGGATAATGATTATCGAGAGCCGCGCATACGCCCGGGCCGGGCTGCTCGGGAATCCTTCGGACGGATACTTTGGCAAAATCATCGCCATCATCGTAAAAAATTTCGCTGCAACTGTTTCACTCCAGGAGTCCGCAGAACTCCGCATCGAGGCCCACAGCCGGGATGCGAGTGTGTACAAGAATATGGATGAGCTAGTGGAGAGGATCGAGCTTTATGGTTATTATGGCGGAGTTCGCTTAATCCAGGCCGCGATAAAGAAGTTCTCTGACTACCGCAGGAGCCAAAAAATCAAACTCCAGGAAAAAAACTTCACAATCCAATATGAGTCCACCATCCCCCGCCAGCTCGGACTCGGAGGATCCAGCGCGATCATCACGGCTGTTATGGGTGCCTTGATGGAATTTTACGAGTTCGAAATCCCTGTGGAGGTTCTACCTTCCCTCATCCTGGATGCGGAATTGAAAGAGTTGGGAATCAACGCCGGATTGATGGATAGAGTCATCCAGGTGTATGAGGGGTGTGTTTACATGGACCTCAACGAAAAAGTCATTCAACAGAAAGGGCACGGCATTTATGAGCGCCTGGATGATAAGCTTCTTCCCGATCTTTTCATCGCCTATAAACCTTCACTGGGAAAGGTTTCCGGACAGGTTCTGGATGATATCCGTGTGGGGTATGAGAACAGAGATAAGTTCGTGTTGGATACGCTCAATCGCCTGGCCGAAATCGCCGAGGCGGGGAAGGATGCTTTACTCCAGGGTGATTTCGAACAGCTGCATGATTTAATGAACGAGAACTTTGACCTCAGATGCCAGATCATGAAAATCAGCGGAAGCAATCTCGAGATGATCCAGGCAGCCCGCCAGAGCGGGGCTTCAGCCAAATTCGCCGGATCTGGTGGTTCCATAATCGGCCTGTATACAGACGAAGATATGTTTGCCCGTTTAAAAACCGAGCTCGAAAAACTCCAGGCAGTGGTGATTCGACCTCTTATCGAATAAATGAAGAATTCCGGAAGTCGAATAAAGCATCTCTTGTTTATTCTGCTTATTATTTATTCCCTTCTGTCTGCAGCCTGCGGCAGAGATTCGCGCGTAAAAGTCATCAAGCTGGCGCACGGTCTGAACACAGCCCATCCAGTGCATCAAGCCATGGAATACCTGGCCATGCGTGTTTCGGAAGAATCGAATGCCCGGATGAGAATCGACATCTATCCCAGTGAGCAGTTGGGTTCGGAGAGGGAATGTCTGGAGCTTCTCCAAATCGGAAGCATAGGGATGACAACAGTCTCCTGCAGCGTTCTGGAAGGCTTCGTGCCCTCCATGAGCGTTTTGAGCCTGCCTTATCTGTTCAAAGATGAGGAGCACAGCTTTAAAGTCCTTGAAGGAAAAATCGGCCGGAAGCTGCTCCTGGCCGGAGAAAAATACTGGCTGAGGGGGCTGTGTTACTATGATGCGGGCAGCCGGAGTTTCTATTCGATAGAGAAGCCAATCCTCTCACCTTCAGATCTTGTGGGGATGAAGATCCGGACACAGGAAAGCCCGACCTCGATGAGGATGGTTCAATCCCTCGGGGGTTCGCCTACACCGATTGCCTGGGGAGAGTTGTATTCAGCGCTTCAGCAGGGAGTTGTGGACGGAGCAGAGAATAATCCGCCGAGTTTTCATCTTTCCCGCCACTATGAGGTCTGTAAATTCTACTCGCTTGACGAGCATACCGGTGTTCCGGATGTCCTTCTCGTCAGCACGAAAATCTGGAATGACCTGTCGTCGGAGTTTCAAGAGATTCTTCAGAGGGCTGCGGATGAGTCTGCGCAGCATCAGAAAGTGCTGTGGAAAAAGGCGACTCAAGAAGCGCTGGAGTATGTCCGGAAGGCCGGGGTGAGAATCTATTATCCGGATAAGACGCTTTTTGCCGAAAAAGTCAAATCGATTTATGAAGAATACAAAAAGCAGCCGGAGTTTTACCAGATCATACAGGAGATCCAGGCGATAAAATGATGCTCGAGAAAATCAAGAAAAAAGTCAACAGGATTCTGGAGTGGATTCTGATTATTTTGATGGCGGTGAATGTGCTGAACGTCTTGTGGCAGGTGTTTACGCGTTTCGTCTTGAAGGATCCCAGTTCTTTCACTGAGGAGCTGGCCCGGTATTTTCTCATCTGGGTGGGCTTGTTGGGCGCCAGCTATGCGGCTGGCAAGAAGATGCATCTGGCGATCGATGTCGTGTTGAAGGCGACTGTAGGAAAAATCAGGAACCTGGCTGAATTGTGCATCCAGCTCTTCATATTTCTGTTTGCCTTTTTTGTGATGGTCATCGGAGGCATTCGCCTTGTCGTGATCACTTTGAAATTGAATCAGATATCAGCGGCGCTCCGGCTCCAATTGGGATATGTCTATTTAGTGCTCCCCTTGAGCGGACTGCTGATTATGTTTTATGCTTCTTTGTTTTTCATAGAGAAAATGCGTTCTTCCAAGGGGATAGGGGGAGAGTTACAGGTGGAGCGAGCCGAAGCCGGAGCCATACAGGAATAAGGATGGAAGTTGCTCACATCTTGGTCCTCATCCTCAGCTTTGCCTTTCTTCTGATCATCGGTGTGCCCATTTCTTTTAGCATAGGCATTGCCACAATCGCCACCATGCTGATGAGTATCAAAGGCGGCCCGGCTCTGACAACAGTCGCCCAGCGCATGGCCACCGGACTGGACAGTTTTGTCCTGCTGGCCATTCCTTTTTTCATCCTATCAGGACAGCTCATGAACAGGGGAGGGATTGCTAGACGCCTGATTGATTTTGCGAAAGTACTGGTCGGTATGTTTCCTGGCGGTCTGGCATTCGTCAACACCATGGCGGCCATGCTGTTTGGCTCGATTTCCGGGTCGGCGGTGGCCACCGCGTCAGCCATCGGAGGATTTATGGTCCCGGCCATGAAGAGAGAGGGGTATGACCTGAATTACAGTGCCGCTGTCAATCTCACATCTGCCACGACCGGATTGATCATCCCTCCGAGCAATATCCTTATCGTCTATTCACTGGCCAGCGGTGGGGTTTCGATCGGTGCGCTGTTTGTGGCAGGGTATTTTCCCGGGATTCTCATCGGCCTGTCTTTGATGGTTGTGGCCGGTGTGATCGCCCACAGGAAGAAATACCCGGTCAGCGAAAGAATCCGAGCTAAAGAAGGAATTCTCCGGCTGCTTAAGGCCATACCAAGCCTTTTCATGATCATTCTGGTCATCGGCGGGATCGTAGCCGGTTATTTCACAGCGACCGAGGCCTCGGCCATTGCTGTCCTGTATTCTTTTATTCTCGCCGTCCTTGTTTACAGGGAAGTCAAATGGAAAGAACTGCCGAGAATCCTACTGGATTCAGCGACCACGACAGCCATAGTCATGCTTCTCATCGGAACTTCGATGGGAATGTCCTGGATAATCTCCTTTGAATACATACCTCAAAACATCAGTGCTGCGCTCATCACTCTGTCCAGCAGTCCCATCATCATCCTCCTGCTCATCAATGTCTTCTTACTGATTGTTGGTATTTTCATAGATATAACACCGGCTGTTTTGATTTTCACTCCGATTTTTCTACCCGTCGTGATTCAACTGGGAGTCGATCCGATTCATTTCGGGATCATCATGGTCCTGAACCTCAGTATCGGACTCTGTACGCCACCTGTGGGAACCGTCCTCTTTGTTGGATGCGGAATTGCAGGAACGAGTATTGCCAAAGTACTGAAGCCGCTTCTGCCACTTTTTCTCGCCATGCTCATCGCCCTTCTTCTGGTGACATTCATCCCCGCAATCAGCATGTCTCTGCCAAAACTGTTCGGATATTAATCCTGAATTATTCATAAAATATGCCGACACTCCATACAACAAATCTCTGAAGGATGGCTAATCATCATATGTCGGCATCTTTTCCCCTTCGGGCGAGCCGATCTCACCGCATCTGCTTTGTTACAGCGCAAGCGCGGTGGACGACCACAGCATCTTGCGCTGTGCCTCGTATCTACGGCAACCTCGACTCGTGAATAATCCAGGATAATTGGGGAACGTCCCCATTGACCATTGACATCATTGACTCTTTAGAGTATAGCTGATATTCTTAAATCTAAGCTTCCTAAGGATCCTCCTGTATGATTTGCCCGAGATGCCAAACCGAAAATCCTGAGAACAGTCGTTTCTGTAATCACTGTGCCACACCCCTGCCTCCTTCTGAAGATATTTCAGGAGTCCACACGAGAACTCTCCAAACCTCCTTCCCGCAATTAACCAGAGGGAGTACCTTTGCCAAAAGGTATGAACTCATCGAAGAACTAGGAAAGGGAGGAATGGGAAGAGTCTTCAAAGTATTCGATAACAAGATCAAGGAAGAAGTCGCCTTAAAACTCTTGAATCCTGATGTCGCTTCGGATGAAAGAACCATAGCCCGCTTCAGCAACGAACTGAAATTCGCACGCAAGATTATCCATAAACATGTCTGCCGCATGTATGATTTGAATGAAGAAGAAGGAACCCATTACATCACCATGGAATACGTGCCTGGTGAAGATTTGAAGAGCATGCTCAGGATGACGAAACAATTGAGTGTGGGAACAGCCATCAGTATAACCAAGCAGGTGTGCGAAGGGCTGATTGAAGCGCACAAGAGAGGCGTCGTGCACAGAGATTTGAAGCCCAGTAATGTCATGATAGATAGAGAGGGGGATGTTCGCATCATGGATTTTGGAATCGCCCGTTCGAGTGAGTCGAAGGGAATCACGAGAGCGGGAAGGATGGTCGGAACTCCTGAATACATGTCTCCCGAGCAGGTGGATGGGGCAGAGGCTGACCAGCGTTCCGACATCTATTCGTTAGGAACCATCCTGTATGAAATGCTGACCGGAAGGCAGCCCTACGAAGGAGATAGTTCGTTAAGCATAGCCTTGAAGCATAAGACTGAGCCCACTCCAGATCCCAAAAAATTGAATGAGCAGATTCCCAAAGAATTGAGCGATGTGGTTATGAAATGTATGGAAAAGGATAGGAGCCAGCGGTATCAGACAGCTGAAGAGCTTCTCTCAGGATTGACCGCAGTAGAGAAAAGCATCACTTCGGCTGAATGGGTTATTCCTGAAAAGAAGCCTAAAAAAAAGATAATAGATTTAAGGAAGTGGATAAAGCCTCTTATCTATAGCGGCGCTGCTCTGCTCGCTGTCGCTCTGATCACTGTGGGGATCTTTGTCCTCTTCGGAAAAAAGGGAGCCATTGACACCATTGCTGTTCTTCCCTTTGAGAATGTCCATGCTGACCCGAATACAGAATACTTGAGCGATGGGATGACAGAAAGAATCATCAGTAAGTTAGCCCAGTTGCCCCAGCTTAAGACGGTGATTGCCCGCAGTTCGGTATTCCAATACAAGGGGCAGCTGGTTGATCCTCAAGCTGTAGGACGGGAACTTGGAGTCGATGCCGTGCTTGTCAGCCGGATGAGCAGACGTGGAGATGAACTAACCGTCAGTGTCGAGCTGATGAGAGTCAGGGATAACAGTCATATTTGGGGACAGGACTACACGAGGAACATCGCAGAGATTTTCACTGTTCAGGATGAGATCACGAATTCGATCACAGATAATTTGCGGTTAAAGCTCTCGGGGGAGGAGATTGAACGCCTGAGCAGGCGGTACACTGAGAATCCAGACGCTTTTGTCGCCTATAACAAGGGCCGCTATTTCTGGAATAAAAGAACAGAAGAGGATCTGTGGAGAGCCATCAATTATTTTGAAGAGGCGCTCCAGCATGATTCCAACTATGCACATGCCTACACTGGGCTATCCCAATCTTACCTCCTTCTCCCTGAATACGGAGCCTATGCGCCAAATGAGGCGTATCCCAAAGTCAAAGAAAATGCCCTCAGGGCCCTGGAAATTGACGATATGCTTGCTGAGGCGCATGTCTCACTGGCGCAGGTCAAGTGGCGGTATGAGTTTGATATAGAAAGCGCTGAAAGGGAATACCTGCGTGCCATTGAACTCGATCCGAACTATGCCACTGCCCGTCACTGGTACGCTTATGATCTGATGTGTTGGGCTCGCCATGAGGAAGCCATCCGTGAAATTAGGAAAGCCCATGAACTTGATCCTCTCTCCCTTGTCATCAACAGAAATGTTGGGCAGGTCCTCTATCGGGCCCGCCGCTTCGATGAAGCTGTAGTCGCCCTGCAAAGAACACTCGAGATGAATCCGAGCTTCAGTTTCATCCATTTTCATCTGGGCTCTATCTATTTGCAGAACCAGAGATATGAGGAAGCTCTACAGGAATTTGAGGCAGAAAAAAGTATTGCTAGAGGCTGGCGCACTCAAATCGAAGCCTGGATTGGGATCACCTATGCGGAGATGGGCGACAGAGAAAAAGCACAGGAAATATTGGATGAATTAAAAGGAAGGTCGGAACAAATGTATGTGGCGCCGACTTTAATCGCTGTTTTGTATTTTTCTCTTGGCGAAGACGATAAGGGTTTTCAAATGTTGGAAGAAGCGCATAAAGTGTATGATAACTGGGTTCGCTTGCTCAAGGTTGAACCAATATTCGATCGAGTTCGCTCCGA
>CAYFVQ010000026.1:0-2672 GCA_964346585.1 uncultured Eubacteriales bacterium | reverse complement strand
GGGTGAGAAGGCTCTGTCAAACGCCCAGAGAGTCCATAAGCTGGCCTGGGGCGATGTGCCCGACTACTCTTTTGAAAAGAAAAAATGACCGAACATACTCATAGACCTCCGAAAATTTTTCTCTGGATTCTCCGCCGGTTGACTGTCTATGAAGACCTCTTCGCCATTTCCGGGGATTATGAGACCGAATTCGCCAGAATCTGCCAATATCGCGGCCGCGTATGGGCTTTCCTCTGGCTTTTTTGGAACACCATCCAGGCGGCGTTTTATTATTCACAATTCATCATAAAATGGAGCACCGTTATGTTTAGAAACTATTTAAAAATCGCTTTTCGGAATGTCAAAAGACACAAAGTCTACTCTTTCATCAACATCGCCGGTTTGACCATCGGTATGACCTGCGTTGTCTTGCTTCTTCTCTGGATTCAGGACGAGCTGAGCTATGATAAATTCCATGAGAAGATAGACGACATTTACCTCGTCTCTGCCCATATCAAGGAGGAAAGAGAGGAGCTTCAGGTGCCATCTGTTCCCGGAGTGGGTCCTCTTTTGAAGGAGCTGTTTCCAGAAGTGGAAGAATCAGCCCGGTTCCTAGCAGGTAACCGGACATTTATCCTTAGCTACAATGATAGAACGTTCTCGGAGCCAGGAGTTTTTCCCGCGGATCCTGAAGCCCTGGAGATGTTCACGTTTCCTTTGACTGAAGGGGACCCAAAAACCGCGCTCAAGGATCCCTTTTCTCTAGTTCTGTCTGAGCGGACAGCAAAAAAATATTTCGGAACCGAAAATCCCATCGGTCAGGTCATCACTGTCGACAATCAATATCCTATGAAAGTAACGGGAGTTATGAAGAACATTCCCAGCAATTCCACATTTCGCTTTGACATCCTGATGCCCCTGGAATTCTACGTGAAGCAAATTCATAAAGAGGATGACCTGAGAGGATTTACCAACCAGAATTACTTTGTTTTTGTCCAGCTCCAGAAGGGAAGCTCCTTCAATGACCTCAACCGCAGAATCAGGGAATTCGTCGTGAAAACGTACAGCAGTGACGAATACGTGCCGGTCCTGCGACCTTTTGCCCGGTTCCGTCTCTACAGACTGGGCGATGGAGGAGGAAGCATTGAACAAATCCGGCTGGTCGGTTTCCTGGGTGCCTTTATCCTGCTTATCGCCTGCATCAATTTCATGAACCTGACCACTGCCCGGTCCGGAAACCGGTCGAAAGAAATCGGGATGAGGAAGGTTATCGGAGCCTTTCGCAAGGATATCATCAAACAGTTCTATTTCGAGACATCCCTGTTCGTCCTGATCTCGATGGTGCTGACCGTCTTCCTGGCCAGACTCTTCCTCCCGGTGTTCAACACTCTTTTCCAGAAAGAACTGATTCTGGTGATTTTTCAGAATCCTTCTCTCTTAGGATTCTTGATCGGAACCTCGCTGCTAACCGCACTAGTGGCCGGAAGCTATCCGGCTCTGTTCATGTCCTCTTTTCAACCGCTCCGGATTATCAAGGGATTTACGGGATCAACTTTAAAAAGAACCGGTTTCCGCAGGGCATTGGTCGTGGTCCAATTCAGCCTGGCCATCGGGCTTATCACCGGTGCCTCAGGTGTTTATAAACAGCTCAGCTATCTCCAGACCATGGACCTGGGGTACAACATGGAGAATCTTGTGTTCTTCTCGAGCAGAGGGGAACTTCTCGAACGGTACGAAACAGCCAAAAATGAATTCCTCCGGGTCCCTGGAGTCATAAAGGTCTCAGCCAGTTCTGCGTATCCCACTGGCGGACGGTCGAACAGTTCAAGCTGGCAGTGGGAGGGGAAAGACCCGGAGCTCAAGCCCAGCATCACTTTCATGAGTGTTGACTCCGATTTTCTGGAGACATTTGAAATCCCTCTTGTCCAGGGCCGCTTCTTTCGCAAAGAAAACGACCATTCCGGCAGTCCAAACGAAGTACTGATCAATGAAAAAGTGGCAGGAATCATGGGAAAGGAGAATCCGATCAACACCCGTATGTCCTACAGTGGTCAAAATTACACGGTTATTGGTGTTATCAAAGACTACCTCCCCAACCCCAGATGGAGAGTAGATGAGCCGCTCATCCTGCTTCAGAATCCTAAGGAATACAGATTCATATTCTTGAAAATCCATCCGGAGAATATCCCCCAAACCCTCGCTCAAGTGAAAAACGTCTTCGAGCGGTTGAACCCGGGCTTTCCTTTTGAGTATGATTTCTTGGATGCCGACTATGAAAGTCAATTCAACTCTGTCCGCAGAACACGCTCTCTAATCGCCTACCTCGCTGGATTTGCGATTTTCATCTCCTGCCTGGGACTCTTTGGTCTGGCCTCGTTCAACGTTGAGCAGAAGACTAAAGAGATCGGGATCCGCAAGGTACTCGGTTCTTCTGTCTCCAGGGTCGTGATGTTCCTCTCAAAAGACCTGACCCGGCTGGTTCTTCTGGCGAATATCATTGCTTGGCCGGTGGCCTGGTATCTCCTGAATCAATGGCTTCAGAGTTTTCTCTACCGGACACACATTCGCTTTGGCATTTTCATCATTGCCGGAGTGATAACTTTTATCACCGCTCTTGTCACGGTCAGTTACCAGTCCATTAAGGCCGCCACGGCCAATCCGGTGGATTCACTCCGGTATGAATGACGAAGACC
>CAYFVQ010000025.1:0-30400 GCA_964346585.1 uncultured Eubacteriales bacterium | reverse complement strand
TCCTCATAAAAAATCAGGGAAGGAAAAAAGAGTCCCTAAGCCCTCCTGAAGACAAAGACATCGTACCGACTGACAAGATCATCTCTCACACAATGTGCCTGGATCTAGTCGAACGTCTCCGCCGCCTCAAGTCTATCCACTCCTATGTGGCTGGACGGTCATACGAAAACAGAGAAATCCCTGTTCTGGAGATATACTCTCCCCTTGAACAATACACATCGCTGGCTCGTCTCATCACGTGTAAGCCGACTATTTATCTGAGCGCTCGCCAGCATGCCAATGAAGTCTCTTCAACAAATTATGTTTTGAAATTCGCTGAGCTCGTGGCCAAAAATCCATCCTATCAGGATTTCGCAAAAAAAATGAACATCGTGATTCATCCGATGGAAAACCCGGACGGAACGGAGTTAGCCTATGAGCTTCAGAAACTAACTCCCTTCCACAGCCTTCATGCGGGCCGCTACAGCTCTCTGGGGATGGATGTGGGCTATCAAGTCAACGCCCCCAGACCTCTCCTCCCGGAAGCGAAAGTCAGGAAGTATCTTTATGACAAATGGCTCCCGGACATCTATCTCAACCTCCACGGTTATCCTTCCCATGAACGGGTTCAACAATTCTCCAATTACTCGCCCTATCTCTTCCGAGATTACTGGATCCCTCGCGGCTGGTTTGCTTATTTCAGGAGCCTCTCTCTTCCCATTTATGAGAAATGGAAAGAAGCTGGCGAAGAACTGATGAAGTTCATCACAGAAGAAATCCAAACGAATGAACGCTTTCATGCATCAAACCAAAAATTTTATGATCGCTACTATCGCTGGGCATCCAGATGGCAGCCGCACATGGATTACCTTGAACTCCATGAGGGTGTGAATCTCTATGCAAAGAGACGTTCCTCAAGAGAGAGTCGGCTCTCTTCCCGGCGCCAGATCACTTTTGTTGAAGAGACCCCGGAGTTGATGGACGAAACAGCCCGTGGAGACTGGCTGGATTTTCTCTGTGAGCAGGGACTCTCATACCTGAGAGCACATGCCAAGTATCTCTCACAGGCCCAATTTGAAATCCTCCGCCTTGAAGAGGAAGGTCAGGATAGAGTCCAAATCCGGTTCATCAGGGGTCGTCCGGGAAAGATAAAAAAATAAGGGGACGTTCCCCAAAAAAGGGGACAGGCCCCTTTTTTCAGGGACTGTCCCTTTCAGTCCTTTTGTTTAGGAAGATAGGGACTGTCCCTCTTCTTTAAAAAAAAGGGGCCTGTCCCCTTTTTCTATTCTGTTGTGTATGAAATGATGAGGTGAAGATGGATTTGGTGGGCTAAGGTGGTACCTTGGGGAACGTCCCCTATGATTCGGCTTCCCGCAGGACGTTATATGCCAGCTTGAGAGCCCGGAGAGCCTCTTCTCCACTGACTTTTTCCGTTTTTCCTTCCCGGATACACTTGAAAAAATTCTGGAGTTCTTTTTTGAGAGGCTCTTCTTTTTCTATCTTTACGGTTTTGATATCAGTCTGTTTCCCGTTGAGAGGAAAAACTTTAACTTCCTGATTAATATAATCAACCGAATAGCACGAAGTGGGCTCGAACACGCGAAGCTTCCTGACTTTCCCCTGGTGCACTCGGCTGGCCGTGAGAGTGGCCACACATCCTTGTTTAAACTCTAATCTGGCATTGGCGATATCGATCTTCTCCGAGAGCACATGGATTCCTGAAGAGCGGATGATTTTCACCTCATCTTTAATCAATGCCAGAATAATATCCAGGTCATGAATCATCAAGTCGAGCACGACATCGATATCCAATGATCGTGCCGAGAAGGAGCCCAACCTCTGGACTTCTATGAACTTTGGCTCGGAAATGACATTCTCTATAGCTTCCACAGCGGGGTTGAACCTCTCTAGATGACCGGCTTGAAGGATCAATCCGCTCTTGTTCGATTTCGCGACGAGTTTTTCTGCCTGCTCCACTGTTTCAGTTATGGGTTTCTCGACCAGAACAGACTTCCCCTCGTTGAGCAGGCGCATGGAAATGGAAAAATGCTCAGAGGTGGGAGTGGCCACTATGGCCGCATCAATCTCATCCAGCATGTTTTCGTAGTTTTCATAGTACTGCACTCCATGACGGTTTCCGATCTCCACTGCTTTTTTAAAATCAATATCGGCGACGCCCTTCAGTTCAGCATCCTCTAAATAGGATAAGATTCTGGCATGTTGCATCCCCAAATATCCGACTCCGATAATCCCCACTCTTACTTTATCCATCGCGCTTTCTCCGAGTGTGTTTTAACTCCTCTCCTTCTCCCCTATTTTTACGACTTCTTGACAACAATTGCAATCCCGTTTGCGTCAGCCAAAGAGACGGCCTCTTGCTTCCGGAAAAAAGGAATCTTTTGAGACTCGAGACAAAGAGCTTTACATTGAGCGTTGACGAGGCTCTTCACTGTATTCAAACCCACAGCGGGTAGATCCACTCTTGGATCTTGAATGGTCCGGCACACCTTGACCACGACTGTATCTTTCCCAGCCAGCTGGCCGCCCCTCCTGATCGCCTCATCTGTTCCTTCGATCCCCTCGATAGCGACAACAGCTTTATTTTTGACAATGACAGTCTGGCCGATATCCAGGTCAGCAATGTTTTTAGCGACTGTCCAGCCGAAACCAATATCCTCCTCCACATCAGGCGAGGGTTTTGTCTTTGTCATGACACCTGCCTCACAAAAAGAGGAAGAGATGAACTGCGTTGGATCCACAATCTGGATTCCCTCACCCTTCATAAAATCGATAACCGTCTTGATGACTGCGGTTGGGTTTCGCTCTTGAGTCTGGGCTAATATCTTCAAAGAAGATTCACCTAATTTATCTGTTTCATAGACAGTGCGCGGGTCAACTTTCCCGGCGAACACAGCCTCTCGGATGTCATTTTTCCTGAAGAAGGAGATCAAACTCAAAATATTCCCCATTTCAATCCACTCGAAGATATCGGCTTTTTCCTTTAGTCCGACTTCCGCTTCCCCACTGATACCAGCCACTACAGAAGAGTATCCCAACTTCTGGGCCTCGTCGAGGACCACGAACGGGAATTCCCCCGATCCTGCGATTATCCCGATTCTTCTTCCCATTTCTCAGCAGTTTTTTTTATCAATCCTCTCTCAGAAGCCTGGATAAAATTGATGATCTCATCCCTGTCTTCACTGGCTGGAATTTCCTTCTCGATCTTTTCTAGCGCCTGAGATGTATTCAAATCAGAATTAAAGATTATCCTGAACATTTCCCTCAGAGCTTTCAGCCTTTCTCTTTTGAAACCTTTCCGCCTCAAGCCGATAGCATTGAGGCCGTAGATGTGAGTGGGCCTAGCTCCAGCCACTCGACAGAAAGGAAGAACATCCTGGACGATCACTGAGTATCCTCCGATGAACGAATACTTGCCCACTCGACAGAACTGATGAACACCGCTAAATGCTCCGACCGTTGCATAGTCATCGACCGTGACATGTCCGGCCAGAGTGGCTGCGTTTATGAAAACTGTTTCATTCCCCACCCAACAGTCATGGCCCACATGGGAGTATGCCATGAAATAACTGTCATTCCCGATGACAGTTTTTCCGCCCCCCTTGACTGTCCCTCTATTCACGGTCACGAACTCTCTGAATATATTCCTTTTTCCTATCTTGACGAGAGTTTCTTCTCCTTGATAGTCGACGTCTTGAGGTTCGGTTCCTATGGAAGAAAATGGAGAAAATCGACAGCCCTCTCCGATTTCCGTCAGGCCATCTAGACAGACATGGGCATCGACTCGGGTATCTTTGTGGATTGTGACCTTTTCTCCGATAAAAGAATAGGGCCCTATCCAGACTCCTGAATCCAATCGAGCCTTGGAATGGACAGTGGCTGTGGAATGAACAAAGACTTCATTCCTGCTCATTCAATTCCTCAAGATCCAAGAGTGAGGCCATAACCTCGCCTTCTGCCACTTTCTCTCCATCCACATACGCAATCCCTACCATACTGCAAACCCTACTTTTGAGCTTAATTAGCTCCACTTCTATCCTTATTTGATCTCCGGGAACGACTGGCTTTCTGAATTTAGCGTTCTTAATTGAGCTTAAAAAAACAAGGACTTTCTCAGGATTTGGGATGGAATAATGAAGAAGGATGCCTCCTGCTTGGGCTATCGATTCGGCAACCAAAACACCGGGCATAACCTTGAGACGAGGAAAATGTCCCTGAAAAAAAAGTTCATTATAGGTGACATTCTTGATGGCAACGATCGACTTTCCCTTTTCCATCTCTAAGACTCTATCCACCAATAGAAAAGGGTATCGATGGGGAAGGACCTCGAGGATTTCCTCGATACTAAGCAACCCTTTATTTCTTTGTGGGGGCTTTTGAGGCATCGTACCTTACAATGACTTCAGCGGTTAAATCGATGGCCGGATTATGATAAATGGTTCCACTGTTGTTCAAGTCAAATATAATCTCTAGGTTTCTTTCTTTACCTATTTGGGCAATGATCGGTCGCACCTCATTTTGAAGCCTAGCGAACAACCTGTTTCTCGTCTCCACAAAATTCCTGGAAGAATCTTCAGCAAAACGCTGCCGGTCTGTTCTCTTTCTTTCAATGTCAGATGTCAAATTCATGAGTGCCTCATCAGTCAACGTGAGCCTCTGAGTATTGAGCCTGGTCTCTAACTGGCGGATATCTTCATCCATCTTAGCTATCTTCTGTTGTGTGCTTTTGTTTATTTCTTCCAGCTGTGCCACCATTCTCTTTCCCTCAGCTGATTTTTCCAGCACCTGCATGGAATCCACGATACCGACTTTAATTTCCTGCTGTGCAAAGCCCTGAGAAACTATGGCAGCCACAAAAAGAACGAGCAAAATAATTTTACCTGTGCCTCTCCTCATCTTTGGCCTCCTTAATTTGATTCGAAAAATGTGTCCTCAATGATTTAGAATGTCGTTCCAATCGCAAAACGGACAGCGAAATTGGAATCATCCCTACGTATTGTGGGACTATTATAAGCAAAAATGAGCCTAAATGGAATACGCAAGGCAGGGACAAATATCCTCAATTCCAGTCCTGTCGAAATAAACATCTCTCTTAAACTGAATTTTTGATCCTGAAGCAATGTATTTCCCATGTCGTAAAACAGAATCCCATACACTGGTCCCTGGTCTCCGAAGGGAATGATGTATTCAGCATTGAAAACAAGAGATTTTTCCCCCCCTAAATTATATCCAAGAATATTCTTAGGACCGATTTGGTAAATTCCATATCCTCTTATGGATCGTTCTCCTCCAAGATAGAATCTTTCCCAGATAGGAATAACTGAACCTTGGAAAGCCTTAATAAACTCATAGTTCAAATGGAAGCCCAATACATGATTGAGCATCATAGGCACGTAAAGCGTCCATTCGAAACGGGGTTTGATCATGGTGATTTCGCCGCCGAGAAAACCACCCGCTAACTTACAGGATATCATGTAGAGTGACCCGCTTGTTGGCGTTATGGGACTGTTCACGGTGGAACGGAACAGAGCTGGCGTTATGCTGCTTATGTTATAGCCTTGATCATCGTATGGGGCATACGGATTGAAAAAAAGACTCGGTTGCGCAACCGATTCATCCAAATCCGGGACATCGATATTCACATACTCATAGGAGTAAGTCAGGTTGGTTCTCCAGTATCCTCTGATCCTGGATCCGAATGTAAAGTTTATTCCCTTTCTTCTCGTTTCGTACAGACCAGGATAATAAGTATACCGGTTAAAGACATTAAAACCCAAATTTATGGGAAGGTCGAGAAAATAAGGCTCTGTGAAGCCGAACATATAGTTCTTTATTCTCTTCCCATGCTGAACCATGAGATCCAATTTCTCCCCAGCTCCCAAAAAGTTGACCGTGGAATAGTTTAAAGCGATGAACGTTCCTTCATATCCACTGTAACCAGCCGAGAACTGGATGTTATTTCTTTGAAGCTCCGTGACATTCAAGGTCACATCCATTAAAGCTGGATTATCCGGGTGATTTTTCAAATCCGGCTCGCCCTGCATTTCAACCAGTCCGAGCTGTTGAAGCCGTAAGAGGCTGTTCTTGAATGCTGTCAATCTGAAACGCTCCCCCTCTGTGATGAGCATTTCACGCCTCAGCACTTTATCTTTGGTGTACGTGTTTCCTTTGAATTCCAGCTTATTCACATAAACCACATCACCTTCCAAGATGTTGAAAGTCACAGAAACACGCTTTCTCTTCGGATCCATGTTCTCGACCGGATAAACCTGCGCATAAAGGTATCCGCCGTCAGCATACAGCTCTTGTATATCCGTAATACTATCTTCTCTTGCTGTGGAGGTGTACACATCGCCTTCCTTGAATTTGATCATTTCCCGCAAAAATTTCTCAGCAATGATTTCATTCCCTTCGATATTGACTTTTCCCACCCTGTAGAGGTAGCCCACATCAACTGGAATAATGATTTTCTTCATCTTCTTCTTCTTGAGAAATATGGATCTCCGGGTTATTTCTTCAACTCGCGGCTCACCGACCGTCGCTTCCATATATCCGTAATTTCTTAGTTTTTCTCTGATGCTCTCTATATCTTCTTCCAGTTTGCCCTGCTTATAAACATCTTTGCCGCCTATCCAGGACAAAAGGCCATGCTTTTTGTTTTCCTTCATCGCGCTTCTGAGAACACTCTCAGGCAGCTTGGTTTCTCCTTCGAATTCGATAGCTCCGACTTTTTCCCTGGGACCTTCATTAATGTCAAACACTAGCTCGTAATCATTCTGCCCTTTTTTATTTGTTTTCACCTCAACTTCTGCAGACGTCAGTCCCTTCTCAGACAGCAAATCCTCGATTAACTTCTTGATTTTCTGGATCTTGTAGGGGTTATAATACGAATGAGGAACGAGGTACTCACTCTCCTCTTGCAACTTCTCAGTGATATCATTTTCTTTTACTTTTCTACCCGTTTTATACGTGATGCTTTTAATGATGGGATTCTCTTCAACGATAATCCTGACTATCTTCCCTCCACGGCCATCCTCATTTTCCATTTTGATATTGGAAAAGAAACCAGTTTCCCACAGAATCCTGAAGTCTCTCTTCAACATCTCTTCGTTGTAGAGATTTCCTTCACTCGATTGGATATAGTAGAGAACCGTTTCTCGAGTGACACGGTCATTGCCTATGATATCAATTCTTTCTATGGTCTCCTGTCCTTGGAGAAAAAGAGGAAGACAGAAGAGAATCAGGAGTGGAAGTACTTTTTTCATTGCTCTCTCCTTATACCATATTATTCCTTTTTTATCAATAAGATGAAGCTCTCCAGGTTAGATGAAGCGGCCTGGTTATTCGTAAAATCTGTAGACACCATAAAAGAACAGTCCTCTAGTGTCCATTTTTCAAGTCTCAATTTTTATAACTCTAGGGGTGGGATAAAAGTTTCAAATCGCCGCTTTCCATAAGAAAAACTTTATTACAGAATCGAGCCACTTTTTCGTTATGAGTGACGATGACAGAAGAGAGTCCCTTTTTCTGATGAAGCTCTTGAATGAGCTCCAGGATAGCCTGCCCGGTTTTCCAATCCATGTTCCCTGTCGGCTCATCGGCCAAAAGGAGTCTCGGCTCATTCACCAGGGCTCTCGCAATGGCCACCCGCTGTTGTTCTCCGCCCGAGAGCTGCGCCGGTCTGATGTGCACTTTTTCTTCTAGAAAAACTTCACGAAGCAACTCCAGAGCTCTTTCCTGGGCAGTCACTTTATCTACGCCTCTAATCAAAAGAGGAAAAGTAATGTTTTCTAAAGTCGTGAACTCAGGCAGGAGATGGTAAAACTGAAAGACAAATCCTATTTTCTGGTTCCTGATTTCAGCCAGCTCTTTTTCATTCTTGGCAAGAAGGTCTTCACCATCAAGCAGGATCTCCCCTTCTGTCGGTTTATCCAGAGCCCCCAATAAATTCAGGAGTGTCGTCTTCCCTACCCCCGACATTCCCATGATGGCTACGAGGTCTCCCTTCAGGAGCTCAAGACTGATTCCTTTAAATACGCGCAGTACCCCATCAAGCAATGGGTATTCTTTACCCAGGTTTGTGGCTTTCACGACATTATTCATATTTCAACGCTATGACGGGATCAACCTTCGCTGCCCGATGCGAGGGAAAGAGTGTCGAAAGAAAACTGATCAGAAGGGTGATTCCCACAATCAGGAATAAGTCTAATAATTTAATGCGAAACGGCACGAAGGAGATCTGGTAGATGTCAACCGGAATCTTGATCAGCTCGAACATGTTGGCCAGCGCGCACCATACTAATCCCAGGACCGTTCCAGCGATGGTCCCGATGACTCCGATCATCGCTCCCTGAAGGAAAAATATCTTCCTTATATTTCGAGATGTAGCCCCCATGGCCATCAGGATGCCGATGTCTCTCGTTTTTTCCATGACCATCAGTATGAGAGTGGCAATGATGTTCAAGGCTGCCACGATCACGATAAGTGTGATCGTTAAAAACATGATGTTCTTCTCCAGCTTCAACGCTGAGAAAAGAGATTCATTCAGCTCCATCCAGGTCATGGTGTAAGCCATTGAAGGGATGATATCTTGAATCTTTGCGGCTATTTTTGGCGC
This sequence comes from uncultured Eubacteriales bacterium, assembly GCA_964346585.1. Lineage (GTDB taxonomy): Bacteria > Acidobacteriota > Aminicenantia > Aminicenantales > Aminicenantaceae > SOIA01. The sequence goes on along the minus strand of CAYFVQ010000025.1, from coordinate 21,786 downwards.
CCGGAAGACATCCTCAATCCTGACTTGAATGAAGCTTATTTCACCGTCAAGATTGAATAAATTCTGGGCAGCTTCCAGCCTGATCAAAGCCATGGAAGAATCAAACTCATACAGTCCCGTGTTGAAAATGCCGGAGATAGCAAATCTTTTTGGCCTTATCATCGGGCCAACCGGGGATAAGCTTATGGATGATGCTGCCCACACTTCGACCGTATCCCCGACTCCTGCCCCGAGTCCGATGGCCAGCTCCCGGCCGAGAAGGAGACCTTCTCTCCTCATGCCGGGCTCCGGGATCTTCCCGCTTTCTAGCTCTTGAAGCCATGATGAATGTCTGCTTTCCAGCTCAAAATCAATCCCTTTCAGCATTACGCCTTTATCCGCAGAGGGTCCTTTCAATAGTACAGTAGCATTAGCGACAGGTGTCGCAGAGATCACTCCCTTCAAACTCTCTATCTTGGATAACAGTGGGGGATAGTCCTTCAACACTCCAGGCCCAATAGTCGGAACCATGATATGGGAGGTAGATTCGAGAATTTTATCCTGCACATCTCCCTGAAAGCCGGTGATCAGAGCGATGGCAATGACCAGTGCCATCACGCCGATGGTGATGCCCAGTATGGAAATAAAAGTGATGACAGATATGAATGCCTGCTTCCTCTTGGCAGTCAGGTACCGCTTAGCCACGAACAGCTCATAATTCACTGGGCATAACTCCTTCTCTCGATTCTTCCCGGATCAGAGATCATTCCTTCGTGCGGAGAAGCGGAAACAGTATCACTTCCCTTATGGATTTGCTGTTGGTAAAGATCATCACCAAGCGGTCTATCCCGATCCCTTCTCCTCCTGTGGGAGGAAGCCCGTATTCCAGGGCATGGATATAATCCCTGTCTATCCAGTGGGCGCCCTCATCTCCACCCTTCCTCGCCTGCTCCTGCTGCTCGAACCTCTTTCTCTGCTCCTCGGGATCAGATAACTCACTGTAGCCATTGGCAATTTCCATCCCGCCCATGACCAGCTCGAAACGCTCTGCCTCATCCGGGTTGTCTTTCGATGCCTTGGCCAGCGGCGAGACTTCTTTCGGAGGATTCATCACAAACGTGGGTTGGATGAGATGGGGTTTGACCTGTTTGTCAAAAATCACATCCAACGCTTTCATATAAGAGAGCTTTTTCTTCTCAGGAATCAGGGTCGAGGCAAATTCGATTATATCAGCCTCATCATCAAACCGGCTTGGCGAAAGGCCGCTGTGGGCGATCAAGGCCTCTTTGAACTTCACTCTTTTCCAGGGCCTCTTCACGGAAATCATGTGTTCCCCGTATGTGATATCCTCCTTTCCGAGGAGAGCCAGGCTCATTTGATGAACCAGCTCCTCTGTCAATTCCATCATGTCGTTATAATCACTGTAGGCCTCGTAAAACTCCAGCATGGTGAATTCCGGATTGTGTTCGGAAGAGACTCCTTCATTCCTGAAATTCCGGTTAATTTCGTAAACCTTCTCAAATCCCCCGACGGTCAGCCTTTTTAAATACAACTCCGGAGCGATTCTCAAATATAGGTCCATACTCAATGCATTGTGGAAGGTTTTGAACGGCCGGGCCAGTGCTCCTCCCGGAATCGGTTGCATCATGGGTGTTTCCACCTCAATGTAGCCTTTTTCATCGAAGAACTTTCGAGTGAAGGCTATCAATTTACTCCTGAGCCTGAACACGTCTCTTTGTTCCGGATTCATGATCAAATCCAGGTATCTCTTTCGATAACGGATCTCCACATCCTGGAGCCCGTGCCATTTCTCTGGAAGGGGATGAAGACATTTCGCTAAAAAGATGAAGGATTCAGCTAAAACCGTTAGCTCTCCGGTCTTGGTCTTGAATAAGACTCCTTCCACTGAAATGATGTCTCCGATATCGATCAGAGAAAAAATGGTATAGTTCTTCTTCCCGACTTTATCCTCTCGCAGGTAGACCTGAAGCCGGGAACGACTGTCTACGATGTGAAAAAAAGTCGCCCGTCCCATCTTCCTGATCGAGGTGACTCTTCCGGGAACGATGACTTTTTCTTTCTTCTTTTCGATCTTTTCGCTCGCTAGGTTAGAGAACGCCTCCACAATCTCATAAACAGAATGAGTGGACTCCACTTTGTGCGGAAAAAGGTCTATGTTTTCCTGGGCAAGCCTCTCCATCTTGTCTTTTCGAGCGATTTCTTGATCACCGATTTTCAGCTCTTGGGATTGATCCATACTTTCTTTTTTTGTCGAGCTTTTCTTTTCAACCATCTTTCTTTTCCTTCAAGGACTTTTTTTGATTTCCCAGTTTTTTTCGAATGGCATCCAATACGCCATTGACAAATGTCGCTGCTTCATCACCACTGTATGTCTTGGCGATTTCAATCGCTTCATTGATAACGATAGCTGGCTCGATATTCTCTTCGAACAGGAGTTCAAAAACCGCCATCCTCAAAATGTTCCGGTCGATGAGTGCCATCCGGGAAAGGCGCCAATGCTCTGAAGCGCTTTGGATGATTGTATCGATCTTCTTATGATGGGAAATAATCCCATTAACCAGCCAGGTGCTGTACTCTCGGGTTGCCTGGTCAGTTTTCTTGTTTTTCCAGTATTGCTTCAGCGTCTCTTCGAACGACTTGTTATCAAATTCTAAGCGATAAAGAATCCGTAAACTCTCTTCTCGGGCTTTCCTTCTTCGGCCCATGAAGAAGCATCCACCTTATTTTAATCCAGCTTCTTTTATCAGGTTCAGTGTCTCCACAACAGAGAACACGGCATCCCAGCCCTTATTGCCAGCCTTGGTGCCCGCCCGTTCAATTCCCTGCTCGATCGTATCAACAGTCAGGATGCCAAAGGAAACAGGCACTCCCTCATCCATGGCAATCTGAGCCAATCCTTTGGTGACTTCAGCACTCAAGAAATCAAAGTGAGGCGTGTCTCCTCTTATTAAAGCCCCTAAACAGACGATTCCATCCGCCTTTTTTGCGCTGACTAATTTCTTCACGACCACAGGAATCTCAAACGAACCCGGCACTTTATAAACTGTTATATCCTTCTCATCCGCTCCCAGTTTTTGAAGAGCATCGAGTGCCCCTTCCAGCAGTCTCTCCGATATAAATTGGTTAAAACGACTGACAACCACACCGATCTTCAAGCCTTTCGCCTGCAGTTTTCCTTGATATGTTTCCATTTCTTTCTCCCTTTAGCGACCCTGAAATTTTGCCTTTCTCTTCTCAAGAAAGGCCTTCGTGCCCTCCTTGCTGTCTTCTGTATCGCAGGCCTTCCCAAAGAGTTCGGCTTCCATGAGGAGGCCTTCTTCCAGGGTCCGGTCTAATCCTTGGTTAATCGCTTCGATGCTAAACTCAACCGCCAGAGGACCGTTGGCGATGACCTTACGGGCCAAAGCTTCACAGGTCGGAAAAAGATCCTCCAGTGATACAACCTGATTGACCAAGCCGATTCGATGAGCTTCCTGGACATCGATCATCTTCCCGCTGAGCACAAGCTCCATGGCCTTGCCTTTCCCGACCAATCTGACGAGCCTTTGGGTTCCGCCAAAGCCCGGAATCAAGCCCAATTTGACTTCGGGTTGTCCCATCTGTGCATTCTCAGAGGCAATCCGCATATGGCAGGCCAGGGCCAACTCTGTTCCCCCGCCAAGAGCGTATCCATTAATGGCCGCAATCACGAGCTTATTGAAATTCTCGATGAGCTTGGTGAGTTCCTGTCCTTCAAGGACATACTTTTTACCTGAATCATAATTAAGACGGGCCAGCTCGTTGATATCCGCTCCCGCTACAAACGCCTTTTCTCCGGATCCGGAGAGAATTATGGCTTTAACCTCAGGGTCTTCCTTAAACGCGAGAAAAGCGCTGTGCAGCTCTTTCACCGTGTTCGTATTCAATGCGTTAAGCTTGTCCGGGCGGTTGATAATGATCCAGCCTATTCCATCTCCCTTTTTTGTGATTAGGTTCTCGTATTCCATCTTTCTCTTTTCCAATCTAACTCAGCCGACCTCATCTGCACCGAAATATGCGCCCTGGACGACTGCTCTCTCTAAAATTTTCCCTATTTTAACAGATAAATGCCTTTTTTGCACGCCAATTTAAAGTATGGGGTCGCATCTCAACATTCGACATTTTATTTATCCATAATATCGTTCAATCTGTCATCAGCTAGAAGCTCTAAGGAATGATAATCCTCAAGGAAATGTCGAATGTTGAGATGCGACCCCTATTATTGAGATACTATTACCTTTTATGATTGTCTTTAAGATAGTTTTACGATATCATTTTTTTTGCGTTAAAAAACACAACCCTAAAATCATGGGAGGATGGAATGAAAACAGCCACAAATTTCAAAGAGCTCCCCGCTGACTTACTGAGATGGACCTGTGATCCTGAAAAAATACCTGTTTCTACGAGTGAAGAGTGCAAACCCTGCTACGAAATCATCGGCCAGAAACGAGCTCTCAAGGCTATCCAAACCGGTCTGGATATTAAAAGCTTCGGTTACAACATTTTCATCACAGGGATGGTCGGAACAGGCCGAACGACAACCATCAAGCAGCTTCTGGAAAGGTTAGAAAAAGGGGATAAAATCCCTGATGATATTCTCTACGTCTTCAACTTTAAGAATGCGGATGAGCCGATGCTGATCATGCTTCAGGCTGGAAAAGGAAAACTTTTCAGGGAGACCATGGACAATATGATCGCCATGCTCAAGACAAATATTCCTGAGATGATCAAAAGCAAGTACTACGCCGAGCAACGAGATGAAATCGTCGAATCCCAGCAGAAGAAGCAGAAAGAAATATTACAGAGTTTCGAAGAGGAAGTGGCCAAAGAAGGATTTTCTGTCATTCAGGTCCAGATGGGCCTGTTTGTCAAACCTGATCTGGTCCCTCTGATCGAGGGGAAGCCCACTCCTTTTAATCAGTTGGAAATCTTGGCCAGAGAAGGAAAATTTGACAAAGAGACACTGGATAGCATGAAGAAAAAATATGAAGAGCTGACCGGGAAACTGGAAGTGATCTTCGAGAAGATGAAAGAAATCGAGGAGCAAACTCGAAAGAGCCTGAAAGAATGGGATGCCAAGTCTATCACTCCCCTTATACTCGGGGCCATCAATGAAATAAGAGCAAAATTTCCTTTCCCTAAAATCGAGAGTTACCTGGATGACGTCAAACAATCCCTCATCAAGAATATCGACCTTTTTAAAGCCAAAAAAAAGGAACAGGGTGAGAAAGAAGCTGTCGACCCATTCCTACCTTATCGAGTGAACCTGCTGATCAACAATTCAGAGCTAAAAGGGGCTCCGGTTATAATGGAGACAAACCCCAATTACATCAACCTGTTTGGATCGATCGAGCTCGCCGCCTCCCGATTCGGTATTGTCCAGACGGACTTCACCAAGATCAAAGCTGGCTCCTTTCTCAAGGCGAATGGAGGTTATTTAGTCGTTAATGCGCTGGATGCGCTTATCGAGCCCGGAGTCTGGCAAACACTCAAAAGAACCTTACGGAATCAAAAATTGGAAATCCAGAATTTTGCCTCGCTCTTCATGATTTCTACGACAAGGCTCAAGCCCCAGCCGATCAAGTGTGATGTCAAAGTTGTTTTGATCGGGGATGCGTATATTTATTACCTTCTCTATCGTTTGGATGAGGATTTCAAGAAGATATTCAAGATCAAGGCTGAGTTCGACTCGGAAATGAAGAAGGACACTCAAACCATCAAAGAATATATCGCTTTCATCAAGAAAATATCTGAGGAGGATGATCTCCTTTCCTTCGATAAAAGCGGAATGGCGGCCATCGTTGAATATGGGACACGTCTTTCCGGACGACAGAAAAAAATCTCAACCCGTTTCCACATCATTGCGGACGTTCTCCGAGAGGCCAGCTATTGGGCAAAAAAAGCCAACAAAAAAATGGTCGGTCGTGAACATGTGGAACAAGCGGTCCAAGAGCGCTTCGAACGAGTCAGCCTGATAGAGGACAAAATCCAGGAATACATCGAAGACGGAACCATCATGATCGACGCCAAAGGGGAAGTCGTGGGACAGGTCAACGGATTATCTGTTTACGACATGGGAGAATTCGCTTTCGGTAAGCCCACGCGAATCACAGCCCGGACATCTGTGGGAAGAGCGGGAGTCATCAATATCGAGAGAGAAGCGGACTTGAGCGGCCGAACGCACAACAAGGGAGTTCTCATCCTGGGAGGATACCTAAGAGGAAAATACGCCCAGAAGAAGCCATTCTCTCTTTCTGCCAGCATCGCCTTCGAACAGTCTTATTCTGGAGTCGAGGGAGACAGTGCGTCATCGACAGAAGTCTACTCCATCCTTTCCAGCCTGTCGAAATTGCCCTTAAGACAGGATATCGCTGTCACTGGGTCGCTTAACCAGAAGGGAGAAATCCAGCCCATTGGAGGTGTCAACGAAAAAATCGAAGGATTCTTCGATGTCTGCAAGGCAAAGGGCCTGACAGGGGCGCAGGGAGTCATCATCCCTCATCAAAACATCCAGAATCTCATGCTTCGGAATGAAGTGATCGAGACAGTCATGCAGGGAAAATTCCACATCTATCCGGTCAAAAATATAGATGAAGGAATCGAAATCCTTAGCGGCATCAAAGCCGGAAAACGAAAAGCCGATGGGACGTTTGAAGAAGAAACAGTGAATTATCTTGTCGATGAAGAGCTGAATAGACTGGCGAAAAGCTGGAAAACATTCACAGGACCAGCCGAAAAGGAAAAGGAATCAAAACAAGAAAAAAATAAATAGACCAGTTCTTTATCTAAACTAAATCGACCTGATTTCTTAGGCTTTTCACTTCTCTCTGGGTCAGGAACCGCCATCTTCCTGTTTGGAGCTTGCCCAGTCTCATGCCTCCGAAGCCAATCCTCTGGAGATGAAGAACTCTATGGCCTATGGCTTCAAACATCCTTTTCACTTCTCTCTTTCTTCCCTCATGAATTTCCACCTTGACAAGAGTCTTTTTCGAACTGCCGCTCAGCTTCGCGATTCTCGCCGGGGCTGTTTTTTTCCCATCCAAGATGATTCCTTTTTCCAGCCGGGAAATTTTTGAAGAGTCTGGCACACCCTTGACTTCAACGACATAATTCTTTGGAACTCTGTATCGAGGATGAGCCAGACGGTGAGCCAGTTCCCCGTCATTTGTCAGGAGCAAGAGGCCCTCACTATCATAATCCAACCTCCCCACAGGATAAATTCTCTCTTTCATGGAAGGCAGCAGTTCTTTGATCGTCGGTCTCTGGAAAGGGTCTTTAAGTGTGACCAGATATCCCGGAGGTTTATTGAGCATCAAATAGACCAGCCTTTCTTCCTTTTCTACTCTTATGTCGCCGAATTCTACTCTATCCTTCTCATCATCGATCTTGGTGCCCAGCATCCTGACTACCCGGCCGTTGACCTTGATTTTTCCCTCGATAATCATCTTATCCACTTCTCTTCTGGAGGCCACTCCTGCCTGCGCCAAGAATTTGTTCAACCGGATTCGCATCTTTAATAGTCGCTCCCGAGCAGATGGATGTTCCCTATCCTCACATTTTGTAGGCCTGCCTCATGGGCCGCCTGCCTGCACTCTTCCGCATGTCGGCGAGATGTGACAGGCATATCCCTAAAATAAAAATGAGGGTGAAATCCGAGGAGAGCATAAGGAATATTCGGATCGAATCCGGCCACAAATTCCGCAATCTGAAAAATTTCCTCCCTATCGATATACCCCGGGACGAGAAGAGTGCTGGCCACAATCAAGGGAAAATCTTCCCGCTTTTTGATCCACTTTGACGCCAGTTCAAAATTGCTCTTTGTCTGACTGTTGCTTCGTCCACACAGAGCCACATTCAGGTTCTGATGATAAGTCTTTAAGTCAAACTTCACGCAACCGCCGCTTTCCAGAGCGATCTCCAGGATTTTTTCTAAAAGCCGGCTGTCCATTGTTCCGTTTGTCTCCCAGCAGACTCTCAAAATCTTTTTGTTCTTCCGGGCTATAGCGAGATGGGATGTCTGGATGGAATGGAGAAGTTGGGGAGACGGATCGCCTCCGAAGTAGCAAATACAGGACGTCATCCTGTCAGCCGCTTGAGCCAATTCCTGAGATGTATGGCGTTTCTTGTCTCGCAGGTCTTCCCGGTAATGCCAGTTCTGACAGAACAAGCAGTTGAATGTGCACCCATGATAGAAAACAGCCAGGTTTTTATACCCGTATTCAGGGCCCCGGGAATAAGAAAATTCAGGGAATCCGGCGCTCGTACCACCTGGACAGACCCAATCGGCCACACAATTCGTGGGCAAAGAGTCATGATACCAGGAAAAGTAACCTTGCTCAGGAAGAGGTGTAATCTTCGTGCCTTCTGGATTCTCCCTCACTCCGCAGTAGCCTGCATTTCCTTCTCCTATTGTGCACTGGTTGAAGCAATACTTGCAGGTGATCCCTTTCTTGTCATGAGGCGGAGAAGAAGGAAGGTTGAAAGGCTCTCTTGAAGCCTGGTGAGCTCTCTGGATGTGAGATTCGACTGATTGGAAATCTTTAAGGATGCATTCGCGGCACACGCCTAAGAACTGAGATACTAGGGCGGAGTCTGTCCCACAATTGATGCATTTCCCCATCTTTAGAGGTAGAAAACCACTCTTCCATGAGGAAGTTAGACGGACTTCCTCACTTTATGAAAAAAGAGCTAATAAGAAATTCTTTGAGTTAGAAATAAATGTTGATCCCAACGGCTAGGGAATAGTTCCCCAATTCCAGGTTGTTCCCGTCGATCGTGGCATTTCCGACGCGGCGCTTTCCTTCCGCAACAAGAGCTATGTTCGCGAACTGCAGCTCCAGACCAACCCCAAAATTATAGCCGCCCTCATTATCCTTACCAACATTAGAGATGTCTGTGAAATAAATGCCATACCCACCGGTGACATAAGGCTTGAAGATGGCCAGGGAGAACGGAAAAAGCTTGGCATTCACACCGACAAACTGGTACTCCAGTGTCTCTCCATCCCAATTAATCACTCCGGACACAGTCTGGTCAATTTCATAGTCAGAACGGATATAGGTGGCTTCGATGGCAAGCACTGAAAACTTTAATCCGAGGCGTCCTCCATAAAAAAGCGAATTGCCCGCACCAAAATCTTCGCTGGCTAAGTCCGGAAGTTCTGGCGTCGAAGTCGAATAACCGACCTGGGCTCCGATGTACAGTTCCTGCGCTTGAAGGCCAGAGGCCGATAGGAGTAAAAACGCCACAACCAAACCAGAAATCATGATTCTTTTCATTTTTTCACCTCACTTCCTTATATATGCAAATCCAAGAACTCGCCCGAATTATTTAGAACTCATTATAAATAAATAAGATAAAATCTCTAAAATGTCAAGTCGAACACACCTCCATATCACTCATCGAGCCGCGGTTTAGCCAGAATCTCCATGACCCGGAGATCAAAAAAAGTCTGAGCGTTCGTCGGACGAAGGAGAATGGCTGTGTCCGCGCCTCGAGCCGTGCCTCCCACAGCAATGCAGGGCTCCTTGGTGGAGATGAATCCCGCATCAGCGGCCATTAACGTAATCTCGATGGCCACTTTTGTTCCTTCGCCAAAAACCCGCAGCGTGTAGGCCATTATCTCCTCGAGCTCGTACGTTCCCAGCTTTTTCCTGACTGCACGGCCCACTCCTCCCAGAGCATGCTGGCAGGTCAGGATCCTGGCGCCGGCATCTTCTATTATTGTGCGGGATTCTTGCTGGAATTCCTGATAATCCGGCTCCATAAATCCGGTGGAGTGTGTGACAATCACCAAATTCTCAACCTTAAAGAGTTCCGCAGCCAATACACCCGTTCTTCCTGATGAGGAGGCCACGACCACATTCTGAATCCCAAGCTCTTGGGCCCGATTCGCCGCGATCTCCAGAGTTTTTTTGGTGTTTTTTCCGCCGGTATTCTTAAAATAAACACACGGAATAGACAATTCAGAGTCATTTTTACTTTTTTCAGCCGACATACTCGATTCTCCTTTTATTTAAAAAAATGGAAAAAAGGGGTCTATCCCCTTTTTTCCATTTTTTTCCATTTTTTCACTACGGCGTGAGCAAGACTTTTATCACATCTAGCTTTTGGGCCAGAGTAAAAGCCTCTTCGACTCTATCCAGAGGAAAATCCGCATGCACCATAGCTTCAACTTCCACCCATTTTGTCTTTAGTGCATGGATGGCTTTAGGAAAAGGTCCACAGCGAGAGCCGATCAGTTGAATCTCGTCGACTACAATTTTGGATATATCCACACTTGCCTTCTGTTTGAAAGTGCTTTTGAGCACGACCTTTCCCTTTGGATTCACCCTGAGTAAGGCTTCTTCGATTCCTTTCTCTTCACCTGTGGCTTCCACCACAATATCAAACTTCTTCTCCAATTTTTCTCCAGAAAGTGTTGTTTGGATATTTCTCTTCTTCAAGATTTCAAGCTTCCTTTCATGCTTTCCGCGACAATACACCTCATCAGTCCTTGACTTCATGACCTGAGCGGCGAGTAAACCCAGCTTGCCATCTCCCAGGACAAGCACGGAATCCTTTCTCCCAAGAGGCACTTGCTCCAGAATCTCAAGCGCAGCTGCCAAGGGCTCGATAAAGACTCCCTCGATATCTGAGATGTTTGAAGGGAGAAGATGAAGATTCTCCACAGGAAGAGTCAAAAACTCCGCAAAAGCTCCATCTTTGTTCTGGATACCTAAAACTGTCCTTGTGAGACAATGGCCCGGAAAACCGCTTCGGCACAGGTCACATTCTCCGCAGGAAATGTTTATCTCTCCAACGACTCTTTTCCCCCACCAGCTTTTTTTTGGAGCCTGAATGACCTGGCCCACAAACTCATGCCCGAGCACACCTTCAAATCCCATGTACCCTTTCACCAATTCCAAGTCTGTGCGGCAGATCCCGGCCTTGAGAACCTTGACTAACGCCTCGTTCTCTGAAGGGGAAGGCTGAGGAATATCCTTGAAACGAATCTTTCCCTTTTCCAGGACTACGGCTTTCATTTTCCCTGTTTCATTCTGAGTTCTCTTCAAAAAGTTGTCAAGAAAAAAGAAGTAAAGAAAACCTTTGCTTCCCTGTATCGTATCATTTAGAGTAAAATATCTGAGAGGACGATGGCGAGAGTAAACATATCCGAATCCGTGTCCATGGCCATGGGGTCTCTCTGGTCCAATAAGCTGAGGACATTCCTGACATTATTGGGCCTCATCATCGGCGTGCTCACCATCATCGCTGTCGTTTCCATCATTCAGGGTCTCAACAATTATGTCTATACCCAGTTTGCCTTTTTTGGAGCGAACGATTTCACTGTTTCGAAATTTTCGATGACCGCTGGAACTATCAACGAATTCCGGGAAATGATGAAACGGAAAAACCTGACACTGGAGGAGATGAGACTCCTCCGCCAGAAGTGTCAATCCTGTGAACTGATAGGGGCCTCTGTGTCCACAAGCCGAACTGTTAAATTCAGGAATCAGTACCTGAGAGATGTGGAGATAACAGGAGTGACATACTTGGATCATATGATCGGTTCGGTGTTGGAGCTGGACAGAGGTCGGCATATTCTCGAAGAAGACGATACCCACTCCAGGTATGTCTGTATCATCGGAGCCGATATTGTGGAGAAACTGTTTCCGTACCTCGACCCGCTGGGCAAATGGATCAAGATCGGCCCCCACAATTTTTTAGTGATTGGAATCGGCGAGCAAAAGGGGAAGCTCCTGGGAATGAGCCAGGATAATTATGTCAGGATTCCGATCACAACTTTCCATAAAATTTACGGCTCCAGAAGAAGCATCAACATCAATGTCCACACAACCTCACAGGAACAGATGGAGATAGCCCAGGAAGAAGTCAGGACGATCCTTCGCTCCAAACGCCATTTGTCCTTCAAAGACAAAGATGACTTCTCCTTTGTGAGTTCAGAGACGTTCATCCAGATGTACCGAACAGCCACATCGAGCATTTACTTTGCCATGATCGCCATCTCTTCCATAGCCCTTTTGGTGGGAGGAATCGTGGTCATGAACATCATGCTCGTGGCCGTCACCGAGAGAACCAAAGAGATTGGCATCCGCATGTCTGTCGGCGCCCGGCGGATGGACATCCTTTTCCAGTTTCTAGTCGAGTCTGCAGCTATTTCCACCACCGGCGGATTGATCGGTATTCTCATCGGATTCATTCTCGCCAAGATCGTCACTGCAGCGACCTCTCTACCTTCAACCCTGGATCCCGGCTCCATCATTGTCGCCGTCATCGTCTCCGGGTCTGTGGGTATCTTTTTCGGGCTCTATCCGGCTAACAAGGCCGCCAAGCTGAATCCCATCGAAGCATTAAGGTCAGAACAATGAGAATGGGCATACTGAAAGAAATCGTTCAGATGGCCCTGGATTCTCTTAAAAGCCATAAACTCCGCTCTTTTCTGACTCTCCTGGGAATCATGATCGGAGTGATGACGGTCATCGGCATGGTCTCGATCATCCAGGGTCTGAACCGGGCATTCATGGCTGAGCTGGAATCTGCCGGCTCAGATTTGATTGTCATCGAAAAATACGAACCGGGCATTCAGATGGGCCACCTTTCCGAGGAAGAACGAAAAAGGAAAGACCTCACCTTTGAAGATGGGGTGGCCATTGAAGAGGAATGCTCTCTGGTTAAAGCCGTGGCTGTGAGCCTCATTGCCAGACTATCCGAACCCATACCGGTCAAATACCGGAATATCAGCACCCAAGATTCCCTCATCATTGGGATGAACAACAAATGGCCCGATGTCGTCACTATTTATATGCCATCATCCGGGCGATCCATCACTGCGTCCGATATTCAGCACCGGGCCAAAGTCTGCGTTCTGGGTTCTGAACTGGCTGAGACTCTCTTTCCCCATTCTGATCCCTTGCAGAAAGAAATCAGAATCGGACCTGAAAAATTCACTGTGGTGGGTGTTCTTCAGGAGAGAGGCAGCATGTTCGGACAGAGCCGCGATAACCTTGCCGGTCTTCCGATCACCACCCTCATGAAATACTATCCCTACAACCTCTCACAGATCCAGATCCTTGCCACTCCTAAAAAACAGGGAACCATGCAGGAGACTATCGAGCAGATTACTAATCTTCTTCGCCGGAGACGAAAGGTCGGGTTCGGTAAATCCAATGACTTTGCTATCTACACACAGGATACTCTTGTTGACCTTTTTAACCAACTGACTGGCGCTGTTTTCCTGGTGATGATCGTCATCTCTTCCATCGGGCTTCTTGTGGGCGGGATCGGTGTGATGAACATCATGCTCGTGTCTGTGAAGGAGAGGACCCGGGAGATCGGCATCCGTAAAGCCATAGGGGCCCGTTCATCAGACATACTCAAGCAGTTCTTGATCGAAGCCGTCTTTCTGACCGGAGTCGGCGGAATGATTGGTGTATTCGTCGGATTCGGTATCGCCTTCCTCGTCAAAGCCGCGACTCCTCTACCGGCGTCTGTCACACCCTGGTCAGTGATTGCGGGATTGCTCGTATCCATTTCTGTGGGGCTCTTCTTCGGGATCTTTCCGGCACAAAAGGCAGCCAAGCTCGATCCCATCATCTCCCTCCGCTACGAGTGAACGCTGGGGTCAGGCCTTAAAAACTTCAGTTATTCCAGGAGGATCTCTTCCATTATGTGTGGGCAAGGCGTGACTTAGATAACTCATGTGAGCATTCAGGGATGGGAGGCGCCACATACGAAGATTCCGCCTTCCCGAGTCTCTTTAGAGAGGGAATAGTTGCGCTTTCACCCTCCCACAACGTTCGCCTCACTCCGCTTCGGCTCCCTGCCTCCCCTTCTCGAGCAGGATTTAAATTCTTGCCTTGCGGTCAAGGGGGGCATACTTCCTTGGATTCTCCACTGATTTGTGTCCTCTGAGTGGTTTTGAAGCAGAAATGACCCAATTGTCTCGATCCTGGGGCAAATTGACTCGGATGAGTGGATTAATCCCGTTGGGAATTTTATATCACTATAGATTTTTGCAAGAGGAAACACTCTATTTTAAAGGGGCCAGGATATTATACTTGACTAAACTCAGGGTGTTGTCTTCATTTTCATTGAACAGAAATAAATCATTATCAGATATCGTCATTGACCAAAATAGAATCCCATCAAGGCGGCTATATCCAATCGGTAAGTAAAAATTATCTACAAGATTTCCTGCTGATGAATAGACGTCGACTAAAATACCCTTGTTTTTCTGGATGGTAGAAGTAACAACCCAAAGATTCGTTTTATGAAGAAGCAATTTCTGAATATCATTATGGAATTCTACTGGATACCACTTCTTGCGCTCATCCGAATCATCCACCTTTACTCGTTTATAATCCCTCTTAAGAACTGAAATTATCTCCATGTCCATCAGGTCAAGTAGTTTGATACTGTAATCAGGAGTGTGGCATATATACAGGAATCTCGAATTTCTTCCGACCCATATAAGCTTGTTAATTATTTGATAGCCTCCGCTCACTTTCAATGCCATCGTGGGAAAGTTCAATCCGCTTTTATTCGCAGTCCAATCCTTGCCAACAACATATAAATTTTGATTAAACGATATAATGCCCTCTTTCCCTTTGAATTCCTGTGGAATCCAGTCGACAAAATAGTACCTATCTCTATAATATGCTAACACATCGGTGAAGCGTTTTTTCTCCAGCTTTTGTTCCCGTATAAAACCTCCATCCATTTCCAGTTCGATGATTTTATTCTTGGTCCTTTCGTAAATAATTATTCTGTTAGCTACTATCTGAATGCTGCCTATCTGCTTCATTTCTCCTGGACCCTCGCCCTCTCTAAACAAATCCTCGATAAATTTTCCCTGCGAATCAAATCTATATATCTTGTTAGCTTCTTTTACGATAATTGAGCCATCAGGAGCAATTATTGTTTGGTACGGTGCTTTGAAAAAGAACTCATCTCCATCATCAATCCTCATGGTTTCAACCAGCTTGAGTGTCCGTATCTCATTTTTCTGTAACGGCTCTCCATCTATTTCTATGAGTCTAATAGCTGGCCTGAGAGTGAGTGCAAAGATAAACACTGCTAAAATGAAGGCAACATAAATGATTAAGGACCGCATCGTGGGATTTCCCCCTTATCCAAATTATATATTATGCGAGGGAATAATGACTAGGAATAAAAATTTGTTTCTCGGCTGCACAGATCTATTAAAAATAAAAGGTTGACGAGGGAATGGCGTAAAAAATATGGCTGGAGCAAGAACATCCCTGAATTCTATCTAATCATTTACCCACACAAAATGGAAGAGAACCTTCTAGAAAAACTGGAAGTGAAGGCTTAAGTCTTCTTTTCGATGAATTGCTGGGCTTTTTCAAGGGCCTGAGCAATATTCTCAACATTCTCTCCGACAAGCTCGACCAGAGAAGATCTTCCTCCGCCTTTTCCATTTATCAGAGGAGACACCAAAGGCACAAGCTCTCTCATATCGATGTCGAGTTTCTCCGAACAGGCCAGGATAAGATGTCCCCTTTCTTCTCCTTTCAGTCCGAACAGCACAACGAAATCGCCTTTGCGAATGATGTTTAACGCCAGAAACCTCACTTCCTCGTGGGTTTTCTCCGCGAAGATCTTCTTGAGAATCTTTCCCTTCGCTCTTTCGATGATTTCTTGCGCTTCATACTGAGCCATCTTTTCCCGCATCTTTTTAATCACACTCTTCTGGGATTTTAGGTCTGAAAACAGCTTCTCGATCGAAGAGGGAACTTCCTGTTCATGGACAGTCAATCTGTTTGAAAGCTCGCGCAGTATTCTGTTTTTCATTAGATAATCTTGAAAAGCTCTTCGGCCGCAGATAAACTCAAACCGCAGATTATCCCTTATCCTCTCCCATCGAATTATCTTTATCAAACCCACCTCGCCTGTCCTGCGGACATGGGTTCCTCCACACGCCGAATAATCAAAATCCGAGACCTCAACCACTCGAATGAGACCTTTTTTCTTTGGCGGCCTTCTCAATGGGAGACTCCCGACCTTATCTTCAGGTAAAGAATGTATCTTGACCTCTCTATCCTGATAAATGATCTCATTGGCCCTCGATT
The DNA here is from genome assembly GCA_964346585.1 of uncultured Eubacteriales bacterium. Lineage (GTDB taxonomy): Bacteria > Acidobacteriota > Aminicenantia > Aminicenantales > Aminicenantaceae > SOIA01. The sequence continues at coordinate 5,674 of CAYFVQ010000025.1, read as the reverse complement.
CCACGCGTTCGATGTCTTCATCGGAAACCTTCCGCAGGTCCATCTCCAGAGTCGAAAAGGCTTCTCCCAAATGGAAAGCAAGAGTTTCCGCCTCCAAGAGCTCGTGAAAACACTGGGAGAGGATGTGCTGGCCCGAGTGCTGCTGCATATGGTCAAAACGGGTTTCCCAGTCGATTTTTCCATTTATGCTCTCTGCCTGGATATCCTTTTCAAGGACATGGATAATTCTACTGTCCTCTTCAAAAACCTTGACCACTTCCACATCGTTTATCCATCCCTTGTCCTGGGGCTGTCCTCCGGATTCCGGGTAAAAACAGGTCTGGTCGAGGATGACTGCCGGCTTTTGTCCCCGCATCCCTTTTTCAACGATTCGCGCCTCAAATTCAACCTGGTAGGGGTCATCTTGGTACAGCCGTTTGGTTTCCTCTTTCATCTGTCTCTCCTTCTCAAGGATCGCCTCATGACTCCTCTTTTTATGAATAAGTCAGGTTAAATGATGCGGAGGAACAATAATACCAAAAAAGCCACTATAAATATAACCACAGAAGGCCACAGAAGGATTTTGTAGACATCACGCAAGTCAGCTTTAAAAAAGTCCAGAGTTAGAACCAGGCAGAGATGAGCGGGGGAAAGAAGAATCCCCACAAAACCACTGACATAGGCAAACAGCACCAGCACCATATCCGGATTTTCCGAACCAAAGATCGGAAGCAGGATGGGAAAGGAAATGCCCACATACGCATGGTTGACACCAGTCAGCAACCCCAGAAAAAAAGGCACGGTGAATAGCAAAAGATAGGCGGAAATCCCTTCGGGTCGGAAGACACTGGTCACAGAACTCAGAGCTCCAGAGACCTCAAGTATCCTTTTAAACACCATGACAGAAGCGATGAGAAAAAGAGTCTTTACTGAGAAGCTCTTCAAGATGATTCTCATGCGTTCGTGAAAGCTCATTCGGAAAAAAAACTGCGTTAAAAGAGATGTGACAGCCAAAGATAGAAGCATGCTGAGCTTAAAGACAAAAATCAAGATAATGACTAGGAAAATAGGCCAGATGCTGAAAAAGAGACTGAGCAGGCTATTCAGAGCTCTCTGGTCATCTTTCTCACTCGGGAGGCGATGGACGTGTTTAAAAAGGATGATCAACCCCAGAAATGCGGCCAGAACCGTGAAAGGAAACTGAATAGAGGCAATTCTTTTTATCGAAATCTGGAGGATGGCTGAGGCCAGGATCACATTGACATACAGGGGCCAGCAGTATTCCCAGATATGGCGAAACCAATAGTTGAGAAAGGTCTTCCAAGCAGGCGTTAGCTTCCAGCGCTGCCCAGCTTCCTCCACGATCGGCGCAGACATCAAAGCTCCACCGATCATGGGCAAAAGGCCAATAAAAGATGAAGGCAGAGCAAGGATCAAGCGAGGCTCTGGGACTAAATTCTTCAGAGAATCCATCATTTTCCTGAAATTTCCTTTGAGCTGGAGGAGGTTTCCTAGATAGAGGACAAGAATGATGATCCCGATTAAGCTGAGAGTCTCGGTGGAGATTACAGCCTCCAGTATGTTTCGAGCCAGAAACTTAAAATCAAGACTAAAAGCCACGCCTGTTAGCACAGCTCCCAGGAAGAGAACAAGACCTAGATCCCACTTCTTCTTGATTAAAAGAAGGAGGACCAAGATGATGAGAATGATCTTTAAAAGGTCAGTCATTATTATCAAAAAAGGGGTCGCATCTCAATCAAAAAAGGGGTCGCATCTCAACATTCGACATTCTTCATGGAATTATCAAAAGCGAAGGTTTTTATCCGGCGAGTTGATGAATCGAACAATAAATAAAGATAAAGTAAATGTCGAATGTTGAGATACGACCCCATTTATTTTTATAAAGAAGATAGGATGCGCGCGGTGATCTTGAAGTGTTTCTTGGCGACCTTATCCAAGGCCGGGGCACCTTGGGTTTTGACCAGTTTCAATCCGGCTTCCTCCACGAGTGGGGAAGCGCCTTTCGGAAGGTCAATCCCGATATCCTGGGAAAGAAAATAAAGCCGCTTTAAAAACTCTGCTCTGGCCAGTATCGAGGCCGCCGCCACGGCTAAATCTGCCTCCGCCTTAGGCTTCTGGATGAGCTCGATATTCTTTCCTCTTTTCATCAGAGCGTTGAGGACATAAGCCTTGTCTCCAAACTGGTCTGTGATAGCCAGCTTGCAATTGACTTCCTCCAGTATGTTCTCGATGGCCCGGGAATGGGCCCAGGCAAGGATACGATTGAGGTTCCTCAGTTTGGTGTAAAGCTCGTTATACTTTTCCGGCCCGATGGCAACGATTGAATGCGTGAATCCCTTTTTAACCAACTCGGCTAATTCTCGGACACGGTTATCGGAAAATCTTTTACTGTCTTTCACTCCCAGCTCTGAAAGAACCTTCTCCTGGTCTTCGGGAAGAAAGACGCCTGCCACGACCAGAGGACCGAAATAATCCCCTTTTCCTGACTCATCGGTCCCGATTCTTCCTTTCTCTGCGGGAAAAAGATCAGATTGTTGCATCGAATCCTTATTGAATCCTCACCGCAGGAGGAAACGGCTTTTGGCTTCTTTGATCAAATCCGGCCTGAATTTCGGATGGGCAATGTTGATCAAAGCCACGGTTCTCTCCTGCAAGTTTCTTCCATGAAGATTGGCCACACCATATTCTGTGACTACATACTTGACATCGGCTCTGGTCGTGACCACTCCTGCCCCTTTTTTCAGAAAAGGCACAATCCTGGAAATCTCATCCTTCTTGGTTGTGGAAGGAAGAGCAATGATCGGTTTACCTCCCTTTGAATGGGCCGCTCCCCGAATGAAATCGACCTGTCCTCCAAAACCGCTGTATATGTATGTCCCGACTGAATCAGAACAGACCTGCCCTGTTATATCCACCTCGATGGCAGAATTAATCGCTATCATGTTTTCATTCCTGGAAACATTGAACGGGTGATTCGTGTAATCCGTGGGATGGGCTTCAAAAACAGGATTATTGTCAGCGAAATCATAAAGCGTCTTGGAACCGAGAATAAAAGTCAAGATCACCTTGTTGGGATGAAATGTTTTTTTGGCTCCAGTGATGATGCCGGCTTCGATGGCTTCCATCACTCCATCGGAAACCATCTCCGTGTGGATACCTAAATCACGCCTCTCCTTTAATGCAGAAAGGACCGCATCAGGAATTCCACCGATTCCCAACTGCAGCGTCGAGCCATCTTCGATCAATTCGGCGATGAAATGGCCGATTTTCCGCTCGACTTCAGTGAAAGGACTTCTCTTCAACTGGGGCAGTTCCTCGGAAATTTCGACGATTTTGTGCACGCGGGAGACGTGGATAAAGGAGTCTCCTAAAACACGTGGCATTTTTTCGTTGACTTGGGCGATGACTATTTTTGCCTTTTCCGCGGCCGCTTTAGACGCCAAAACCTCGACTCCGAAACTCATGAATCCGTGCTCGTCCGGGGGAGAGAGATGAAGCATGGCCACATCCAGAGGCATTTGGCCTGAATAAATCAAGCCAGGAATCTGGTGCAGAAAAATGGGAATATAGTCTGCTCGCCCCTCGTTTATGGCTTTCCTGTCTGCCGGCCCGACAAACAGGGAATTGTGACGGAAATGACCCTCCATCTCAGGCTTGGAGAGAGGATCCTCACCCAAAAGAAGAACATGCGTCAGCTCGACATCCTCAAGCTCGTCTTTCCTTGACGCGAGAGCATTCATTAAAACATACGGAGTGGCTGCGTTTCCGCTGATATACACTCGGTCACTACTCTTAATCACAGAGACTGCGTCTTCGGCCGAGACCAGTTTCTTTTTGTAATCATCTACCCAGCTCATTGAGATTCCTCGATCAAAATGATGAACATTGTAATTAATCTTTTTTTAAGAGATTGCCACGCAAGCTCGCAATGACACACACATGAGATTGCCACGCAGGCTCGCAATAACACTTCTCTCACCTGAAAAAAGGGGCCTGTTCCCTTTTTTTCCCTTGCAATGACATCTTATCGAATTCTTTAATTTTCTGACGTTGTAAAACATTTTTTCACTAGGGTTGAATTCTTTTTTTGACCTGGTGACTTTATCGATTCCGCGTATTATTTCTTGCTTTTAACTGTTTTTGTTTTCTGTTTTTTCTCTTTTAAGGATTTCAAGTATTTATCCATCTCGGATGCAGCCACCCGCGCATCTCCCATGGCCAGGATAACCGTAGCTCCTCCGCGTATGATGTCTCCTCCCGCATAAACGCCTTTCATGCTTGTGGCCATGGTATCCCAATCGACTTCCACATTCCCCCATTTTCCCACTTCAAGTTGAGGTGTAGTCTGAGGAATTAAGGGATTCGGGCTGTTTCCGATGGCCACCACAACCAGATCCACTTCCATGATAAACTCTGAGCCTTCAATTGGAATCGGCCGACGTCTTCCGGAAGAATCTGGCTCACCAAGCTCCATTTGTATACACTCCATGGCCTTCACACAGCCCTTCTCGTCACCGATAAACTTTGTTGGAGTTGTCAGGAAGTGAAATTTTATGCCTTCCTCTTCAGCATGATGCACCTCCTCGACTCTGGCCGGCATTTCAACCCGGGAACGACGGTAGACAATAGTCGACGTTTCAGCTCCAAGCCTCTTGGCCGTCCGCACTGAATCCATGGCCACATTCCCACCGCCCAACACAACAGCATTTTTTCCAAGATAGACAGGTGTATCGTATTCGGGAAAATCATATGCCCTCATCAGATTGACGCGTGTGAGGTACTCATTCGCCGAGTAGATTCCGACCAGATTCTCTCCCGGAATCCTCATGAAATTCGGCAATCCCGCTCCTGTCCCGACAAAAAAAGCGTCATACCCATCCTTTTTCAAATCATCAAGTGTTGCCGTTAAGCCCACTACAAAATTAGTCTTGATCTCCACGCCTAATTTCTCAAGGTATTCCACCTCAGCTTGAAGAGTATTTTTCGGCAGCCTGAATTCCGGGATTCCGTACACCAGGACACCACCCGCCACATGGAGTGCTTCAAAAATAGTCACTTGATGCCCCTGTTTGGCCAGGTCTCCAGCCACGGTCAATCCGGCCGGGCCCGCACCGATTATGGCCACTCTGCGGCCCGTGGAAGGAGGAATTTGGGGAACAAACACTTTCCCGTTTTCTCTCTCATAGTCGGCAATGAACCTTTCCAGATTTCCAATGGCCACAGGGACTCCTGTCGCCTTTTTTGTGGTGCACAGTTCTTCACATTGAGTCTCTTGAGGACAGACACGGCCGCAAATGGCTGGGAGGCTGTTGGTCTCCTTCATCTTGCGTATACTTTTGACAAAATCGCTTATCTCTATCCATTTAATAAAAGAGGGGATATCAATCCCTACCGGACAGCCCATCACGCATTGAGGATTGGCACAGTCCAGGCACCTCTGGGCTTCTTTCTTGGCCGCCTCAGCATCCAAGCCCAGGTTGACTTCATTAAAATCCAAGTTTCGCACTTCCGGACTTCGTTCGGGCATTTTCTGGCGAGCAATCTTCATCCTTTCCTTGACAGGAATGGATTTCCGCAGCTCTTTCCGCCACTCTTTGTCGAATTCGGCCCTGAGCCTCTTCTTGAGCTCAGCCGGCATTTCTTTTTTTTCTGCCATCTTCTTATCTCTTCTCTC
>CAYFVQ010000024.1:0-2589 GCA_964346585.1 uncultured Eubacteriales bacterium | reverse complement strand
TCATACATCTGAAGCCTATTCCGCACATCTAGTTTTTGATAGATCTTGTGAATATGGTTTCTTACGGTGTGGTAAGAAATGAACAATTCCTTCCCAATATCTTTATTCTTTCTTCCACTCATAAGCATCAAGATTATCTCGCTTTCTCTTGGGGTTATTCTGTGTTGCTTGAAAAAATTCTTTAGATTTTCTTCTTGACTAATCAGTCCAGAGACACCGAGATTGCTCTTTTTCAGATAAAAAAAGAGAAAAATGAGAGGAGGAATATTATACCCGAAATGGAGGACAATGAAGGAGAAATGACTCAATTTGATTACGTGAAGGAAAGCGATGGTATAAACGTTCAACATACACAGATAAAAAAATCCAATAAATAGAATTGTTCTCTTCCGGTTCTTATCTCTGATTTTCAATGCTTTGAAAACAAGGAAAAAATTTGCTAGATAAAACACTATTCCCTCTAAGAGGAAAACCAGCCTAAATACCAAACTGACAAGGGACTCACTGGGAGCCGAGAAGATTCTTCCTATAGTCAGTAAGTAGAATAATAAAAAAAATCCCCACGATATTATAAAGATCTTTTTCAATCTATTAGAAAATTGTGTATCAAGAATCTCAGCCGTAAAATTTAGATACATGAATAACAATCCGGGAATCAGGGGTAGAATGAGCAAATACATTAATTCGCCTACAAATCCAGGAGATTCATTCATGGAAGGAAAAAACATGTCATAGAGATAAGTTCCAAACAGGCTGAAAAATCCGAGTATGTTGTGGATGATGATATATCCCATATAGCAGAGTAGATATTTCAATCTATATTTCTCATAGAGCTTGATTGAAATAAAGATGGTTATAGCACAGAAGAGAAAAACAAGCAGATATGTAAACATTAATTGTGTATTCATATTATCCCGTAGGTTTAATCTTTAGAACATGTAATATATCTGCATCTCTGCAAATTCTTAAATAATTTAAGCGGGTGCCATGGCTTTAATGCGCTATTGGAATGCAATGATGATTGAAAATACAAGCAATCTGCATAGGAATTACACCCGATTTTGATCAATAAAATCATGGTTTTCCTTTCTTCTTTACTTATTAGAGGAGTAACGGTCATCTAACTTACAATACTATACGATTTTACGAGGTTTGAGTTCCTATTCAACGGGAATTTCCGCTGCTTTTACTCCATGGAGAGTAAAATCTCGAATCTTCACCAATACTGGAATTTGGATTCTGGATACCTTCATGCAGATGAAACCATCCGATTTATGTGGATTTCCTTTTTTTCACTTGGGATAATAAAAGAAAAAAGGGGCCTGTCCCCTTTTTTAGTGTTCGGATGCGGATAGAGAATGTTCAAAAATGAACATATATCGTTTGATAAACTTTAGAAAATCCCATAAGGAAGTATTGGCATATTTCTTGCTCTTACAAATAAGGAATATTGGCCAAGAACATGTATCTAAGGGGATGAGGTTGGTAAACAAAATTTATGAATCCAAACTCAAACCCAATTGGCAGAATTATGGCTGCAAAATTCGTGGACATCGCCAGATAGGCAGATGTTCTCTGCGTGGAGGATCTAATGTTATTGAATTACCTTAAAACCGCCTGGAGAACCATCCGTAAGCAGAGGATGTATGCTTTGGTCACCGTAGCCGGGCTGAGCCTCGGTTTCAGCATCTTCCTCCTTTTCTTTCAAGTATATGACTGGGCCCGAAGTGTCGACACGTTTCATCAAGATGTCGATCGCATACACTGCGTCGTCCAGACATTTGCCTCGGCCGACAAACGGGAAGACCATCTCGCTTTTGTCCCCTCGCCACTTCCGTCCGCACTGAAAGAGGAGATCCCGGAAGTCGAAGAGACAACCCGTTTCTACCAGGCGGGGCGGATCATCGTCAATTCCGGGGAGCGAAAATTTTTTGAGAGTCAAGTCCTCTGTGTCGATTCGAATTTTATGTCTTTTTTCAATTTTCCTCTCCTGGCTGGTGACCGAGCCACCCTGTTTGACAAGCCCGGTTCCGTCGTCCTCACTCAGTCTCTGGCTGAAAAGTATTTCGGCCGGGAAGAGCCTCTCGGGAAAATCCTGACTCTCAATAATCAGGTGGACGTAACCGTTTCCGGAATCGCTAGGGATTGTCTGGACCTGCCATCCAGCAGCTCCATCACCTTCACGATGCTCGTATCGCTGGAAGCTGTGGAAAGCCTGTTTCAACTAACCGATGATTGGGCCGTCCACAGCCAGACAGCGTTCGTCCGGATGCCCAAGGACTTCGACCACGCAGCCCTCGCCGGTAAACTCGAGGCATTTGTTCATAAATATTATCCCGATCGGGCCGACTTGCGATCGCCCCGCACAATTTATTTTATGCCGATCCGGCAAATCTATTATTTCGCTCCTCACATCCAGAAATACGACAGGGCCAACTTCATGGCCTACACAATCTTCCTCGGGATGGGATTCTTGTTTTTACTACTTGTCAGCATGAACTACATCAACCTGGCTACAGCTCGGGCCATAGACCGGGGAAGAGAAATCGGCCTGCGGAAGGTTGTCGGGGCCAACCGGAAACAGCTCAT
>CAYFVQ010000023.1:0-3678 GCA_964346585.1 uncultured Eubacteriales bacterium | reverse complement strand
AAAGTGGAGATCAAAGATGGGCAGCTTCTTCTCAACGGAGCTCCGATTCTAGTCAAAGGAGTGAACCGCCACGAGCATGATCCGGATACTGGGCATACTGTTTCTCTGGAATCGATGGTCAAAGATATTTACTTGATGAAACAGTTCAACATCAATACTGTGCGGACAGCCCATTATCCCGACGATCCCAGATGGTATGAGCTCTGTGACCTGTATGGTCTCTATGTGATTGATGAGGCCAACATCGAATCTCACGGGATCGGTTACAGACCTGAGAACACTCTGGCGAATAAACCTGAGTGGAAAAGAGCTCACATGGACCGGATTATCCGCATGGTCGAGCGAGACAAAAACCATCCCTCAATAATTATCTGGTCTATGGGGAATGAAGCGGGAGATGGAACGACTTTTGAGGCAGCCAGCGAGTGGATCCACCGCCGCGATCCGTCAAGACCGGTGCATTATGAACGGGCCGGAACACGTCCTCATACGGATATTGTCTGCCCCATGTACTCCCGGATTGACTCGATTGTGAAATATGCCCAGGAGAAACAGGACCGTCCTTTGATTCTGTGTGAGTATGCTCACGCGATGGGAAACGCAGTCGGCAATCTGCAGGAATACTGGGATGCCATCGAGGAATACAAGCATCTTCAAGGGGGAAGCATCTGGGATTGGGTAGACCAGGGACTGCGCCAAACCACGGAAGACGGCAGGGAATACTGGGCTTATGGCGGAGATTTTGGAGATGATCCCAATGATGGAAATTTCTGCATCAACGGTTTGGTTTTCCCTGACCGTGAGATTCCACCCAAGCTGTGGGAAGTCAAGAAGGTTTATCAATCTGTTGATGCCGAGGAAGAAGACCTTTCTCAAGGGAAGATACGGGTCCAGAATAAATATTTTTTCACGAACCTCAATGAGTTCGAAGCGGATTGGACACTGTACGAAGATGGGAGAGCCATCCAGCGAGGGAGCATTGAGGCTCTGGATGTGGCTCCTGGTGGAAGCAAAGTTTTCATGCTGCCAATCGAGCCACCGGAGCTTGTGCCCGGCGCTGATTACTGGTTGAGAGTCTCCTTCTTCTTGAAAGAGGACACACCCTGGGCAAAAGAAGCTCATGTCGTGGCCTGGGAGCAATTGAAGATGCCTTATGACGTTCCGCCCAAGCCTGAGATGGATCTATCTAACCTTTCGGAATTAAAAATGGTGCCCTCTGATGATCTTTTGACAATAAATGGAAAGGATTTCAGCATTTCATTCGGCACCAAAACAGGAGCAGTGGCTGCGCTGGTTTATAAAGACAAAATCATTATTGAGAAGGCACCGGATGGTATCAACGGCCCTGTCTTGAATACCTTCCGCGCTCCCACGGACAACAACCGGCGCCTTTCGCGTCGATGGGTTGGGGCCGGGCTCCATAATCTGACGCGGAAAGTTTTGGATTTCACGATTGAGACAATCAGCCCCGGAGTGATGCGCGTCTCGATTATCACGAGTGATAAAGGCACAGAGGACAGCGGGTTTGAACATGGTTGCATATATACAGTCTTTGGGAATGGCTGTATTCAGGTCGACAATGAAATCACTCTCATTGGAGAACTGCCGGTTTTGCCCCGGCTCGGCGTAAAGATGAGAGTGAAAGGAGATTTCGATAACTTCAGCTGGTATGGATACGGACCCCAGGAAAGCTATCCGGACAGAAAAAACGGCGTGTTTATCGGATTTCATCAAGGTAAAGTGGCTGATCAGTATGTCCCGTACGTGAGGCCTCAGGAGACAGGGAATAAAGAAGGTGTCCGCTGGGCAGCCCTCACGGATAAATCCGGAGCAGGGATTCTCGTGGTGGCAAAGGATAAGATAGCGATGACGGCTTTACACTATACAGCTGAGGACCTGGACAAAGCGGATCATATCCATGAGCTGATGCCCATAGAAGACATCATCCTCTGCCTGGATTCATGGCAGTATGGATTGGGAAACGGAAGCTGTGGACCCGGTGTGATTGATAAGTATTCCGTTTACCCGGAGTCCTTCAACTTCAGCTATACTCTGAGACCATACACCCGAGGAATGGGGGAGATCCATGAAGCGACCCGCGTTCGAATCCCGGATGTGAAAAACGAGAATAATTCGATTCAAAATAAAAAGTCCTACATAAGGCACTAAAAAAAGAAATCCGGATTATAGTTTTTCCGGATTCAGAGCAAAAATAGCATGCGTCCAGCCAAATTTTTAGCTTTTGATTTCGGAGCTGAAAGCGGAAGATCTATCCTGGGGATACTCGATGGGAAGAAGATTAGCCTGGAAGAAATCCACCGTTTCCCGAATAAGCAACTACATGTATCTGGCCATATTCATTGGGACCTTTCCTATCTCTTTGACGAGTTGAAAAAAGGATTGAAGAGCGCTGCCCAAAAAGGCCATGGAGAATTGCTCGGTCTGGGTGTGGATACGTGGGGCGTGGATTTCGGTTTGATCGGAAAAGATGATCAAGTCCTGGAGAATCCGTATGCCTACCGTGACCAAAGAACTGAAGGAATGATGGACAGAGCTTTTCAACTCATCCCAAGAAAAGAAATGTATGCCTGCACAGGAATCCAGTTTATGCAGTTTAACTCGGTTTTCCAGCTCTTGAGTGTTGTCGAGTCAAAAAGCCCCTTGCTGGATAAAGTCCAGACTCTTTTGTTCATGCCTGATCTGTTTAATTTCTTTTTAACAGGACAAAAGCTTTCAGAATACACCATCGCTTCGACTTCTCAACTTTTGAATGCCCAAAAAAGAGATTGGGAGCCAGGAATGTTCGAGAAACTCGATCTACCCGTTCACATCATAGCTCCGATTATACGGCCAGGGACATCAATCGGTCAGCTCCTGCCTGAAATCTCCAGGGAAACAGACATTTCACCGATGGATGTGATCGCCCCGGCTTGTCATGATACGGCGAGCGCCGTGGCGGCAGTTCCCGCTCAAACAGCTAATTGGGCCTACTTGAGCTCAGGAACATGGTCTCTCCTTGGTGTCGAAGTGGATGAGCCGATTATAAATGAGAAATCATTGAAGAATAATTTTACCAATGAAGGCGGTGTGGACAAGAAAATACGATTTCTGCGCAATACCATGGGATTATGGCTGCTCCAGAGATGTTTGAAAGATTGGGAGAAAAAAGGGGAATCTTGTGGCTATGATGAGCTGGCCGGTATGGCGTTGGACTCTCTGGATTTCAGGTCTATTATCGATCCTGATGACCAAATATTCTTGAATCCGGCGGATATGCCTGAAGCTATTACTGAATTCTGTATGAAGACTCAGCAGCCAATCCCGGGAAATAAAGGTGAATTTGTTCGTTGTATTTATGAAAGCTTGGCTTTGAAGTATCGGTTTCTGATCGATAGGATCAACGCCATGTGCCCCCAGCCCGTTGAAGTGATTCATGTCGTCGGAGGGGGCTCACAGAATGAATTGCTTAACCAGTTCAGCGCTGATGCCACAGGCCTGCGAGTGATCGCTGGGCCCGCGGAGGCCACTGCAGTAGGGAATATCATCGTGCAGGCGATAGCGAAGAAAATTGTGAATGGGATTGAAGAAGGCCGGAAAGTAGTATCTCGCTCTTTTCCCTTGAAGACTTATGAACCGAAAAACAAGAATAAATGGAACAGAGTGTATGAAAAAGTCAAA
>CAYFVQ010000022.1:0-38945 GCA_964346585.1 uncultured Eubacteriales bacterium | reverse complement strand
ATTTCTTCTCCGCCTTTTTTCTTTGATTTAAACTCGACAGCTTTTACGGCGTATGAGCCGATGTCCAGCCCGACTATGGCTTTTTCTTTGCCCAAACCAAACATTCTTCTTTCTCCCTTGTGTTCATAGATTTAAGCTTGGGTGCTTATTTTTAAATTTTTCCCTGAGTTTTTTTTCGACCTGATCTGGCACCAAATCCTTGAGGCATCCACCCAGCATGAAGATCTCCTTCACCATTTTGGAGCTGAGGAAAGAATAGCTGAGATTGGGCATCATGAAAAATGTTTCGATTTCCGGGTCGAGCTTCATGTTCATCAGAGCCATTTGAAATTCGTACTCAAAGTCTGAGATAGCCCTTAGCCCCCTGATAACGACCTTGGCGTCGTTTTTTTTTGCGAATTCGACGAGTAAGCCGTGAAAGGCTTTAGCTTCGGTGTTTTTTTGGTCAGCAAAAATCTCCTTGATCATGCTCACTCTTTCTTCAGCGGAAAAAAGGGGTTTTTTCTTTGGATTTTCCAGTACGGCCACGAGAATTCTATCGAAAATTTTTAAGCCTCTTTTAATAATATCCACGTGTCCGTTTGTGATGGGATCAAAAGAACCTGGATACACAGCTTTGCGCATTTTTGGCTGGTGATTTGTTTCGCTCATTTTCGTTAAGTTACTATTATCAAAAAAATTATCCTTTGTCAAATCAAAAAATCACGAAATTTTTTGTTGCTGGAGTGCCAATTTTTGTACATTTTTTGTGGTCATTTTAGACAATTTTGGTCACTTTATTCTTCCTAAAATTAATAACGGATTGGCATCTCAAATTTTCTCTTCATGCCAATCCTCCCTCATTTTTAAAAATATTCATTAAATTTTTGACTATTCTCATAAGTTTACAAAGATTGCCTCTGAGGTCAATCCCCAGAGGGGAGGATATCATAGGGTGAATTTTGATTGGATTTTCTCACCCCTAGGGGTTAAGGGCCTCATCAACATCGATGATGTGTTTTTTCAAGGACTTACGTCGATTTTTTGATGTCGATTTTTTGGGATTTTGGCTGGGGCTCTATTTTTTTTGAGGCAAGGCCTTATCTGGATCCATGAATATAAGCTTGATCTTAGTTTGACTGGCTCAAAGACTGACAAAACCTGATCCCATTTTCTCGGCTCAAGCCCTGACCCTCTTTTTTTTTATTGAGAATAGGGATAAAATAGAAAACACCGGGGTCAAGCCTTGTCAACGTCGATGTCAGGTGGCTGGAATTGAGCCCCGTATCTTACAGTCTTGATAAAGTCTGACCCCACAGGAGAATGTCATGAATAAAAATCTATTTATCAAAAGCATAATCGGGATGGCAGTCGTTTTTTCTGTCCCTTTTCTTTCTATTTGTCAAGAGGAGGATGTCTATTCCAAAAAGAGAGAGTTGATGGTCGAGAGGCAGCTCCAGGGGCGAAACATAACGGATAAAGAAGTCCTGGATGCAATGAGGAAGGCCCCCCGTCATCTTTTTGTCAGGCCTGGCCTTCGCAGTTATGCCTACAATGACTACCCTCTTGAGATAGATGAGGGCCAGACGATTTCCCAACCATATATCGTTGCTTTGATGACTCAAAGCCTCAAGCTGAAAAAAGGACAAAAAGTGCTGGAGATTGGCACAGGTTCAGGCTATCAGGCCGCTGTTCTGGCTCACTTGACAGATGAAGTGTACTCGATTGAGATAAGGGAGAAACTGGCGAAAAAGGCAGGGGAGACTTTGAAGACGCTGAAGTATGACCAAGTTCGTGTCAAATGGGGTGACGGCTATTTTGGTTGGGAGGAGCATGCCACTTTTGACGCTATTATTGTCACCTGCGCAGCCAATCATATTCCTCCGCCTCTGCTCAAACAGCTGAAGGAGGGAGGCCGGCTCATCATTCCCCTGGGGAGCACCCTTTATTTTCAGTCTCTTACCCTGGTGACCAAAACTAAGGGCAAGCCTAAGACGAGGAACATATTAGACGTTCGGTTTGTGCCTATGGTCGGAGAAATGCGCAAAAAGGAGAGCCATTAGGTACCCACCGGAAGCCAGGATGAGCACAAGGCTGTAACCGGCCCAGAAGGCGATCATCAGTGCGGAAATTGAATTGACGACTGAAGAGAAAGCATTGGTTGCCCAGGCCCATGGAACAAGCCTTCCCTCCTGCTCGGCGAGAAGCCGGATTCCTGAAGGGAAAGGAAATCCCATCAGGAAGCCGAGGGGAAACACAGTCAAAATTGTCAGCCCCATTTTTAAGGGTAGACTGAGGTGAATGAAGGCATCATAAAAGAGAGGCAAGAAAAGGAGATAGAGAACAACAAGTCCTGCACAGATGAGAAGGCTTTTCCGCAGGTTTTTTCTCAGGTCTTGTCCAAGGATTCTTTTTGAAAAAAAACTCCCTATACCGGAAGCGAAAAGCAAAGAAAAGATTATGACTGAAGTTGAATAGAGCGGATGCCCCAGGAAGAGGATGAATTGCTGGATAAAAATTATCTCCACAAACATGAACGCCATTCCGATTGAACCGAAGTAGAATAAGATTTTCACGGATACACCCTTTTTTCTTTTTCCCCGCCTGCGGTCAACAAGAAGTGGCAGAAGTATCAGGATGAAAGCGATGATGATGGATTGGATGAGGAGAAGGAATACCAGAAATTCACCTTGGAGAAAAGGGAGCCATTTCTGGCCAATGATCCGATAAGTGTCTTTCAGCCTGGTCAACTTGAAAAAATTGGAGAAAAAGGGACGGTTATCCGTTGCCGGCTTGATTTGAAAGAGATATTGTCTGTAAAGCTTCTCTCTTTCAGGAGGAGAGAGAAGCTGAAGCGTGAGGTTGTAGTAGAGGGGGTTGTCCAGGATGTTGTGGAGGTTGACTTCGTCTGATTTTATTCCTGGGTAGTAGACAATGTCAAAAAGGCATCTGGCTGAGAAATCCTTCAATTTCTGGACTTCTTGTGGGGTGAAAGGGCTTTTTTTGATGAAGAAGCTGATGGTTCCCCAGGTTCTGAGGGCAATCAAATGCATGGCTGGGTCCAAGCCGCTCTCTTCCATTGCCTCAATCCATGTGGCAAGAAGTTTAATCTCCTGCCTCGGAGGCGGGAGGAGGTAGAGGGTCATACTGATGAGCCCGTTCGAAGATAACCGATTCAAGATATGATCGAATGATTCGACTGTGTAAATATAATTTTCGCTGAATCCATGCAGGCCTGTTCCTGAAGCGCCGAACACATCTGTTAATGAAAAAACGATTAGATCGTATGTGCCCTTTTCCTGTTTCAAGGCTGAACGGCTGTTGGCAGATATACACTGAATATTCTGTTGCAGATAGAGGTTTCCGGATGGCTCGGCTAATTCCTTGCGGAGGAGCTTTAACGTCAGCGGATTTCTCTCAATGACCTTAATCTGATCCGCGTTAAAGTAAAGAGCAGAAAGGACATCCAGTCCTCCCTTTGGCTCAATGAGGAGAGTACGCGGGCGTTCCACATAGGAATAAGCCAGGGATGAAGGAAGAAAAGAAAGGAATTCAAGGGAGGAGTCTTGTCTGTTCCTCATGGGAGTGATTGCAGATAGTTCATCTCCATCTATGGATAGTCCGAATTGAGGCGGGAGGTTTTTATCATACAGGAGACTCAATCCAGGGGCATATCTGAGTGCGGTGGACTCCAGGATATCGACGCGTGAGACAGCATTCCATTTTGTGAAAAGGTGTTTTGCCTGGGGAAATTTTAAGGCAACCGGCAGAGCTTTGTAGGGAGAGATTCTAAAACTGAGCCAGGAAGGAGCGATCAGAAAAAGAGCGATTTCTCCGGCCATGAGACTCGCCAAAAGAAGCTTAAAACGCGTTGACCTCCTGGTGCTGAAAAGAAGAGAAGAGAGAAGAGCCAGGAATGAAATGAAGAGGATGACTCCCCGATCTCCCTTGGGCAAAAAGACGACAAGTACGCAGAGTGTTCCGGTTCCTGCTCCTAAAAGGTCTGAAAAATATATCTTGTTTACGAGGCTTGATGCGCTGGTAATGGCGAATGATATTGTGAGGCCAGCGAAAAAGAAAGGAATGCTGAGGAGGAAGTAGTAGAGAATGATGAGAGGGATTTGACCCTTATCCCAGGAGAGCTTGATGAAGTCAAAAGGCAGGAGATTGCAGAGAAAGAAGCTTGCGAGTATGGTCAGAGAAAAGAGAAGCGAGCTGTAGGAGAGGAATTTGTCGCGGTCAATCGAATCGCGAATCCTCAGAAGGGCTAGAAACGACCCGCTGGCTCCATATCCCATAAAAGCAATGCTGACCACCAAAAAGGCAAAATGGTACTGTTGGGAGATAGAAAAATACCTTGTCAGAGATAGTTCCAGACAGAGGGTGGCTGAGGAGATGAGGAATATTCCCGCCAGAGAGCGATTTTGCATGACAGACATCGGTATTACGATACAACAAGAAGGGGTCGCGTCTCAACATTTTACATTTTTCATGAAAGTGTCAGGCTGCTTTTTCTGGGACTGTCCCTTTCAGTCCTTAAACAAAGAAGGAAAGGGACTGTCCTCTTTATAAAAGGAGTCTGATCCCATTTATACTGAAAAAGTAACCTGCTCTTTATGCTCAGAAATTAGTTAACTCTTTTGGCAATGATATAGAAGGCAAAAGTGTCATGGCGAGCGAAGCGTGGCAATCTCAGGTTTTTGTCATTACGAGCGAAGCGTAGTAATCTCTTTAAAGTATTGATGAAACTTATTTTTATGAGATTGCCACGTCACTTTGTTCCTCGCAATGACAAAAACCTGAGGTTGCCACGTCACTTTGTTCCTCGCAATGACAACACTATGGGCTTGTTTCACTCCGTTCGCAATGACATCCGAAAAGTGTTACCTAATTACTGAGCGCGTACAACAGACTCCTTTTTGGCGGTTGCTTTTCCTCTGTTCTTGTGATAATTTTGAAAAAAAGATGATTACATTCGGCACTTCGGGATGGCGAGCCGTGATGGGGGAAGAATTCACTTTCCAGAATGTCAGGACAGTTATCCAGGCAATAGCCAATAACCTGAAGAAGAAGTTCCCAGGTAAGAAAATATCAGTCGTAGTGGATTATGACACCCGGTTTCTCTCAGAGAGATATGCCTTTGAAGCGTCAAAGGTTTTCTCTCACAACCAGATTCATGTGTTTCTGGCAGACAGGGATGCCCCCTCTCAGGCTCTGGCTTACCAGGTGATCAAGAGAAAGGCTCAAGGAGGAATCAACTTCACGGCTTCGTTCAATCCTCCTGAGTACAACGGTCTCAAGTACAACACTGAGACCGGTGCGCCTGCGATGCCGGAAGAGACAGATAAAATCGAAGAAGAGATCAAAGCCCTTGAAAATGAGCATCCAGTCTGTCCTTATTATCCCCGGACTGAGTTTGTGGAGAAAATAGACCTTCAGGATGATTATCTGGCGTTTATTCAGGATAAGATTGATTTTGAGCTGATACGGAAGTCAAAAATTAAAATCGCAGTGGACCTGCTCTATGGAGCTAGCCGAGAATACTTGGATGAGATTCTGGAAGAAAATCACGTTCCAGTCGAAGAAATCCATGGATTTATCGATCCCTATTTTGGAGGAATCACACCCTCTTGTTCTGAAGAAAATCTTGAGGAACTCAAGACTCTCGTCAAGGATAAGGAGTGTCATCTTGGGATAGCGACCGACGCTGACGGTGACCGCTTTGGGGTCGTGGATGAGAAAGGAAATTTCATCATTCAGAATTTGATAATCTCATTATTGCTGGATTATCTTGTAACAGCAAAGAATTGGAAGGGAGGCGTGGCCCGTTCAGTGGCAACGACTCATCTTATTGACCGCATAGCCAGGAAATACGATTTTCCTCTGTATAAAACCCCCGTAGGTTTCAAATACCTGGCTGACCTTTTTTTAAAGAAAAAAATTATTTTTGGAGGAGAAGAAAGCGCTTGTATTGCTATAAAAGACCATCTTCCCGAGAAAGATGGGATATTCGCCGGTCTTCTTGTCGCGGAAATGATGGCCTCATACGGGAAAACTCTCTCGGAACTGGTTGATGATTTGTTCCGAAAATACGGAAGAAGGGTGGGAAGGCGTAAAAGCATTCCCTTGACTGCGGATAGTGAGAAAAAAGTGAGAAAGATCATTAAGGATCCTCCCAAAAAGCTTGGAGATAGGAAGGTCTTGAATATCGAAACGATCGATGGGATTAAATTGGATTTTTCTGATGATGATTGGCTTCTTATTCGGTTATCAGGAACAGAACCTCTCTTGCGATACTATGCAGAATCTGGCACAGAGGATGAAGTCGAGAGATTCCTTGGTTTAGGAATGGAGTTGGTTTCTTGAGAGAGAAGAGAGAAAAAACTAGTTTGTCTTTTCGGAAGAAAATTATCATTATTGCTTTGGTGTCTTTCTTTGTGGTCCTGCTCCTTGCTTCTTTTTTTGGGAAGAAGGGACTCATCGAGATTTATCGAGCTCAAAAAATCCAGAGAGGTTTGCTGCAAGAAGTGGAACGTCTCGAAGAGAAACAAAGGAAACTGGAGAGGGAGATTGAGGAGTTGAGAACCAATCCGAAAGCAGTGGAGAAAAAAGCTCGAGAGAAGCTGTGGCTGCAGAAGCCGGATGAAATCGTCATCGTCGATAAAAAAAAATAGAACGTTTTTCATTTCGTTCAGAGCATGTCCCGGTCACTCCAAGATGAAAGCTTGCATCATTTGCTGGAACCCCTGAACTCTGTCCAGAAAGAAGCTGTGAACCATGGATCGGGTCCGCTTCTCATCATCGCTGGGGCAGGAACGGGAAAAACAAAAGTCATCACGCACCGGATCGCCTATCTCATTGCCTCCAAGCTTGCCAAGCCGGAAGAAATCCTTGCGGTCACATTTACTGAGAAAGCCGCGAATGAGATGGAGGAGAGAGTGGACCTCCTGATTCCGTACAGCTATTCTTTTGTCGAGATCAGTACATTCAATTCATTCGGGGAGAGGGTTCTGAGAGATTACGGAATTGAATTGGGTTATTCTCCTGATTTTAAGCTTCTGGATGATGTGGAACAGGCCATTTTTTTCAGAGAACATCTCTTTGAATTCCCTTTGAAATATTACCGCCCCCTCAGTTATCCGACCAAACACATCCATGAACTCCTGAATGCCATCAAGAGGCTGAAACAGGAAGACATCAAACCTGAGGAGTACCTGAAATATTCTCGGGAGCTTGTCAAGAAAGCCTCGAACAAAGCGGAGAAAGAGGAAGCCCAAAAGCATCTGGAAGTCTCCTGGGTATACGAAGGCTATCAGGAATTGTTGAAGAAGGAAGGAAAGATTGATTTCGAAGACCAGGTTTTGCTGGTGGTTGAGCTTTTCCGGAAAAGGCCGTCAATTCTGAAGGAATTTCAAGAGAAATTCAAATACATTCTTGTCGATGAATTCCAGGATACAAACTACATCCAGTTCGAGCTCCTAAAACTCCTGGCAGCCAGGCACAAAAACCTGACTGTCTGTGGAGACGACGACCAGAGCATTTTTCGTTTTAGAGGAGCGTCATTAAGTAACATTCGCAATTTTCGTAAGATTTATCCGGATTATAAGAAAGTGGTTCTCAACATAAACTACCGCTCCACTCAAGACATCCTCGATTCTGCTAGCCAGTTAATCAGGAAAAACAACCCTGACCGTCTGGAGTTCGAAGAAGAGATCGATAAGAAACTCGAATCCACAATACAGAGCGATGGAAAATGCATCTACAGGCTTCCATTCGACACTCTATCCCAGGAAGCAGATGAGGTCGCCCGCATCATCAGAGAGAGGATAAAGGAAGGGCTTAAGTATGGAGATATCGCCATACTGGTCAGGAGGAATGCCGATGCTGACGCGTTCCTTCGGGCTTTGAACATGAAAGAGATTCCCTTCCGTTTTTCTGGAAGCCGGGGATTGTACTCCCAGGAAGAAGTGAAGATCCTTATCTCCTTCATTAAGTCACTGACCGATTTTGAAGACAGTAAAAGTCTCATTTATCTGGCATTGTCGGAAATCTACAGGGCAGATCCGTATGATCTGACGGTTATCTCTAACCATGCGCATAAAAAGAATCTTCCTCTCCATAAAGTTTTCAAAAAAATATATGAGGGGCTGAGCCCAGTTGAAATCTCAAATTCGACCAAAGCCAAAATCAAGAAAATATTTGAGGATTTACTTTATTTCGTGAAACTCTCGAGCTCTGAGAATGCCGGAAGAGTGATCTATTCCTTTATCGAGCGGAGCGGCTATCTGAAGACTCTGGTTGAAGGAATGAATCCTGAGACTGAACTGAGAATAAAGAATATCCGGATATTTTTTGACAAGGTGAAAAATTTCTCCGAGCTGACCGAAGATGACTCCATCTATTCTTTTGCCAGACATCTCGACCTTCTCCAGCAGGTGGGGGATAATCCTGCGACTGCCGAAGCCGAATTAGAGGAGGATGCCGTCAATGTGCTCACGGTCCATAAAGCCAAAGGACTCGAGTTTGCCGTTGTCTTTATGGTCAGCTTGATCAGTGACAGGTTTCCAGGAAGAGAGAGAAAAGAAAAGATTCCCATTCCCGATAGAATACTGAAGGACAAGGTTCCCAAGGGAGCCGCCTACGGATTTGAGCAGAAAGAGAAGATTTACCTCCAAGAGGAAAGAAGACTCTTTTATGTTGGAATGACACGAGCCAAGAAGTTCCTTTATTTGACATGGGCCAGGGATTATGGTTTAAAGCGATTAAAAAAAGTCAGCCCTTTTGTACTCGAGGTCTTTGACCTTTCCAAAATGAGTGATGAGGTTCTTCAGACTTCTCCCTTGGAAGAGATTCAAAGGTATGCGGACTCGGCTCCGCCGCCCAAGGTTGTATCTGAGGAAAAAGTCGAAGGTGTCCTGACGCTAAGCTATTTCCAGGTGGATGATTATTTGACTTGTCCTCTCCGGTACAAATACAGGCATATCATGCGCATTCCTGTTCTTCCTCATCATAACCTTGTATTCGGTCGAGTTCTTCACAACACGATTCATTTCTACCTGCACAGCAAGATGTCTGGAAAAAAGCTGTCATTGGAAAAATTGCTGGATGCCTATGAAGAACGTTGGATCAACGAAGGATTTCTCAGCCGGGAACATGAAGAGATGAGGAAGAAAGCAGGAAGGAAAGCGTTGCGCCGGTTCCACCGCAGAGAGGAGGATTCCGGACAGCTCCCCCATTTCCTTGAGAAGAGTTTCAAGTGGCAGATGGATGATGTGAAGTTTATCGGCCGCTGGGACAGAATCGACCTCTCCGAGGCAGGTGCAATTATCGTCGATTATAAAGCCACTGAGATAAAAGGACAGAAAGAAGCGGATAAAAGAACGATGGACAGCCTCCAGATGGATTTGTATGCTCTCTCTTTCCTCAAAACACAGGAGTCTCATCTTGTTGAAACACAGCTCCATTTTTTAGAGTCAGATATTATCGGACATGCATCCAAAGAAGGAAAGAAGCTGGATAAGGCTGTGGAAAAGATCAAGGAAGCGGAAACGGGTATTCGGGCTCGGGATTTCACTGCCCGTCCCGATTGGCACAACTGCAGCTTTTGTGATTTCCGGATGATTTGCCCCTCATCCTATGCCTATTGAAATAAATGTCATGGCGAGGAGCGGAACGAAAAAATTGGGGACAGAATAAATTGGGGACAGTCCCCAATTTTCTTCAGTCCCCAATTTTCTTGTATTATGTCGATTGAATGGATGTCATCGCGAGCGAAGCGCGGCAACCCTTCTCTTTTTAATCGACGGTGAACCAGAAAGGCATGAGCGCCAGATTTTTCTCGCCTCCCAGCAGTTGAAACACGGAAAGTATTTTTTCCAGTTCCGGATGAAGACCGGTTTTTGTGGATGAGAACCACCTTCCCATGAGAACTTCCCAGAGGGAGATTTTTTTTGGCCAGATAACAAGCCCGACGCCTTCCTCAGCCGGAATGCCTGCGAGTTCCTTCGCCAGCTCAATCGCTCGCGATAATCCCCCTAGCTCATCCACCAGGCCATGTTCTTTGGCCTGGCTTCCTGTCCAGACTCGGCCTTTCCCGATTCTATCGACTTCCTCCTTGCTCATATTCCTTCCCTCTGCGACTTTGTCGAGGAATTGGTCATAAATCCATAGTATCTCTTTTTTAAGCAGTTCTCTTTCTTCAGAAGTGAAACCTCTGTGAGTCGAGTAAATATCAGCTCTTTCTCCGTAAACGATTTTTTCCGATGTGACGCCCAATTTTTCGTAGAAGCGGGCCATGTTGAATTTTCCCGAGATCACCCCGATAGAGCCGGTGAGTGACTGAGGCTGGGCGACGATTTTATCGGCCGCCATGGATACCCAGTACCCCCCCGAGCCTGCCATATCTGACATAGAGACGACGATTGGTTTTTCCTTTTTTGTCAGATAAACTTCTCTCCAGATCACGTCTGATCCCACCGCCGAGCCACCCGGGCTGTCGACTCGGAAGACAACCGCTGCGATAGATTTGTCTTTTCTGACTCTTCTGAGGGCGCGGGCGGTTGTTGAGCCACCCATGGTTTGATAAGCGCCCTCCCCTGTGTGGATAGGCCCAATCCCGTAGATGAGGGCAATCTTTTTTCCTCTGAATAAACCCAGAGAACTCGGCTTGATTTTTGCATACTGCTGGTGAGTGATTTTGTACAATTTTCTTCCTTTATCCTGAAGGATGTCTTCGAATTCATCCCAGTACAGAAGATTATCCACCAGCCCCGCTTCTAATGCCTGTTCTCCATGGAAGGTCCCGCGGTCAATCAGTTCTTTGATTTCTTCTTCGGTCTTTCCTCTGGCTTCGGCTATCCCTTTGACATAGTGGGAGTAAAGGTCATTATAGAGAGATTCCGTCATTTCTCGATGAGCCGGAGTGAATCCCTCCTCTGTGAACATGTTGTAGGCTGTCTTGTACTCTTCGACATGTTCGATTTCCACTTCAATTCCAAGTTTATCCAGAGTTCTTTTGAAGAAGGGGATGTATCCTCCGATGCCGTTAATGCCCATAAAGCCCATAGGATGGAGGATGATCCGGTCACAGGCTGTAGCCAGATAATATTCCTTGTCAAACTCAGGCGCTTCTTCTATGTAGACGTAGGCTTTTTTTCCTGTTTTTCGAAAGTCTAGGATGGCCTCCCTTATTTCGTTCGTTTTAGCCCAGTCACATTGAAGGTAACCGATCTGCAGGACGAGAGATTTTATCCGGCTGTCCACCTTAGCTTTCTGGATGTTTGTCCAGATGTCGTGCATCGAGAGAGGTTGTATTCCTGCAAACATGGTCATCATAAAATCCGGAACCGCTCTCTCTTGAATCGGTCCTGACAAACTGAGTTCCAGGTACGAGCGAGTTCTGACAGTGGGAGGTTTTCCAAGCTCGTAGAAAAAGAGCGAGACGACAGCCGCCAAACCCAGAACGATGAATATCAAAATAATGATCAGTATGTATTTTCCTCTTTTCATTTTTTCTCCTTTTCTATGAGGAAATGTTCTCGATTCTAAATGCGAATAAAATATAGCAGAAAACCGTACTAAATTATAGTCGTATATTAGCTATCCTGGATTATTCATAAAATATGCCGACACTAAATATTACGAGCAACTCAGGATATATAAACTACGTAATTCATCGAAAGAAAGTTATGATTTATCATGAATATAGGTTATATTTAGAGAGCGTATGAGAGTGATTCACTCTGCTTATGATTTTTTTCTGATGAGTTTAATGTGTGACGCGATTCAGAAGAATAATCCCACCGAATAAAGGAAAATGACATGAATGCGCTGGAGATCGAAAACATCACAAAGAAATTTGGTGATTTTTATGCGGTCAAAAAACTATCGTTCAAGATTCAGGAGGGAAAGATCTACGGCCTTCTGGGTCCCAATGGAGCGGGAAAAACAACGACTATCCGAATGGTGATGAACATCATCATCCCCGATGAGGGCTCGATCAAAATCCTCGATCAGAGGATGGACGACGAAATGAAAGAGCGGATAGGGTACCTTCCTGAGGACAGGGGGCTTTATCCCAAGATGAAAGTGGGCGAACTCCTCTTGTTCCTGGCTGAACTGAAAGGCCTGAGAGGCAATCTAGCCCGGAAGGAGATTGATTTCTGGCTGGAGAGATTCGACTTGATGGAATGGAAGGCTAAAAAAGTCGAGGAGCTTTCAAGAGGAATGCAGCAGAAACTGCAGTTTATCGTGACTGTTATCCATCAGCCAGAGCTGATTATCCTTGATGAACCTTTCGGCGGCCTGGACCCGGTAAACACTAAGCTTTTGAAGGATATCATGCTGGAGATGAAGGGAAAAGAAAGGACTATCGTCTTTTCCACTCACCGCATGGAGCAGGTCGAGATGATCTGTGATGACATCTGTTTGATCAATAAAGCGGAGATGGTCCTGGAAGGAAATCTGAGCCAGATCAAGAAGCAATACGGGAAGAATACCGTGGTCCTGGATTACGACGGCGATGCCGGTTTTATCCAGGATTTTCCTGAGGTGGAGAAAATCGATGATTACGGAAAATTCATGGAGATCAAGCTCAAAGAACGGTCTGACCCCCAGGCTCTTCTCCGGAATCTTGTGGGGAAAATCAATATCAACAAGTATGAAGTCCAGGAACCCTCGTTGAATGCCATATTTATCGATAAAGTGGGTGGGAAAGGAGTCAGAGATGAGGAAGATACTGTCAGTCATTAAGAGAGAATATATTCAGATTGTCCGGACCAAGGGCTTTATCATCGGAACCATCTTGGGTCCGGTCATGATGGCGGCTTTCATTGTTGTTCCGGTAGTCATGAGTACAATGGCTGTGGACGAGCAGGAGACGATCGGAGTGGTCGATCTCAGCCAGGAGATCTTTCTGGATCTGGATAGAAAACTCGGTCAGGAGGACTACAAGCTTGATGACGGATTTCGCCGGTATGTCCTCAAGAAGACGGAGCTTCTTCCCGGAATCAGCGTCGACGAATTGAAGAAAGAGTTGAACGAAAAAGTACTCAACGAAGAACTCTCTGCCTATATCCTGATTCCTGAAGATGTTCTGGAGATTGAGGATACAGAAACAGCCGCAAAAAAAGAAAAATCTGAAGATAGAGATATGGAGTATGTCGCGCAGCACACAACAGATATTCAGGAATTATCGGAACTCAACGAGGCTTTGAACAGCGTCATCATCGAGAAGAGGCTGAGGAAAGAAGGCCTAGATCCCCAGAAAATTTCCCAGTTCATCAAACGTGTGAGTCTAACACCCATAAAAGTGACAAAAAAGGGAGAGGAAAAAGACACAATGGGGACATTCATGATCTCTTACTTTCTGGCTATCATCCTCTACGCGGCCATTTTCATCTACGGCTCTGTCATCATGAGGGGCGTTATCGAGGAAAAAAGCTCAAGGGTTGTGGAGGTCGTCCTCTCCTCTTTAAGACCCTTTCAACTCATGCTCGGAAAGATCCTTGGAATCGGGGCTGTTGGACTGACTCAATTCTCTATCTGGGCGATATTCGGGTTGGCGGCGACCCAGTTCAGTAAATCGTTCATTCCTTCTGGGGCAGATTTCAACATGGTGAGCATCCCGACATATGTATTTATATACTTCGTCGTTTTTTTCGTCCTTGGATTTTTTCTGTATGCCACTTTCTGGGCTGCAGTGGGTTCAATGGTCAATTCAGAAAAAGAAGCCCAACAGTTCATCATGCCCATCACCATGTTTTTGATACTTCCTATGCTGCTTCTCGTATTTGTCATCAGGAGCCCTAACAGTACGCTCTCCGTGTTTCTGTCGATGTTCCCGCTATTCGCTCCGATCCTCATGATGCTCCGTGTTTCTGTCTTGCTCCCTCCCTTCATTCAGGTTGGAGGCGCAATAATCCTCCTCATCCTGGCTGTCCTTGTGATGTCCTGGCTTGCCGCAAAGATTTTCCGGGTGGGGATACTGATGTATGGCAAGCCCCCGAAATTCGCAGAGATCATTCGCTGGCTCCGTTATAAATAAGTAAATAAGGCGTCGCAAATAAGGGGTCGTAAATAAGGGGTCGCATCTTAACATTCAACATTTCTTTGAAGAGAGTCAACCAGAGGAATGCCTTATTACCGGGAAGTTCAAGGAATAAATGATGGCAAAATCTCTTTTAAGTCCAGAAACTTTCCTCCTTAGCCAAATAAACAAGAAGAGATATCGAATGTTAAGATGCAGCCCATTTTATTTACTCAGTTAACTGAAATGTCAAATGTTAAGATGCGACACTTTTCTTGAGATGCGGCTCCGAATTTATTAAATTAGGAGTGAACCTTTTTAAAAATCTTCTCGTTCTACACTGTGAAGTTTCAATCGGGAAGATTTTAATTTGGCTGGATTAGAAAATACGTTAGAGAACTCAAAAAAATTGGCTAAAAACAAAAAGCTGGAAGGAAATGAAATCTATCCGCATGAGGATATCTATGCTCTTATCGAAAGAATCAAAGAAGGAGACAGGGAAGCGTTCATGACCGTGACCAATCTATACCAGAAAAGAGTTTTCGTTCTGGCGTATTCTTTTTTCCGGAATAGAGATGATGCGTTGGACATCGTTCAGGAGACTTTTCTTAGGTTTTATCAAAAAGTGAACATGTTCCGAAGGGGTGAGAGTTTTCAAAACTGGCTTCTCCAGATCGCCAAGAACCTTTGCATCGATTACTACCGGAAAAACTACGGGAAGAACCGGGAACTGAAGTCCGATACACCTATTGAAGAGATGAATCTATCCGTTCAAAACGGAATGAATCCAGAGGTCTCCTCAGACCTAAAAAGTATTTTTTCTATGTGTATCAAGAAACTGGCGGAGAAACAGAGACTGATATTCGTGATGAAGCACTATAACCAGCTTAAATACAGAGAAATCGCCGAAGTTTTAGGGATTTCTCTGGGAACAGTGAAATCTCTTCATTATAAAGCGGTTCAAAATTTAAGAGGCTTAGTCAACCCGTATATGGGAGGATAGCTATGATAAACTGCCAAAGGATAAAAAAAGACCTGGTGGCTTTCCTGTATGGAGAGCTGGGGGAAAACGAGCGGGAGCTTTTTAACGCTCATCTCGACAAATGTCCCGGCTGCCGCGGAGAACTCGAAGAGTTCAAGGCGGTCACTCAAGCGGCGGATGTTTTCCAGGAAGATATAGATGAGGCCCTGGCCACTGTCGATTGGGAGGCTCTCCCGTCACAGATATCAAGAAATGTTTTCAGGGAAGAGGTTCGTTCTTATCGCGAATCCTGGCTGACGAAAGTTTCGGGATTTCTCTTTCAGCCCAGGTTGAAACCAGTCTATGCGGGCCTCCTCATCGGTGCTGTACTGGGTGCGATCGTCACCTTCATGGTCCTCAGAGCTCCTCAACCAACAGATGTTGTGGAAGCAGGATTCTATGCTCCCTCGGATTTTCTGGAAAAGGTGGAGCTGGAGAAAGCCAGGAGAGATACATTGGACTATTTGAAGAGAAGCCAGTACTTGCTCCTGGATTTTGTCCAGTCACCTTCTGAACAGTCTGCGGACTTCTGGCAGAGCGAATATGCGGCCGAACAGGCCAGAGACCTGCTCACCAAGAAAAAATACATCAATCCGCAGTTGGATAGATTCCAGTTGGCCAAAGCCAAAGCGATCTGCGACCAGATTGAATTCCTCTTCTTCGAACTGACTCAGATAAGCGTCCATCTCTCTGCGGAGGAAGTGAAAAAGCTTCAGAGAATGATCGAAGACAAACAGGTTTTATTGAAGATAAATCTATTAAAGAAAGAACTGGAGAAACAACATGAGATGTAAAATAAAAAAATCGGTCTTGTGCCTCGGGATTCTTCTTGCGGCATTCTTTCTCCTTCACGCCTACGCTCACGCCCAACCGGACGAGAAGCTTTTCGAAGAAGCCAAAATACTGATTTTTGATAAAGAGTGGAAGAAAGCCCAGGAAAAGTTTGAACAGCTCATGGATGAATATCCGGACAGTCCTTGGTTTTCCCAGGCTATGTTCTACAGAGCCAAGTGTCTGAAGGAGCAGGGAGGTAAAGAGCGGGATGCCTTGAAAGCCTACCAGGAGTACATCAAGCGTAAAGACCGGAGTGAGAAACTCACCGAAGAGGCGGAAGCAGATATTATCGAGTGTGCTTATGAGCTCTACAAGAAAGGGAGAAGGTCGTATCTATCAGAAATTGAAGAGAGACTGACCCATTCGAACCGAGTGGTCAGGTATGTTGCCGCCATCGTGCTGAGCCAGGTAGAGGAGAAAAGGACAGCGGCCAAGGCGGTTCCCGTCCTCAAAGAGATCATCCAGAAGGAAAGAGACAATGACCTCAGAGACAGAGCCAAGATCGCCCTCCTCCGCATCGACCCGGATGAGTTGAAGGCTCTGGAAGACGAGATTCCCGAGAGAAGAGCACGGCTGCTGAAAATCAGAGTGTGGGAAAACGGCAAACTCACTGTGAAGATCAACATCCCCTGGGCTCTGGCTGATCTTGCCTTTAGCTCGATGTCGGAGGAGGAAAAGGCAGAGTTGAGAAGGGAAGGGTATGACCTGGATACAATTACGAAAACTCTGATGAGAGAAGGGGGAATCATTACGATAGAAAATCCAGAAGAAGGAACAGTGATTAAAATCTGGATAGAATAAAATACAGGAGGTTTGTGATGAAAAAAGCGGCTCTTATAATTTTAGTCCTGTTTGTGCTGGCTGTGGTTCTGCCGAGCCTGCTTCTTGCCGATGGCAATGATGACCTGCAGAAAGTCAAGAAGGCGGTGAAGAAGAATCCGGATTACAAGACCGGACAGGAAGTGCAGTGGTTCAAAGTCCTGATCACGGATAACGATACTGGAAAGACTAAACTCAAGGTCACGCTGCCGATATCCGTGGTGGAATTGGTTTTAGCCTGCACCCACGATAATCACGTCAAGTTCCAAGATCATGATTGCGACATTGACCTTAAGAAGTTGTTCAGAGAGCTGAAGAAGCTCGGCCCGATGGTTTTTATCGAGATCAATGATGATGATGAGAATGTCTCAATAAAAGTCTGGTTCGAGTAAGGTGTAAGCAGATTTTTTCGCGCAGAAAGGGAAATGGAGGAGCACTCCATTTCCCTTTTTTTACGTAGAGGGATTCATTCGGCTGATAAAAAATATCGAATCACAGCTAAGGCTTAAAGGGACCGAGTGCTGGCTAAATCATTTCGAGGAAATCGTCCCAGGGGATTCCGGCCAGTGTTTCGGTGGTCGAATGACCGTAGGCCCGGATGATCATGGCCGCTTTCATGATCTGTTTCGGATCCT
The DNA here is from genome assembly GCA_964346585.1 of uncultured Eubacteriales bacterium. Taxonomy (GTDB): domain Bacteria; phylum Acidobacteriota; class Aminicenantia; order Aminicenantales; family Aminicenantaceae; genus SOIA01. Next base: position 21,631 of record CAYFVQ010000022.1, on the reverse strand, counting down.
CCGATTCAACAATATCAACGACATCGAAGCGGCCTGTTGTTGAATAGCTCTCCTTCCACACGACATCAGGACATTCCTTCTTGATCCGTGAAGCCACTGTCTCGGCAATTTTTTTGAATTCAAAGGGATCACTGAACGCTTCAGGCGAAATCCGGCTGAGGATGATGTAGGTTGCCATCTGAAACCTCCTTTTCGAATTGAGTTATAGTTTACCAAAAAATAGAAAAAAAAAGAAAAAAACACATTATTCAATTTTTTCATCACTTTTGCGACTAAACTTATGACCCTGTTACGCTGGCTGGGCAGGGTTTATTCACAGTCAACCCCTTTTGCTTCTTTTCCCCTCAAACAGCCAGCGCCCCCCTTTTTCTCCACATTATTGAGAGGTTTGGGATTATGCTGATGTGTGCCCGGAGATTTTTAAATGTTCAAATTTTTTTTAAAAAAAATCCTATTATTACTACAAATTTTATATGATTTATGCTATATTATTAGAAAATCCTGTTTGGCTGGCTGGACAGGATTTGACCCACCATAAACCCCCTTTTGCTTATTTCCCTAGACAGCCAGCTTTTTCTTCTTGTTTCAATCCACTTTTTTCTTTTCTTTTTTGTTGGTTTCTGGGCCTATCTCATCTTGGTCATAATCCAGATGTTTGTCAATTCCCATGGCGAAAAGTATGGTCAGTATTTTTTTTACTTTCTTGAGTAAAGTCTGGAAGAATGATTTTTTCTTCTGAGGTTTTCTCTTTTTTTTCGGATTCATTTTCATTTTAAAAGCCTGTCTGTCTTGCGACTAGATTATCTTCCTTCCAATCCGGGTTATATCTCCGGAGAGATAAATGTAGAGTGCTTTTCCTTTGATGTTCTTTAGGGGGACAAATCCCCGGTACCGGCTGTCATAGCTGTTATCACGATTGTCTCCCATAACAAAGCACGTGCCCCAGGGAACCATCACTGGTCCATAGTCATCTCTGAAGAGTTCAGGAGAATTGGGGACTTCGGTTTCAGAATCCATTCTGCTTTTTGTAAAGATTTTATAATCTTCCTGGATAGGGCGGTTATTTATAAATACTCGCCTCCCCCTAATCTCGATTTTTTCTCCTTCCAGGCCGATCACTCGATAAAAGAAGTCTTTAGATGGATCTTCGGTGAAGTTGAACAGGATTACATCTCTTCTTTTCACCTTTTTGGTCTTGTAATACTTAAGGTTGGTCATTATGTATTCGCCCTTTTGTAGAGTCGGCAGCATCGAACTTGTCGGAAGTTTACCCCCTTTGATCCCCAGAACATCTGCAATAAGGAAATCGGTAGAAACATAATCTATTCCGAAAGTCAGAAGAACGAGGAGCAGATAGATCGACCACCTGTTGTAGAGCTTGAGCCTGATTTCCTTGATTTTAATGGCAGCGAAGAGCGCTTCCAGGACTATGAACAGCCAGAAAAAGAGTGCAACCATGATGATAGCCGCCAAACCATAAAAAGAGGACTGCAGCCCGGTAAACGAGAGGAGGACGATGAGCAGGTTGGTCGCACAAAAAAAGATAATTCCCTTGATCATCTGGCCGTTATACACCTGTCCGAGTCCGGGAGTCACAGATGACAAGAGGGCGGCGATGATCGGTTTTCTTTTTTTGAGCGTTAATTCATTTCCCATCTTCAGTTCTTTAGACATTTGGGGGTTGTATTTGTCTTTAAGGTTTCTTCTCTTATTTTTCTTAAATCCGGGAAAAAATCAAGAGCAACAGCTTTCGCTGCTTTTTCATCCTAAAGAATGCGGATTTTTTTTAAGTTTTTGATGGTCAAGACAGACTAAATATATTGAGAAGCGAGACGGGAATTTTTATGGATAATCCCTCCATTCCCCCATCAGAGTTTGAAATCCCTTAGCCGTTAATGCCGATTATCTTTTGATGAAAGGAAGTGTGATAAAGAAGCTGATAGTCAAAGTTGGAAGTTGTCGAAAAAAAGCTCTTGTTGGAGTGGATGATTCTTTTTATATGAGAATAATCGCCAGGCGGGGAGTTAAATTTGAAAGGAATGGGAATTGAAATAAGCAGCGAGCTGTTTATTTCTTGTCCCGCCCGGCGATTTTATATTCACCTCATGTCATTCTCGGCCATTCAATTGTGTGCAGTCGATATGAGAGATAAAAATGTTTAGGCTGTCTCATTTCTCCGCTTTAAAAAATGTTAGATACATATTATTACGTATTCATTCAAACAAGTGTTTCATTGGCTATTAAACTGAAAGCCTTCGTCTCTAAAAAGTTTTAAGCAGGCTTCGACTACACTGGGATCAAACAGGAAGCCGCTATTCTTTGAAATTTCGTTCAATGCGTAAGTGATTCCGAGTGCCGCTCTGTGAGGACGGTGAGAAGCGATGGCCTCTACAACATCGGCGACTGACAGAATTTTGGCCTCGATAAGAATCTCATCCTTACTCAACCCCGCAGGATAGCCGGATCCATCGATTCTTTCGTGATGTTGAAGAACGATTCGAGCCACTGGATAGGGAAAACTGATTGTTTTCACTATTTCGTAACCTGCTTGGGGATGAGCTTTAATCAAACTGAAGTCGTGTTCGGTGAGCTTATTCGGACAGCTGAGGATTTCAGCGGGGATGCGAATCTTTCCCACATCATGGATGAGGCCGGCCAGACGGAGGCCGTTTATCTGTTCTGGCGAGAGACCTATCTCTGCAGCGATGGCACAGGACAGATCCGAAACCCTTCTCTGGTGACCAGCGGTGTAAGGGTCCCTCAATTCAATGACAGAAGACAGGGCTTTGATCGTATCCTCCAGGATTTTTCGGAGTTTTTCCTCAGTCTCTCTCAGCTTTTTTTCCATTCTGTGTTTGTGAAGTCCAATGTCAATTGAAATGTTTAGGTCTCGGTCATTGAAAGGTTTAAGGACATAACCGTAAGGCTCGGTAATTTTTGCCCGTTCCAAGGTTTTTGGGTCTGCATGAGCGGTGAGGTAGACAACAGGAATATTGTAAAGAGATGTTATGATTGAGGCGGCTTGGATACCATCCATTTCTCCGTCAAGAACAATATCCATCAGCACCAAATCGGGTTTGAGGACTTTTACTTTTTCTATCGCCTCCTCTCCCGAATGCGCTATAGATGGAACCGAATACCCGAGTTTTTTCAGCCTGACTTTGATATCCTCACCGACGATTCGCTCATCCTCAACGATTAAAATTTTAGCGATTCCATCCACTATGGTTTCCTCAATAAAAAAGGCGTTTAACTATCTTGTTAATCTTTATTGAACAAAACATAAGACTACTTTCTCGATTTAAGAATTTTATTGATTTTTGTCCTCAAGGCCTTGGTTTCGACTGGTTTGACGATGAAATCATCCGCGTAGGTATCCGTTGATTTGAGTTTGGTTTCGTCATCACTTTTTGTAATCAACAGGATTACGGGAATATGATGGGTTTTTTCATTTTTCTTCAATCTTTTTAAGATTTCGAATCCGTCTATCCCTGGCATTGTCACATCAAGAAGGATAAGGTCTGGATTCTTCTTTTGTGCTGTCCGTATTCCCCTCTTCCCTTTTGATGCGGTGACAACTGTATAATTACTGACGAACTGCAAGTTTTCCTTAACGAAATGTGTAAAGTCTTTTTCGTCATCAATGATAAGAATCTTTTCTCTCATGTTCTTGAGTCTCCTCTTAAAGGTGAAAGACCTTATTCTGCGAAGTCATTTCACCTTCCAGCGGATTGTCTGCCTCCAAATTGGCTTCATGGTTATTGATTATTGCTCTCGTCAAATAAAATCCGCTCTCGGTTCCTTCTGTGTTCATCTTTTTGCTCTTAATCGAAAGCGAAACGCGGTCCCCTGTGTCTGATCCATCTCGATCTCGCCGTGAAGTTGGTCTTCGGCGAGCATACTCACCAGATACAGACCAAGAGACTCTGTGTTCTTGAGGTTTGCATATTCCGGCATGCCGATTCCTGTATCGCCGACAACCAGTTCGATCTCATCTTTGATTAATGGACGCATGGAGATTTTAATCTCCCCTTTTTTGCCATTCGGGAACGCATGCTTCAATGAATTTGAGACAAGCTCGTTTATGATCAAACCGCAAGGGATGGCCGTGTTAATGTCCAGGAAAATGTCTTTGATGTCAATTTTCAATTTAACGGCATCCTTGCTGATCCCGTATGTGATGAATAAATGATTCGTCAGGTTTTGAACGTAGTCAGCCACATCGATCCGTGTGAAGTCTTTAGATTGATACAATCGTTCATGGATAAGAGCCATGGATTTGACTCGGTTCTGGCTGCTCTGGAATAATCCTAAGGATTCTTGGTCCTTTATATGTCTGGATTGAAGATTGAGAAGACTGGAGATGATTTGCATGTTGTTTTTCACCCGGTGATGAACCTCCTGGAGGAGTATTTCCTTTTCTTTGAGCGAAGCTTTAATCTGCTCCTCGGCTTTTTTCCGTTCTGTGATATTCCGATAGATGCCGTAGGTCCCGATCTGTTTTCCACTGACGACAATCGGAGACGCAAGGACTGAGACAGCAATCATCCGTCCATCCTTGCGGCAGCGGATGGCCTCGAAAGCAGTCCTCTCTCCTTTGGCGACTTTTTCAGTGATGAGTGTCGCGCTCTTCTGGAGCTTCTTGGGGACAATCAGTTCATCCATGACCTTTCCGACGGTCTCTTCTTGCGTGTATCCGAATAATTTTGTGAATTCTTGATTGATCCGGAGTGCCTTGCCCTTCTTATCGGCCATGACGATGGCCTCTTGAGCACTTTCAAAGAGCTGGTCAAGATAGGCCTCTCTAGCCTGCAGCTCTTCTTCGGCACGCTTTCGTTCAGTGATGTTGCGCAGGACTCCTTCCAGCCCCTCTGGCTGTCCATTTTTGTCAAACATAAGATTAGCGCTTGCCGAAGTTTCGATTGCACTCCCGTCTTTGGCGAGAAGTCTGAGTTCATAATCGTTAACCACTCCAGACTGATTCAATTTCTCCATCGTCTTTTCATGGTCATCGGCGTTGAGGTAAAAATCTGTAACTGGTTTTCCGATGATATCTTCGGGAGCCCATCCTGCCTGAGTCTGAACAGAGGGACTGATAAGAGTCACTATTCCATGACGATTTGTCCGGAAATAAACATCATTGATCGATTCAAAGATTGCGCGGTATTTTTCTTCGCTCTCTCGAAGGGCTTCCTCTGTTTTTTTACGCTCGGTGACATCGATAGTCTGCATCACAACACCCTGGAGATGGCTTTTTTTATCCTTAAGAGGTTTCCATGTGCTGGAGGCATGCCAGATGTCTCCATTCTTTTTAACGGCCTTGTATTCGAAGTCTTTTCCACCTTTCCCTTTCTGGAAAGTTTGCTCGAAGATCTTTCTGGCTTTGGGTGTATCATCTTTGTGAACCCACCATCGCAACTTTCCTTGAAGTTCTTTTTGAGTATAGCCTGTGAGTTTTTCACAGTTAGGGCTGACATAAATGTTATTTCCTTGGGCGTCAGAAATCATGAGCATTCCTGGAGCGGTTTCAACAATGGTTCGAAAGCGTTCCTCGTTCTCCCGATGTGTCTCCTCTGCCTGCTTCCGCTCAGTGATATCAATGATGGCTCCCTGGATGGCGGGCTTTCCGTTGAAAGTGATTTGGCTGGCGAATATCTCCATCCACATGACTGAGCCATCTTTACGGAAAGCGCGACATTCATAGTGGGGAGGCAGCGCTTTTCCTGCCAGGCGGTCTGTGAGGAGTCCCCACACACGCCTTTGGTCTTCAGGATGAACGAGAACTTTCATTCTCTCTGGTTTCAGGGACAAAAGCTCTTTGACTGTGAATCCGGTGATTTTTGCTAGAGCTTTGTTGGCGAATACGATACTGGAATCTTGAATAATGATGAGTCCCTGGAGTGATTTCTCAATCAGCTCTCTGTATTTCTTTTCACTCTCCCTTAATTCTTTTTCCGCTTCCTTGCTCTCGGTGATATCCGACAGTATCCCTTGGATTCCAACCACGTTTTTTCCCTTGAGAACAGGTCGGCTTGATGTGCGAATCCATTTTATTTTGCCGGATTTGGCTCTAATGCGGTACTCACCGGTTACGCTCGCTCCGGAAAGTATCTTCTGAATGCGCATTAAGGCTTTCGGCAAATCGTCCTCATGGACCATTCCGGCATAGGACCGGCCTTCAAGCTCTTTGGCAGTATAACCGATGAGAGATTTAATGGCGGAACTGACGTAGAGGATCTCACCGTTTGGTTTGAGAGCGTAGATGACTTCGGTCAGATTCTCTACCAGGTCCCGGTATTTTTCCTCACTCTCTTTGAGTGCCTCTTCCGTCTGTTTGCGCTCGGTGATATCTCGCAGCACGCCCTCGACTCCGGTCGGCTCTCCCTCTTTTCCGATGATGATATGCGCGCTCATCGAGGTCTCGATCACGCTTCCGTCTTTTGCCTTGAGCTTGAGTTCATAATCGTTCACAGCTCCGGTTTCCTTCAACTTTTCAATAAAAGTTTCTCGGTCCTCAGGATTGAGATAAAAATCAGTCACTGGATGGCCGATGATATCTTCCGGGTCATATCCGGCGTGAGTGTGAACTGACGGACTGATGATAGTGACTAGACCTTCCTTATCCGTGCGGTAGTAGACATCATGGAAAGATTCAAAGATCGCCCGGTATTTTTCTTCACTCTCCCGAAGCGCTTTCTCTATCCGTTTGCGTTCAATTATTTCCTTATTCAGTTTTTCATTGAGTTGGAGAAGTTCGTCAGTCCGGACTGCGACTCGATGCTCAAGCTCATCATGGGCTTTCTGCAATTCTTCTTCAATTTTTTTGCGGTAACTGATATCTCGAGCAATCCCTATAGCGGCGATAATATTTCCCTCAGAATCAGAAAGAGGGGCAGCATTATTGAGAATGTGGATGTATTTGCCGTTCTTTTTTTTGTACCTGTACTCCATGTTGTCGACTGATTTGCCCTTGACGATCTGGCTAAACTGCCTTTTCACTTTTTCTAGGTCCTCGGGATGGACTAACGCAAAACCATTGATCTTTTTCATTTCTTTTTTGGAATAGCCTAGACTTTTCTTGAATGCCTTATTGGAAAAGAGAAAGTTGCCTTTGAGATCGACTGTAAACAGCATGTCGGTTGAGGATTCGACGAGTAACCTGTATTTTGTTTCAGATTCTCTTAGAATCTGCTCTTTTTGCATTCGAGCGATATCTGAGATTTCGAGCTCTTTATTCCGCTTCTCTAATTCTGCGAGTTGCGCGATGAGCAGTTCTTTGGTTTTTTCATTATTTTTCATTTTGGCCCCCCTTTATGAGGAAAGATTTGGCCTTGGGTGGTGAGTTTTATGAATAATGGTAAATTGGTTATCATATTTTGTATTTTTTGTTCATTTTTAGGTCTTTATTTTCTTTTTCTTCCAATTCCTGAATAATCTTTTTCAACACGTCATTGATCTTGTGGAATTCAGTCGATTTGTCGAAGAAGAAATCCGCGCCTGTTTCTTTACATTTTTTCCGGTATTGGGGATAAGGGTAGTTGGTGAACATGATTGTAACTGGAGCGGCGTTTTTTTTCTTAATTTGCTGAAGAATTTCAATCCCATTCCCCTCAGATAACCGGATGTCCAGTATCACTACGTCCGGATTAAGCTTCTGCACGGCACTCAAGGCTTGAGATGTGTCTTGGGCTTGGCCGATGGTTGTGATTCCGGGAACTTCGGATATCATGGAGACCAGCCTCTCTCTCAAGAGAGCCGAGTCATCCACCACAACCACTTTCATGTTGATTCCTTGGATTTAATGATGCTCTTTTCCCTAACAAGGAAAAATAAGGGGACAGGCCCCTTTTTCCAATGAGACAAAGAAATTCATTTGGAGGAAAAAGAGGCCTGAACGAAGGGAAAAGGAGTCTGCTTCATTTTATATTAGAATCAAAATTCACGTCTGACATTGGTAGCCATCTAAACTCGTGGTTTTCTGGCATAGTAAAGCTATATAAAAAGAGGATGAAATGGTATCGGGATTCATCTGTTTTTTTTGTAGGGATTTGTCTGACAAAGCAGAGGATTCGGAAGCATGTAAAATTTAAAGCATTTAATTCTTTTGAGTATGGTTTTGGAGTTCTACCAATTTTGGCAGCTTATATAGAAGGTTTAGTCGACCAGCCGGTTTTTTATCGCATAGCGGATCAGTTCCGCATTGTTCTTCATTCCCGTTTTTTCCAGGATTCGAGCTCGGTAAGTACTGATTGTTTTTGGGCTCAGGAAAAGTTCCTTTGCTATCTCAGCACCAGTCTTTCCCGAGGCAATCTTCCGCATCACTTCGTATTCTCTAGCGGAGAGAGTCTCATGAGGCGGCTTGTCTATTCCTGTTTCCAAAGCAGAAGCGAGTTTTTCTGCGAGGGAAGAGGAGACGTATTTACCGCCCGTGGATACTTTTCGCAACGCAGTGACCAGTTCATCAGGGGCGCTTTTTTTTGTCAAGTACCCCGCCGCTCCCGCTTTCAGTACCTGCACAGCATACTGTTCTTCAGGATGAATGCTCAAGACAAGAACCGCAAGCTTTGGCCTTTGGCTTTTCAGTTCTTTGAGGATATCCAGACCGCTTCTTCCTGGCATAGAGATGTCCAGTAGAACGACATCGAAATCCTTTTTAAGCACCTTTTCTAATACTTCCTGCCCGTTGCTCGCTTCATCAGCCACTTTCATATCGGATGTTTCTTCGATGATTTCCCTCAGTCCTTTCCGAACAACCGGATGATCATCAGCGATGAGTATTTTGACCATTAAATATCTCCTGGTTTGGGAAGAGGAATGGAGACTGTAACCGCAGTGCCTTTATTCCAAATTCCTTTGATATCAATATCCCCGCCTAAAAAATGAACTCGTTCTTGGATTCCTATGAGTCCCAGCGATTTTGGGTCAGAAATCTTCTCTTCGGTGATTCCTTTTCCGTTGTCTTTGATTGTGAGCTCTAACTGAGTGCCTTTTTTGGCGAGGTTCACCTTGACTCTTGTGGCGCTGGCATGTCTGGTGATATTCGTGAGCGTTTCCTGGAAGATACGGAAAATAGCTGTGGAATGTTCCTGGTCAAGGGAGATATCCTGAGCACCGACAGAAAGCTCACAGGCGATGCCTGTTCTTTTTTGAAATTCTTCTGCCTGCCATTCCATGGCTGCGAGAAGACCAATATCATCCAGCAATCCTGGCCTTAATTCCGCAGAGAGTCTCTGGACTGTCTGAATCGTTGAGTCGATCAGTTGAGACATGGATTTCGTCTTTTTCAAAAGAGGACTTTGCTCCTCAGGTAATTTTTTATCCAGCCAGGATAAATCCATTTTTAAAGCAGTTAGCGCCTGTCCCAGTACGTCATGAATTTCCCGGGCGACAAATGCTCTTTCTTCCTCTCTGATAGATTGCAGATGAGCAGCGAGATTCCGCAACTGTTCACGGGATTCTCCAAGGGCCATCTCTGCCTTTTTTCGTTCAGTGATATCGGTGATGATTCCGAGAATGGCTTTATCTCCTTCATAATTTATCAATCGTGTCGTGAGTATGGCCTCGATTCGTTTTCCACTTTTAGTGATAAGAGCGTATTCGTACGGTCTGACCTGCTTTCCTTTGGTGTGTTGACTGTAAAACGATTTTGTTTTTTCAAGAAAATCTGGTGCGATGAGACGAAAAAAGTCAAAATTCGGAGAATAGAATTCCTCCCTCTTGTATCCCGTGATTTCTTCGCACTGCTTATTGGCATACACGATTTTCCCGCTCTTGTTGATGAAAATCATGTTCGGGGACTTCTCAGCCAGAGTCCTGAATTTCTCTTCGGATTCTCTTAAAGCGTCTTCCGCCATCTTTTTCTCGGTGATATCCCTTGCGATTCCTTGGACCGCAAACGGTTTTCCATCCTTATAGATAAGAGAGCCTTCGGTCTCCACCCAGATATGGTTCCCGTCTTTTCTTCTTAATTTATACTCATCCGGCTTTTTCTGGCGACCGGTCCGAATTATTTCTTTTAACGATTTAGTGGCTTTGGGCAATTGGCCCTTATCGAGCAGGGAGGCGAAATTGAGCGGAAGGATTTCCTTTCTCTTGTAGCCCAAAGCTTTTAGAGCCGCTTCATTCGCATCGATAAACTTGCCGTTAAAATCGTGCAGGTAGATGTAAGAAAGAGAACGGTTAAAAAGAGCATTGTATCTCTCCTCGCTCTCTTTGATCATGTTTCTGAGTCTATGTTGGTAAAGAGCCATCTCGATGGCTGTGAATAGATCCTGAGCTTCGAAAGGTTTGATAATAAAACCAAATGGTTCTGTAACTTTCGCCTTTTTCAACGTCTTCTCATCAGAATATGCGGTGACATAGACGACAGGAATATTGAAGCGGGAAAGAATCTGTTCAGCTGCCTCGATTCCATCCATTTTCCTGTCCAGGACGATATCCATCAGCACCAGGTCCGGCTGGAGCTTTTTGACTTTTATGATGGATTCATCTCCGGAACTGGTTATCCCGGCAACAGCGTATCCGACATACTCCAGCTTTGTTTTGATGTCTTCAGCGACGATCCGCTCGTCCTCAACGATCAGAATTTTCTTTTTTTCCATTCCTCTCCGTTCACAAAAAAATCTCGATTTCTCCTTTTAGGGAAGTCTGTGCTTGGAATGGGACGAACGATCGATTCACACAGCGACCAGATCCAATCTCTGTCTGCCGTTCGGGCAGTCGTTCTAATCGAAGCCTGTTGATGGCACCGATATTCATCTCTCCCTTCTCCAAACCAGCCATTCCCTTTTTTGCTTCTTTCCCTTTGAATCTCGCTTAAGATAGCACAGGGAAAAGTTTTTAGTCAAACCGAAATGGCTAGGATAAGAAATAAGATGCGACCCCTATTGTTGTTGACAAAAAATCCTTCGGTTTGAATAATAAGGGGACGAAAGGAAAAAGCAAGTGGCCAGGCTGTTTGAATACCAGAGCAAAAAGCTTCTGAAGAATGCGGGGATTCGTATTCCTGAGGGAGGTTTGGCCTTCACACCTGAGGAAGCGCGCCGGATTGCATTCAAGATCGGAAAGCCTGTGGTTCTAAAAATACAGGTTTGGTTGACAGGAAGAGCTGACCTGGGTGGAATTCGGTTTGCGGAGAGTGGTGGAGAGGCGGATGCTGTGGCACGAGAAATGTTCGGGATGAAGATAGGAAACTTCGTTGTCGATAAGATCCTTGTCGAGGAAAAACTGAATATCAAGACTGAGTGTTTTGTGGGGATTGTGATCGATGATGCAAAAAAAGCGCCTCTGCTCATTTACAGTTCAGTCGGAGGAACAGGAATCGAGGAGATTGCCCGGGAACATCCGGATAAAGTTTTTCAAATCCCCATCGATATATCGACCGGCTTGAGGGATTATGAGGTGCGCAATCTCCTGCGGAAGGCCGGGTTGTCAGGGAAGCTTCTCGTCCAGCTCTCTGCGGTCTTGGCCAAATTGTACAGATTAGCCCGAAAATATGACGCCCGGTCCGCGGAGATCAATCCTTTGGTCATAACAGAAAGTGACCTGGTGATTGCGGCGGACTGCCATCTGGCTATAGATGATTACGCGGTTTTCCGTCATCCCGAACTGGATATCGAGGTGGCCAGAGAGTTTGACAGGCCCCCGACCCGGCTGGAAAAAATTGCCTACCAAGTGGAGGAGAAAGACCATCGGGGAACATTTTATTTCTTGCAGATGGAAGAAGAAATTCCTCCGGAAAAAAAGTATGTCGGATTTCATGGAGCCGGAGGAGGTGGTTCGATGATGTCCATGGATGCGGTGCTCGATAAGGGATTCAAGCTGGCCAATTATTGTGATACGAGCGGTAATCCTTCTGCTAGTAAGGTCTACCGGGCAGCCAAAATCATCCTCTCCCAGCCGAACATCAAAGGGTATTTTGCTTCCGGCTCCGGCGTGGCCAGTCAGGAACAGTACCATTCCGCCAGGGGAATGGTCAAAGCTTTCCATGAAGAGAACATCGAGATTCCTGCGGTTATTCGTCTGGGCGGGAATTTTGAAGAGAAGGCCATAGAAATTCTCGGAACTTACCTGAAGGATATCCCGGCACCAGTGGAAGGATACGGAAGGGATGACTCTCCTGAATTCTGTGCTCAGAGACTGGAGGAGCTGACAGAAAAGAATAAATCTGTTCATGCTGTCCGGCCGGTAAAATCAATCGATGTCCCTGATGAATTCTATTTTTTCGAAACATTGACGGGAAGAATCTTTATCGATCATCAGAAATGTCCGAATTGCCAGACCAAAGGATGTGTCGAGGCCTGTTCGCCCGGCATCCTGAAAATCGAAGAGGGAAAAGCTGTGCTTTCGATTCCTTTGGTGGAAGCCAAGAAGGGGAAATGCACAGAATGTCTCGCTTGTGAAATTTACTGCAAGTTTCATGAACAGGATGCTGTCTTCATATACCTGCCCATTCCAGGTCTGAAGGATTACAGAGCCAGATTTGTCAAAAAACCAGAATGAATAAAAAGTTTGAGTGCGTTCGTTTTAATGAGCGGGAGTAAAGGATGGCGATTTTAGTTGATGAGAAATCCAAGGTAATCGTTCAAGGGATCACCGGAAGAGAGGGAATGGTCCGCACTCAGCTGATGAAGGATTATGGAACGCAGATCGTGGGAGGTGTGACGCCCGGAAAAGGAGGAGGAGAGGTTTTCGGAGTTCCAGTATACGACACCGTGGAAGAAGCATGGGAAAAAGCAGGGCCGATTGATGCGAGTGTCATCTTTGTTCCCGCTGCCTTGGTGAAGAATGCGGCTTTAGAAGCGATGGATGCCGGAATCAAGCTTCTGGTGATTGTTCCTGACCGGGTTCCGATTTTTGATGTGATTGAGATCTCCCACGTCGCTCAACAGAAAAAAGCTCGTTTTGTCGGCCCGAACACTCTAGGACTCGTGAGTCCGGGAAAGGCTGTTCTGGGCATGATCGGTGGTCGTGCGGAGAGAGCGAAAGAATGGTTTGCCATTGGAGATATCGGAGTCAGTTCGCGCAGTGGGGGAATGACATCAGCCATATCCTACTATCTGACAGATGTGGGTTTTGGGCAGAGCACGATCGTGCATGTGGGAGGAGATGCTGTTGTCGGGCTTTCGCATCCAGAAGTCATGGAGCTTTTCGAACAAGACGAGGAGACTCGGATGGCGGTGATGTTCGGCGAAATCGGAACCACACAAGAGGAGAGAGTCGCCGACCTCATAGATAAAGGCAAGTTCACGAAGCCGCTCATCGCCTTTATCGGTGGAAAAGCCGCTAAATCGGGAACGAGATTTTCCCATGCCGGCGCCATCGTCGAAGGGTCCAGAGGCTCCTACGAAAGTAAGGTGGAGAGACTGACAAAGGTTGGAGTTCATCTGGCAGATTCTGTTTCCGATATCCCGAAGATTGTCAAAAAGCTGAAAAGCAGCAAAGGAGAATGACGATGGGTGAGAATCATTGGAAGACAGCGGTCACAGACGTTAAGCCCAATAAAGTCTGCTTGAGAGGTTACCCTATCGACCAACTGATGGGAGAAATCTCGTTTGCCCAGGCTATATATCTGGTCTTAAAAGGGGAATTTCCCACACCAGAAGTCGGAAAGCTTGTGGATGCGATTTTCGTCTCATCAGTGGACCATGGAGCCAGCCCTCCTTCTGTTCTGGCTGCGAGAACGGTTGCCTCCACTGGGGCTGAGCTGAATTCGGCTGTCGCGGCTGGAGTTTCCGCCGTCTCCCGCTATCACGGAGGTGCGATCGAGGAGGGGATGAAGCTTTTCCTGGAGATTGCGAGAAGAATCGAAGAAAAAAAAGATTCAGAAGATGAGGTTGTGCGCGGTGTTCTCCAAGAGATGAAGGAGAAAGGGAAGCGGGCTTCAGGCTTTGGACACCGCATCCACACTCAAGACCCGAGAACACAGAAACTCTTTTCTTTGGCTGAAGAATTGGGGCTGGCGGGGAAGTTTGTCCCTATCGCCCTGGCTGTGGAGAAAAACCTGGAGGAGCTTCTGGGCAAGCGTCTTCCTATTAATGTCGATGGGGCGATTGCAGCTCTGCTCTGCGAGCTGGATATTCCTCCGGAAATCGGGAATGCCTTTTTCATCATCGCCCGTGTACCCGGTCTTGTGGCTCATGTTCATGAGGAATTCACCCGGATGAGGCCCATGAGGAAAATCGACCCCCAGGACTATGCGTACGACGGGCCTGGAGAGAGGAAGATCAAATGAGAAAAGAACTCTTAACAGTTATGCCTGAATTCAACCTCATTAAAGATTCCAAGCTCAAGGAAAAAACAATCACTGTTTGGATTGAAGCCATAAAAGAGGGAGGATGGGTTGTTGATGACCTTCAAAAGATGCCGTTCACCCTTCTGATCGAAGAAACACCCGTGAACATTATCGAGCATACACGCGCTGTGACTCTCAGCTCTGTGGAGATTGCTGAAGTCATGGTTGAGGAGTATAAGGGAAAGCTATCTCTGAACAGGGATTATCTCCTTTCTGGAGCCCTGCTCCATGATGTGGGCAAATTGTTTGAATACAAGATAGATAAAGGAAAGTTTGTGAAAAGCAGGGGAGGAGAGCTTCTCCGCCATCCCATCTCCGGAGCCGCTTTTGCTTCCCAGCACGGGCTTCCCAAAGAAGTGGTCCACATCATCGCGGCTCATTCCAAGGAAGGAGATGGGGCCAGGAAGACAGTGGAAGCCGTGATCGTCAATCATGCGGACTTCGTCAATTTCGAGGCTCTTAAGATAAAGATATAAGCCAAGCATAAGAAAGGAATTTTGGTAAATTGGGGACAGTCCCCAATTTACCAAGAATATAAAATCAATACTAATGCTAACGGAGTGAACGGATTTCATGCTCTACATATCATTGCGAAGAGAGTTGGGATTCCTTCGCTTTGCTCTGAACAGGCTCGTCAATCTCAGTTTGTGTTGTTGCGGGGAATGAAGTGACGTGGCAATTTCAGTTTGTGTCATTGCGAGCGCAGCGCGGCAATCTCAAAAAAAGGAATAATTTTTTGTTTACGAGATTGCCGCGCTGCGCTCGCAATGACACCAAAAGGATGAGATTGCCACACTTTGCCGTAATGATACATAGAGAATGAGATTGGGGCGTTGTGTTTGTAATGACAAAGGAAAATAATTTAAAGTCAAACAAAGGAACGAATATTGGAGAAGACATTTTCTGAGAAGATTCTCGGCTTGAAAGCCGGACGAGACGTCCAGGCCGGAGACGTGGTCACGGCTTCTCCCGACACTATCCTCTCCCACGATAATAGCGCGGCCATCATCAAAGAGTTTGAAAAACTCGGAATCAAAAATGTGAAGGCCCCTCAAAAACTCGTCATCATTCTGGACCACATCGTGCCCGCCTCGAGCGAAAAATACGCAGCGAACCACAAAGCGATCAGGGAATTTGTGGCCAAACAGAAGATTCCGAATTTTTTTGATGTCCCAGAAGGGATCTGTCACCAGGTTTTTTCAGAAAACGGATTCGCTCTTCCCGGGAAATTGATACTCGGTGCGGATTCCCACACCACAAGTTACGGCGCCTTCGGAGCCTTTTCTGCCGGAATCGGACGCTCGGAAGTCGCGTCTCTCTGGGCTACGGATGAGATCTGGCTCAAGGTGCCTGGAACGATAAAGATAGAGATCAACGGCACTCTTTCCTCAGGAGTCTATGCCAAGGATGTCATTCTAAAGATAATAGGGGATGAGGGAGCGGACCGGGCGAATTACAAGGCCGTGGAATTCACAGGCGAGGCAGTGAGAGGATTCAGTCTCGCCTCTCGTCTGGTTTTAACTAACATGGCTGCCGAGATGGGAGCCAAAAACGGATACTGTGAGCCGGATGAGAAGACCGTTCAGTGGCTTGAAGGCCGCGCTAAGGATGATTTTAGTGAAATGACTTCTGATGCAGATGCCAGTTATGAGGCTGTCCTCGAGTATGATATCTCTTCTCTAGAGCCCCAGGTGGCCTGCCCCCATACCGTGGATAATGTCAAACCCATATCTGAGGTGGAAGGGACTATTTTTCACCAGGCACTGATCGGGACATGTACCAATGGCAGGTTTGAAGACCTGGAGTTGGCCGCCGTAATTTTAAAGGGAAAGAAAGTCCATCCTCAGGTAAGAGTGCTTATCATTCCTGCCTCAAGACAGGAATATATACAGGCGTTAAAAAAGGGAATTATTGAAATTTTTGCAAATGCCGGCTGTATAGTTCTCAATCCCGGCTGTGGCCCGTGTTTGGGGGCTCACCAGGGAATTCTTGCTCCCGGAGAAGTAGCCCTGAGCACGGCCAACAGGAATTTCCGCGGACGGATGGGAAGCCGGGATTCCGAGATTTTCCTGGCCTCTCCGGCAACAGTCGCTGCCTCATCCCTTGAGGGGAAAATCGCAGACCCGAGGAAATTCTTATGAAGAAGGGAAGAGTCTGGAAATACGGAGATGACGTCAACACAGATGTGATTTTTCCTGGGAAGTATACCTACTCTGTTTTGGAACCTGAAGAGATGGCTCGGCATGCGCTTGAAGATTTAGACCCGGATTTTGCCCCGCTGGTCAAACACGGGGACGTGGTCGTGGCCGGCCGGAATTTCGGCTGCGGAAGCTCAAGGGAACAGGCGGCCACGTGTTTGAAATACGCAGGCGTTCAGGCTGTGATCGCCAAATCTTTTGCCCGGATTTTTTTCCGAAACGCCATCAACCAGGGACTGCCCGTGCTCCAGTCAGAGGAGGCGGCAGCTAACATTAAAAACGGAGAAGAAATAGAAATCGATTTTGCTTCGGGGAAAATAAAAACGGAAAAGGGAATTTTTACATTCTCCCCTTTTCCTGAATCGGTTTTGGGAATACTTAAAGAAGGAGGGCTCATTCCTTATACGAGGAAGAAATTGAAAGGGAAAGAATAGAGGAGGTTTAGATGCCAAAATACAGGATCGCTGTGCTGCCCGGAGATGGAGTGGGAAAGGAAGTCGTAGAATGTGCCCTGATCGTGCTGGAGAAGACAGGACTGGATGCCGAATATGTCGAGGGAGACATCGGCTGGGAATTCTGGTGCAAGGAGGGGAATCCTCTTCCTGACCGGACCACTCAGATGCTCAAGGAAACGGATGTATGCCTGTTTGGAGCGATCACTTCCAAGCCAAAAGAGGATGCGCTGAAAGAGTTGGATCCCTCTTTAAGAGATAAAGGATTGTCGTACTTCAGCCCGATCGTCCGCCTTCGACAGGAATTCGACCTCTACACGAACCTCAGGCCCTGCAAGGCTTATGCGGGGAATCCGTTGAATTACCGTGATGATGTTGACCTGGTTATATTCAGGGAAAACACGGAGGGAATGTATGCGGGCGTGGAATTTCATCCGCTTCCGGAGGAAGTCAGGCAGGCTCTTCTTGTTCATCCCAAGATGGCTAAGTTTAAAGAGCTCCCTCTCGAGGAGATTGCGTTCTCGACAAGGATCATGACCAAGAAAGCCTGCACGAGGATTGTGAAAAGGGCCTTCGAGTATGCGCAGAAAAAGAAACGGCGTTCTGTGACCCTCGTGGAAAAGCCCAACGTGTTGAGAGAGACCGGAGGTTTCATCCTGGATATTGCCAGGGAGATGGCGAAGGACTATCCGGATGTCGAGTTCTGGGAGGCAAACGTAGATGCCATGGCCATGTGGCTGGTGAAGAATCCCCAGGACTACGATGTCCTGGTGGCGGAGAACCTCTTCGGTGATATCATATCCGACCTGGCCGCTCAGCTTGTCGGAGGACTGGGTTTTGCCTGCAGCGGGAATATCGGTGACGATTACGCGGTGTTCGAGCCCACGCATGGCTCGGCGCCGAAATACACCGGGCTCTACAAAGTGAATCCGACAGCCATGCTGCTTGCCACAAAAATGATGCTCGAATGGCTGGGAGAGGAAGAAACGGCCGGAAAGATGGAAGTGGCGATCGCCCAGGTGATAAAGGAAGGGAAGGTGAGGACCTACGACCTGGGAGGCAAATCGACCTCCTTGGATGTGGCCCACGCCGTTGCATCAAAACTCTGAGTAGAGAGAAGAAATGGGTCAGACAGTCATCGAAAAGATAATCCAGAACCACACTAAAGAGGAAGTTAAACCAGGCAAGATTGTCTGGATGGATCTGGATATCCGGTCGGCCCGGGATTTTGGAGGCCCCAACGTGGCCAGAAACTACGAGCGGGAATTTGGGGATGCTCCGCTGGCGGATAAAGAGAAGACTTTTTTCACGTTTGACCTCTGTGTACCTGCCTGTTCGTTGAAATACGCGGATAACCAGCAAGTGTGCCGAGAATTTGCGAAGAAGATGGGTGTCAAGGTTTTTGACGTGGACCGCGGAATCGGGTCTCATGTGCTGATCGAGGAGGGCTTGGCCCAGGCGGGTTCGACTGTCGTCGGAACAGACAGCCATCTGAATATCCTCGGAGCTGTGGGATGTTTCGGCCAGGGTATGGGGGATGTGGATATCACTTTTGCTTTTAAGACAGGAAAGACATGGTTCGAAGTTCCTGAGACGCTCAAGGTCGTGATCAAAGGGGACTATGATTTTCCCTCTTCAGCCAAGGATCTGACTCTTCATATCCTGAAGGAAGTTGGAACACACAAAGCCGCCTTAAAGACTGTGGAGTTTTACGGAGAGGCGGTTCAGAATCTTTCCCTCTCCGGCCGGATCACTCTCTGCAGTATGGTGACAGAAATGGCCGGGATTATCGGATTTGTTCCAGAGTTCGGTGATTCGCTCAGGAATGAGGTGGAAAGGCTTTCCGGGTCGAAGTTTTCCCCTCTTCAGGCGGATGAGGATTCAGTTTATTCAAAGGTGTTAGAAATCGATGTCAGTGGAATTCCTCCCCAGGTGGCGGCTCCGTATTCGCCGGATAATGTTCAGGATGTCTCTAAGCTCAAGGGAGTTAAGATTGATACCGGGTTTATAGGCTCCTGCACGAACGGACGAACCGAAGACCTGGCTGTGGCGGCCCAAATACTGAAAGGCGGGAAGATCAAAGAAGGTGTGACTCTGAAAGTAGTCCCGGCGACAAAGCGAGTGTATGAGGAAATTCTTGAGAAAGGCATTCTCAAAGACCTTTTCCGAAGCGGTGCCATCATCAGTAGTCCGGGCTGCAGCGGGTGTGCCGATGGCCACGTGGGATTGACCGGAAGAGGGGAGGTTCAGGTCAGCACAGGGAACAGGAACTTTGCCGGAAAACAGGGTCAAGGCGAGACCTACCTCGCCAGCCCGGCAGTTGTGGCGGCTTCTTGTCTTGCCGGACAAATCGTCAGTCCAGAGGATATATAAGATGACCGAATCTGTTTTTTCAGGAAGGATCTGGGTTCTTCAGGACAATAAAGGAAGATTAATTGCGGACATCGATACAGACCAGATTTACCATAATGCCTTCCTTCATATTACCGATATTTCTCAGATGGGGCAGCATGCTTTAGGGAACCTCGAGGGCTGGAGGGATTTTCCTCAGAAGGTTCGGCCGGGGGATGTCCTCGCAGCCGGAAGAAATTTCGGGGCAGGATCCTCCAGGCAGCAGGCTGTGGACTGCTTTGTCTCCTTGAAAGTAGGACTGATCCTAGCTCCTTCTTTTGGTGCTATCTATTTCAGGAATGCCGTCAATTCCGGTTTTCCTGTTTTGAGATGCCCCGAGCTCGATGAGCTGGTGGCTAAACAGATTCTTGAAACCGGGGACGAAATAAGAGTCAATGCTCAATCCGGCGAAGGCTCAAACTCCAGCAAAGAGCTGCCCTTTACAGTTGAACCCATGAGTCCCGTGCAGTATGATATCCATAAAGCTGGCAGCCTGTTTCACTATGGGAAAAAAGCGGCGAAATGAGTCAGGGGATGATTATTCTAGCGGTCGACACCACCTCTTTCACTGGGTCTATCGCCCTGCTGAAGGAGACGAATCTGATGGCAGAGGTCAACATTGATTCATCATCCACCTATTCTGAACGTCTGCTTCCTGCGGTTGATTTTCTGCTCAAGACAAATAAACTGAGTATCCAAGATATAGATGGTTTTGCGGTGGCTGTTGGCCCCGGCTCATTCACAGGAATCCGGATCGGATTGAGCACTGTGAAATCTTTTTCGTTTGCCTCCGGGAAACCGGTTGCCGGAGTTTCCACATTAAAGGCTTTGGCTGAGAAGCTTCGACTTTTCCAGGCACATCTCCTCTGTCCTCTTTTGGATGCGAAGAAAGGAGAGATTTATGCGGCTCTGTTTGAATCAAAAGGAGATAAACTCTTTGAAGTGATCTCCCAGGGAGCGTATTCTCCTGACCGTTTCTTTTCTCTCCTCCCCTCTCACAGGATAGTTACTTTTATCGGGAACGGAGTGGATGTTTACAGGAAAAAGATTTTCCAGTATTTTAAGGATAAAGCGAGATTTTCTCGCCGCTCTCCATTCATTGCGCATGAGATTGGGCGGCTGGGTTATGAGATGCTGAAGAAGAAAAAGGGGATGAGTGCAGTAGAACTCGAGCCCCTGTATTTTCGAAAATCCCAGGCGGAGGAAAACCGTTAAAAAAGTCAAGATTCTCCCGGATTTCTTCTCCATGAGAAAGATGGAAGAAGAAGACCTCCCTTCGGTCGTGGAGATTGAAAACCTGTCCTACCCTAATCCCTGGCGCGAAATGACTTTTCGAGGAGAAATCTATAACCAGCCCCTATCTTTTCCTTTTGTCATTGTCCATAAATTCCAGAGGAGAATCATCGGATACATCATTTTCTGGTGCATGAAGGATCGAGCCCAAATCAACAATATCGCCGTTCATCCTGATTTCAGGCGTATGGGGATTGCCGAAGCTGTGATGCGACAGGTTCTGGATCAGATAAAGAAAGCGGGAGCAGGATTGGTGACTCTGGAAGTCAGGCCCTCCAATGTTGCGGCGCGGTCACTGTATAACAAATTGGATTTTGAAGTTTTGGGAATAAAAGAGAATTATTACCACGACCCGGAGGAAGATGCTCTGGTGATGGGCAAGTTTTTAAATTGATATTATTGAAACCAGTCCGGTAGTATCGAGATAGTCCCTCTATCTTCAGAGGCTACTTGACTCTGTTCTCAGTCCGGATTGTATTGGCAGGGCTTAGAGGCGAAGAAAGCATAACAGATTTTTGTCGGAAAAATATATCAATAAGTGAGCAATCCTTAGACTTATAAAGGCTCTCACTTGTATTGTATTTGTCAATATTGAAGATTATATTGGCCCTTCCTTAGCCTGTCAATGGAAGTTGATTCCTAACCACTCTTCTCTTCTCAATGCTGGAGTTAATATGTAATAAGCTGGACTTTGATATGAAATACTAAATTGAAAAATTGAGTTAGCAAAAGCTAAATTAATATAAAAATAAAATTTTACTTGACATAAATAACTTCATTGTATATGTTTTTGCACACAGCTAGCTTATTGGAAGTATAGGGGAGGCTTATTGTCTGCAGAAAGTAAAACATAACTTTTCCCCCCATTCATTAAGGCTGCAGTCTAATCAGAAGATAAGAGAGGAGGTGGTGTCAAAAAAGTAAACTAAAAAACAAAAGGCAAGGTGTTCAAGGGAAAAAGGAGGGGAAAGGAGATAATTTTTCCCTCCAAAAAGGAGGAAAAA
>CAYFVQ010000021.1:0-5065 GCA_964346585.1 uncultured Eubacteriales bacterium | reverse complement strand
GACAGCACCGGGAAATTCGTGAAGAAATTCGGTCAGGAAGGCCAGGGGCCAGGAGAATTTTACTTGCCTTTATCCCTTCAGGTAACTTACAGCAATGAGTTAGTCATCGGGGATGCGGCTAATCAGAGATTAATGTTTTTTTCTCTTGAAGGAGAGCTCCTGAGAGAGATATCTGCAGCGGCAAAAAAAGCCCTAGGTCTGGCACTTCCACTAATCGATTCTCAGGGAAATATCGTTGGACAGCAGATTGTGACGGCCGAGAGCCAACTCTTGCGGGAAGTCAGGAAATATGACAGCGAGTTGAACACACTTTTCACTATCGCTTCAATCGACAACACGAACATGATTCAAGGAAAGATCAATCCGTTTCAAGTCATTCTTTTTTATCAATTGGGAAAAGACAATTCTATTTACCTCAGCAACCCGGATGAATATGAGATTAAGGTCCTGACCACAGAGGGAAAACTAATGAAAAGAATCTTAAAAGACTATGAATCTGTTGAAGTGACAGAAAAAGATAAAGAAGACTTTCTAGAAAGAGTCCCGGAGCTTGCTGGCCCTATTAAGGACAGGATAGAGTTCCCGAAAGTTTATCCCGCTTATCAAAATTTTACTTTAGATGAGGAGTGGAGATTATTCGTCAGAACGTTCGAGAAAGGGAAAGAAGAAGGAGAGTTTTTCTTCGATGTGTTCGATGTTGAGGGGAGATACATTGCCAAGATCCCTTTTAAGGGAGAACCGAGAGCCTGGAAGGGAAAGAAGCTGTATGCGGTTGAGGAGGATGAAGATGGATTTCAGATCTTAAAAGTTTACAGTGTTCAATGGGAATGATGAGTGTTTTTTGAATTAATTCATGGGTTTAATTGATAAATCACCTTCATCATAGATAAAGTCAAGCTGTCATCAGGCAAGGCCTGGTATCTGCCCAATTTTTAAGCCCTCTTCCAAATAGAAAACACCCGTGGGCTAGTGCCTGAGAATAAAAAGAATTTTGACTTAGGTAGCGTTATTTCATATCTTTAATCCATGATTTTTATTCTAACCGGTCCTGTTCATTCCGGAAAAACAACTCTCCTGAAAAGAATCGTCCAGGAATTTAAGCGGAAAAAATTAGCGGTCGATGGCTTCCTGAATGAAGCGGTCTTCAAAGGCCAGGAGCGGATCGGATACGATTTGTTTGATCTAAAAGGGAAAAAGTCCACTCCTTTCATCCGAAGAGCAGGAGAAAAGGACTGGCAGAGAGTTGGTCCCAATTTTTTAGTCCCTTCAGGTCTTGAGGAAGCGCAGAGAATTATCTCGCGCAGCCAAAATTCCGATATCTGTGTGGTGGATGAAGTCGGACCTCTGGAATTATCCGGAAATGGCATCTGGCCAGCTCTGAAACCCATCCTTATCCCGACTTTGATTCCTTTCCTTATTACTGTGAGAAAAAGCATCCTCAAAGACTTTTTGAGTATCTTGGGAGAGACTGATACAAAGGTATTTGATGTCGGAGAGAAGGATGTATACTCTCAGTTGATAGAGGAAATCACAAAAACCATCTGATTCAAGTCACTTTTCTCATCCAGAACATTCACACTCACATAATCAGAGGCCGGATGAATCCCGGGAAGAGGGGGGAATCATGCACTGCTTAAATTTAAATAAAAAATTTAATATTTTAGCTGTTTTTTCTCAGCCATTCTCACTCATTACCAATCTCTTTTTCCCTTGAGAAAGCCGTTCATTCCATGTCTTTTGATTCTTCTCAGGTTTTTGATGTGTGCGTCGTCATGGACAGGCTTTAACCAGTCTGACTTTTTACAGGTTTCGAATTCTTCACACTCCCAACAGCCTTGGAAGCCTTTCTCCAGGCAGCATTTTCTTATTTCGCAGCCAGGAGCCTTGACTCTTTCTCGGCAGACCTTCTTGCATCGCATTTCCGTCAAAAGACCTAAAACCTCATTAAATTGTTCGTAGTTCTTGTATCCTTTGTGGACTTTGGCCAGGAAAGGTGCAGCCCGATCGACTCTGGAGTTTCTCAGTTTTTTTCTTAAATCTCTGGCTAAATCAGGGATTTCGCCTTTGTATCCGGGGCAATCTCCGCAGTATAATCCACAATACCCGATGAGAGCCTTGCTTGTTTTCATAGCGCTATTCCTTTTTGCATCAATTATATATAATTTATTCAGGATGGTGGAAATTCATTTTATTCCCTCTCTTGATAGATGACAAGTCTTATAAGGTCCCCTATTAGCCATTCAAGGCCAATCCTGTCCTCAAAGACCGGGCCTGTTCTTGAAAAAATGATCTGAACAATCTAAGATGCAGGTAAAATGAAAAATATCTATGTGCATCTTTCCGAGAAACTGAAGAATAAGACGCTTCTGGCTCTGGCAACGATAGTCGATACTCAGGGCTCGACTCCTCAGGTGATAGGTGCATCAGCCTTGTTTTCGTCCAAAGGATTACTCGAGGGAACGTTGGGAGGAGGGCTTTTAGAGGCAGATGCACAGAAGGAAGCTCTTCGGGCTCTCAAAGAAAAGACTTCCGGACTCTTTCAGTTCAGTTTGAGAGATGATATATCCGAAGAAGGGGCCATCTGTGGAGGAGACGTCAAAATCCTCATCGATACCGCTCCCGATAAATTCAGAGAGGCTTTCCATGTGCTGAGTCAATCCCTTGAACAGCGGAAACCTGGAATTCTGGCCACATTCATCAGTGAGCTTTCGGAGAGAAAAGCATCTCTTTTGAGATTCTGGATAGAGAAAAAAGAAAAATATGACACCGCATTGGAAAAGCATTTCTCTTTTTTCCAGGATGATATTGATGGCGTATTTTTAAAAGGTCAACCCAAGCTCTTAAAAATAAAAGAAAGCGTCTTCCCAAAGAAAGGCATGAATGACTTTCTTTTTTTAGACCCAGTCTTCCCCTTGCCTCAACTGGTGATCGCCGGCGCAGGGCACATCGGACAGGCACTCTCCCATTTGGGAGGCCTCTTGAGTTTTGAGGTGACGGTTATTGATGATCGGCCAGAATATGCGAACAGGGAAAGGCTGCCTGATGCAGACCACATCGTCGTCAAAGACATCGGTCAGGCTATCCGGGATTTCCCCCTATCATTTGATACATTCGTGGTGATTGTGACACGAGGACATCGGCAAGATGCAGAGGCTCTCCGGGAGTGTATCTCTTCTGATGCCGCATACATCGGGATGATCGGGAGCATCCGCAAGATTGAGCTCATGCGGAAAAAATTCCTGGAAGAAGGGTGGGCCACGCTGCGACAGTTTAACCACGTTCATGCTCCGATCGGAGTCAATATCAACTCCAAGACAGTGGAGGAGATTGCCGTGAGTATCGCTGCGCAGCTCGTTCAGGTGCGCAGTCAAATCCAGGATAAAAGAAAGGAGAAAAAATGATCTGGGCAATAATATTGGCTGCAGGAGAATCTAGGAGAATGGGTCAGCCCAAACTCCTTCTTCCTTTTGGAGAAAAAACCATAATCGAGACCGTTGTTGAAAAAGTCGTCTCCTCCAAAGTAAATAACACTCTTGTGGTTCTAGGCTCTGAACGAGAGAAGGTCGAAAAAAAGGTCAAAAATTTCCCTGTCAAAGTGGTCTTTAATCCTGACTATCCAAGCGGAATGCTTTCTTCTGTCCTGTGCGGATTTAAAACACTGCCCGAAGAAACTCAGGCCGTGGTGGTCGTCCTGGGTGACCAGCCTTCAGTGTCGACAGAAGTCATAGACAAAATTGTCGATGCTTATCAGAAAACAGGAAAGGGCATTGTCCTGCCGGTCTATGAAAAGGAACGGGGCCATCCTGTGGTCCTTGATATGAAGTATAAAAATGAAGTTGAACGTTTGAGCCCGGATATCGGGCTTCGCGGCACTGTCTACAGCCATCCAGAGGATATACTGGAAGTGGATGTGAATGCACCCGAAATCCTCCAGGACATCGATGATGAGGCAGATTACAAGAGAGAGTTAAAAAACAAGGAATAACCAGCGGGAGGTCTGCCAGATTTTATATAAAGGGAAAATCCTTTTTTTAATTAAAAGGTTTTTCTAAAGCTGTGGTTTTTCTTATGGATGCATGGCATATGGTGGAGATGAGGAGGCTATCTTGTGATGGCTTTATTTGCGGCTTATGGCCTCTTTAACGCGTTCAGGAGTCATCGGGAGCTGGAATAGTCTGGCCCCGCAAGCGTCGAAAATCGCGTTGGCGATCACGCCGCCCATGCATATGATGGCAGGCTCCCCACCTCCCTGAGGAGAGGAATCCTTGGCGTCGATCAGGACTGTTTCGATCTTTGGCAGCCAGGAGAAGCGGGGGATCTCATAGGTATCAAAATTGAGGTCGAGGATTTGTCCGCCTTTGAAATGGACCTCTTCAGTCAGAGCATAGCCCAATCCCATGGTGATACAGCCTTCCATCTGCATTTTCGCGCCATCCGGATTAATGGATAAGCCCATGTCTTGAGCACAAACGACTCGTTTGACTTGAACGGATCCTTTATTCTTGTCGACATCGACTTCGGCGATGTGAGCCACGTAGGTGCCCGCGTCAATCCCGCAGGAAATCCCGTATCCACGGCCACTGGGTGATTTTGCCGGCTTCCAGCCGAATTTTTCTGCGGCGGCGACAAGTACCCCTCGCATCTTTTTATCCGTTAAATTTTTCAAGCGAAATTCCAGAGGGTCTATCCCTGCTTTTGATGCCATGATGTCTATCTGCGTCTCTCTGGCAAAAGTGTTGGTGTTGTTGGACGGCGCTCTCCAGGCGCCTGTGCCAAAGGGATGGGAACCCGGAGTCCCTCTCCAGCCTCCTCCGGTTGAAGCTGTTCGGTGATGGGGTATATCATAGAAGTGTTGTGCACCCCTTTCCCCGGCGAAATAAACAGTGTAATTCCAGAGTGTGATTTTTCCTGTATTTTTGATTCCGGATTTTATTTTCACCACAGCAGCCGGACGAAAAGTGTCGTAGAAGAATTCTTCCGCGCGGCTCCAGGCCACCTGGACAGGCTTTCCAGTCAATTTGGTGAGCCGGGCCGCTTCCACACCCTGCCGGTTACTCGTTTTTCC
>CAYFVQ010000020.1:0-12927 GCA_964346585.1 uncultured Eubacteriales bacterium | reverse complement strand
ATCTCTCTACAAGAGGTAGAAAGAAGAATGGCGAAAAAGGTGGAGAATGCCCAGGAATTCATTAAACGGCACAACCTAAAAAGTGATAAAGAAATCAGGGATGCAGCTATCCGATTTGTGTTGAGCAATCCGCATGTGAATACGGTTTGTTACACATTGCAGAACTATTCAGAAGCACAGGAATTTCTCAAACTTTCCGGAAGCCGCCTCACCTCAAGAGACAAAGAGATTTTGGCGTCATATTCCAGAGAGTGCGGCAATTTCTATTGCCGCCATGCCTGCGGACTGTGCGAATCCGCATGCCCGCACCAGGTGCCGGTCAACACCATCATGCGCTACGACCACTATTTCGTGGCACAAGGCAGAGAAAAGCATGCCATGTCCGAATATGCTACCCTTGAATCACAGAAAGCAGACAGATGTCAGGATTGCACAGGATACTGCGAATCCGCCTGCCCCTATGGTGTCCCGGTGCGATCCTTGTTAGCTGCCGCTCATCACACACTCACCTTTGCTTAAAAGATTTGAGTCCGTGTTCACTCCTTTCTAGCACATGAATCACTTAACATTGTTACTCTAACTTGTTATTATATATAAAGATAGGGAGTAATCTGGAAATACCAGACGAAACAAGTGGAGGCCAGATTCAAAATGAAAAGTTTAAAAAAAGAAAAAAAGATTCTTATCCTCTCGGTTTTTGTCATGTTGGCTTTACCTCAACAAATATTTCCTTGCTTCATCCTTAAAATCGCCCACGGGAATTGCGTCCTGGCCGGAAATAATGAGGATATTGACAATCCTCTCACCAAAATCTGGTTCGAGCCACCAGAAAAAGGGAAATACGGAATCACGTATTTTGGGTTCAGTGTCAACTATCCCCAAGGTGGGATGAACGACCAGGGACTGTTCTTTGATGCTGTTGCCGGCTACAAAACAGACTGGAAAAAGTCACCGAAGCGGCTCAATTACGCTGGCAACCTGAGCCGAAAAATAATGGAAGGATGTGCAACTATCGAAGAAGCGATTGCAATTTATAGCAAATACAACAAGAGCAGTTTGCGGTATGCCCGATATCTTTTTGTCGACCGTACGGGCGCATCAGCGATTATCGGATGGATCGATGGCGAATTGAAGTTCATTCGCGATAAGGGAGGATTCCAGGCATTAGGATTTAAAGAAGAGACAGGCGCCTCGATGCTCAAATCCATAAAAGAACAGAAAGACACGGTGAGTGTGGATGATGTTAAAGCAGTCCTTCAGGCCTGTCATCAGGAAGGCCGATATCCTACTCAGTATTCCAACATCTGCGACCTCAATAACAACGTGGTCTATATGTTTCTGTACCACGATTATTCCACCTGTGTGAAATTCGATGCGAACGAAGAATTCAAAAAGGGAGAACATCATTATCGTCTCCTTCCTTTTTTCCCTGACAACGCAAAGGCCAAAAAGGCCAATGAACAATACCGGCAAAGCTTGCTCGATCATCATAAGAAGCTGACAGAGAATCCCAAGGAATCCGTTTCTGAATATGGATGGCGCGAATTGAGCTTTTTAGGAATCGATCTCACAGATTATCAGGAGTACAAGGAGGCGATTGCCGTACTCGAACTGACGGCCGAACGATATTCTGATGATTGGCGATCTCATAATAACCTCGCTTTCGTTTATATGAAAGCCGGAGAAATCGAGCTGGCTGTCAAAAGTTACAGAAAGGTTCTTCAATTAAATCCTGGCAACCAGAGCGCTTTGAAGGCTATTCAAGACCTCACACAAAAAAAAGATAAAAGAGGAGATTGAATCCATGAAACAGAGACCTATCGATGCATTTCTCTCAGCCTTTTTAATTTTTCTTGCTGTATCTTTTCATCACAGTCATGCTGATTCTCGAGACCGTTCTTCCTCAAGTAAAACGACTGCAGCAATCAAAGTCATAATAGATACATCATCGATTCAAAAAATATACTTGAAGACTGATGAGGTTCTCCAGGATACAGCTGCATTCTGGGAAACTGAAAGCGCTTTAAAGGTCATAAAACGGTTCCGAGAGAGGCAAAAAAGGCCAGTACCGGATCCTAAATGGGAAAAGAATATATCCCAAATTGCACAACTTTCCAAAAAGAAAAGAAAAAATCATCCTCATCTCCGAATGGCCCAGGAAGTTGCGGAGAAGATTGATTATTTCCATTCAACGGCTATCCCCTATGTTTCTAACTTTCTCCCCAATGCAGACAAAATGGATTTCACTCTTACAGTCTATCTCACTGTCTACACAGGCGCTTACAGGTTTATGATGAGTAATGACCTGTACATTGACGTCGCCCATGAGAGGTGGAAGGGCAGCAGCCAAAATATCTTGAACAACCTTGTCATGGTGGTTTTTGACTTAGGATTCCTGGAGTGCAGAGGAACCCGGACTGAAAAACCTTTAGATCAAAAGCTCTACACTCTGCTCGAATATTTGCAGGGCCGGGGCATTTCCACCTATGTTGGGTACAAAGCCCTAGATAAATTTCCCGTCGAAGGTGTCGAATATTATAATCTGCTGGAGAGCGAATCGGAATGTACACGAATTCGAAACAAGTTGAACGACCTCTTTTCCAAGGCAAAAACAATGGCTGACAAGGATTTGAGGAAGAAAGCCGTGGAAATTGGCGTCAGAGGCTATGCCTATCCAGTCGTTGGTGCATACATGGCGAAAACAATCGAGGAAAAACTCGGATTGGATGCCCTGAAAGACACGATTACTCAAGGACCTCTGTCTTTCTTGAAAACCTACAACAGGCTGGTGGATGACGATAAAAAAATCCATGACTTTGGTGACGAAGAATAGAGAGCCAAAGACCATGTTTTTCAACCACCGTATCGAATTTGGTTCCAGACTTTTCTGAGAAGCTTGTGCTAAGAAGGGAATAAAGGAAAGAGCCATACATTCAATCAGAAAGCATTAGAATTTTATCCGGCCAAGGCGAATATCAGGAAGAAAACCGAAAATCTAAAGAAAAAGTAACTTTCTTTATGAAATAATAGTATAAATATAAAAGTGAATAAAGCTAAAGGAGGTTTCTCATGTATCGAATCTGCATGTTAATTCTGGTCGTATTATTATCCGGACCGCTGCCCGCACTCTCCGGAGACACTCCCCTCTTGGCTCAAAGGCCTGCGCTCAGTCGCACTCATGTTGTCTTCTTTTTCGCCGGAGACCTGTGGCGCGTCTCCCGGGAAGGAGGGGCCGCCCAAAGGCTGACTGTCGGTCCGGGTGTGGAGACAAGTCCGGTCTTCTCTCCCGATGGTTCCTCAATCGCATTCACAGGTGAATATGACGGCAATGTGGATGTCTTTGTGATTCCTACCGAAGGCGGAGAACCGCAGCGACTGACCTGGCATCCATCTTCCGATGTTGTGCTGGGCTGGACACCGGATGGAAAGGAAATCCTTTTCACTTCCCGCCGGACCGCCTTCTCTCGGTTTAACGAACTCTTCACCGTCAGCCTGGATGGCGGATTACCGAAGAAGCTACCTCTCCCCATGGGATTCGAGGGTAGCTTTTCACCTGACGGCAAAAGCATAGCCTATGTCCCCTTATCCAGGGCATTCAGAGTCTGGAAACGCTATCGAGGAGGACTGGCGACTCCTATCTGGATCGCTGACCTGGCCGATTCCAGCACCGAGAAGATTCCCCGCACGGATTCCAATGATTTTAATCCGATGTGGACCGGAGATAAGGTTTATTTTCTCTCTGACAGGGAAGGTCCAGTCACTCTCTTTTTCTACGATGTCAACACAAAAAAAGTCACCCGGATGCTGAAAAATGATGGACTGGACCTCAAATCAGCCTCTGCCGGGCCCGGTGCCATCGTTTACGAGCAGTTTGGTTCTCTTCATATTCTTGACCTGGCTTCGGGAAAGGCTCAACGTTTAGCAATAACCGTTGCCGGCGATATGATCGGAGTCCGGGATAAGTTTGTCAATGTCGGGAATCGTCTCTCCTCCCCCAGTCTATCTCCAAACGCGGTCAGGGCTGTTTTTCAAGCTCGAGGCGAGATCATATCCGTTCCTGCAGAAAAAGGTGACTACCGTAATCTCACTAATACTCCGGGAGTCATGGAACGTTTTCCATCCTGGTCTCCTGACGGAGAAAACATCGCTTATTTCTCGGATGAATCAGGCGAATACATGCTCCATATCCAGGGCCAGAAAGGAACCGGGGATGTGGTGCGCATCGCTCTGGATGAGAATCCCTCCTTTTATTACTTGCCCCGTTGGTCGCCGGATAGCCAAAAAATCGCCTATGTGGATTGTCACCTGACGCTTTGGTATGTGGACCTGGATAAGAAAAAACCGGTTAAAGTAGACAAGGACCGCTTCTGGGGAGGAACTGGCGATCTTGTTCCTTCGTGGTCGCCTGATTCCAAGTGGTTGGCTTACGCCAAGCGACTGCCCAACTATCTGGGAGCCGTTTTTCTCTATTCTCTGGACAGCGGAAAAAGCACGCAAATCACTGACGGTATGAGCGATGCACGCATGCCAGTGTTCGATGCAGGAGGAAAATATCTCTATTTCACTGCCAGTACGGATTCGGGCGCTTCTCTTCAACCAGACATCCACAGTATTTTCCGGCCTGTGACGCGCACGACTTATCTGACCGTGCTGTCTAAAGTCGACCCTTCGCCTTTTGCTCCGGAAAGTGATGAGGAAAAGCCTGCTGAAAAGCCCGAGAAGCCTGCCGACAAACCAGAAAAAAAGTCGAAAAAGAAAAAGCCTGCGCCGCCAGATAAAAAATCTTCAAAGGATGTCGATGTCAAGATCGACCTGGACGGCATACTCCAGCGGATACTGGCTGTTCCCTTGCCAACCCGGACCTATGTGGATCTGCAAACAGGCAGTGAAGGAGTGATTCTGGCTGTAGAAGCTGTCCCACCGTTGCCCGGACAGTTTTTCTCTGCGGGAAACACGGTCCATCGCTATGACCTCAAAGCACGGAAATCCGATGTGGTTATCAGTGGAATCCGCGCTTTTGAGATGGCTCGGAACGGGAAAAAATATCTCTACAGCCAGAGAGGACGCTGGTTTATCGGAACACTCAGACCCATGCCACCACCCGGTGCTCCTTCCCCACCCCAATCAGCAGCAAGGCCTTCTGGAAAAGTCCTGGCAACACAGAATATCGAGATCAAGGTCAAACCCCGCGAGGAGTGGAGGCAGATGTACAGCGAAATCTGGCGCATTGAACGGGAATTTTTCTACGATCCCAACCTCCATGGCTTGGACCTAGAAATGGCTCGGAAAAAATATGCTCCATATGTGGAGGTTGTGGCATCAAGACAGGATCTGAACTATCTCTTTGCCGAGATGCTGGGGGAGATGACGGTCGGACATCTCGGAGTCGGGGGCGGAGACATCCCGCGAGCAGATAGGATTTCTACTGGACTTCTGGGAGCGGATTACACAATCGAAAACGGCCGGTATTGTTTTGCCCGGATTTACAGCGGCGAAAACTGGAATCCTCAATTCCAGGCTCCCTTGACTCAACCCGGAGTGAATGTCAAGAAGGGCGAGTACCTGCTCGCTGTGGATGGTCAGGAACTCCAAGGCACAGATAATATCTATCGATTCTTTGAAGCGAAGTCGGGAAAACAAGTCGTTCTCACCGTGGGCCCCAATCCGAAACTAGTGGGAACACGAGAGGTGACAGTCGTTCCGGTCGGAAGCGAGACCACGCTTCGCAATTTTGCCTGGATCGAAGATAACCGACGTTATGTCGACCGGGTAACCAATGGACGGGTGGCCTACGTCTATATGCCTGACACGGCATTTGGCGGATACACCTATTTCAACCGCTATTTTTATGCCCAAGTCGGCCGGGAGGCACTCATCGTTGATGAGCGTTTCAACGGCGGCGGCATGCTGGCCACGGATATCATCGAGCGCTTTCAGCGAAAAATGATGAGCCTTGTCGCCACTCGGGACGGCGCCAACGAAGTCCAACCTCAAGGCGCTATATTTGGGCCCAAGGTTATGCTGATCAACGAATTCGCCGGCTCTGGCGGGGATGCCATGCCCTGGTACTTCAAAAGAGCCAAGGTGGGACCGTTGGTGGGTAAACGGACATGGGGCGGTCTGGTCGGGCGAGCCGGAGCTCCTTCTCTCATGGATGGCGGCTATGTGAGTTCCCCGAGTTCAGCCGTTTGGAGCCCGGACGGCGAATGGATAGCGGAGAATATTGGAGTCATACCAGACGTGGAAGTGGAGCTCGACCCCAAGCTTGTTCGTCAGGGAAAAGACCCGCAGTTGGAGAAAGCCATAGAGATCGTCATGGACGAGCTGGTTAAAAATCCTCTTCCCAAGCCAAAACGTCCCGCTTATCCCAATTACCATAAAAAGAAATAGTCCGCTTGAGTGACTTCGTCTTGCTTCTCCTTAAAGGCGAAGCCCGACGCCGTGCATCTATTTAATGGCGAGTGGAGTTTATGTAAATATACCATATTCTAAGGAGCAAGATTGTGTATTGGAGGAGACTCAAAGTCTTAGTAATTATTTTGGCCTTCTTGATGGCTTCAGTCGCGGCACAGAATGCCCAGGAACAGAAGGGTGTTCTTGAACCGGAGAATGCCAATGAGGCCAGGCTCAATCGTCTGCAGCCGCCTGACAAGGTTATGGATGCGATCGGCGTCACGCCAGGAATGGTCATGGCCGAGATCGGAGCCGGACGCGGACGTTATGTGGTGCAGTTTGCAGTGAGAGTGGGAGAGGAAGGAAAAGTCTATGCGGAAGACATTGACGCCGCAGCTCTCGAATATTTGGAAAAGCGCTGTGAACGTTGGGGACTGAAAAATGTCGAAACCATTCTCGGAGACGTGACGGACCCGAAACTCCCTGATGGCACACTGGACTTGATTTTCGTCATCTCCGCTTACCATCATTTCGAAGACCCGGTGGCGCTGTTGAGGAATGCCAGGTCTGCGCTCAAGCCAGACGGGAAGTTGGCGATCGGAGAGTGGTTCCCAACGGATGAGAGGCCGGGAGGCACTTCACCGGAAAAGATGGAAGCTCAAATGAATGCGGCCGGTTACAAGCTCGAACGCCTCGAGACATTTCTCAAGGCGAATCGATTGAATATTTATATTTTCCGGATTGACGACAAACGCTGATAACCTTCTATTCTGCTATTTCCACACCTGACTGAACACACGCAGGTAATTCCCGCCGAGAATCTTCCGCACATCGGTCTCGCTGTAGCCGCGCTTTTTGAGTTTATCGATAAAGTTCAATACTTCTGCATAGTTACTGAAACCATCGACCATACGCAGTGGCGAACGAATGTTTGGTGTGACATGTGTATTATACGTACCAGTGACATCTTTATAAGCTGGTTCCCCCCAGGGATCTATCTCATGGTCCGGATATGTGCCAAGGCTCATATCTGTTCCAACTCCGATCGAGTCGGTTGAACCGAGAAGCTGCGCCACATAATCAATATGGTCGATAAAATCGTCTATGGTCGGACGCTGGATTCGGCCTGTTTTTAGCGTCATCGGCCCCCAAGGAGAAAGGCCTATTACCCCTTTCTTAGCGACACAAGCCTTGATCTGCTCATCATCGATGTTGCGCGGATTATCGGCAAGCGCTTTTGTACAGGAATGACTGAAAACCACTGGCTGCTGACTGCGCTCGATAATCTCCAGGCTGGAACGCTTACCAAGGTGGGAGCAATCCAGCAAAAGTCCGACTCTGTTGCATTCGTCCACCACCAATTGGCCGAAAGAAGTCAGACCATGGTCTACGCGGTCCAGACAACCCCCACAAATGTGATTCGAAAGGCTGTACGCGGGAATCAGCATGCGCAGGCCGAGCTTAGTAAAGGCCTCGATACGATGCAGTTTGTACTCGATAAAATCACCACATTGGGAAACCAGAAGAAGAGTCGCTTTTTTATTTTTTTTGGCCTTTTTAATATCATCGACTGTATAGGCGACGGACAAATCAGGATATTTCCGGGCGATGAGATGCCAGAACATGAGTGCTTCGAGCGCCTGGTTCAGTGTATCATGAGGATTCCAGGCTGTGACAGCATAGGCCGTCACTCCGTACCTGTGGGCATCCTGAAACTGCGCATCCGGCCAGATCTGCATACAGGAATCTATGAAGATATAGGGATGGTCTTTTTCCAGAATGGGATGGATCCCCTTCTCGTTTAAAGGGTCAAAGATGTCTGCTTTTTTCTGTGCAGGATATCCGACAAGGGATGTTGAACCTGTAGCCGCTATTCCAGCCATTATCAGGAAGTCTCTTCTTTTCATCCCTCTATTTTTTATCCTCAGCGAATCAACGCATTGAAGAGTAATTTAAATGTTCCGTGAGTCTGGCACCGGTGTTGGGTCCGGAACCCGATGA
The DNA here is from genome assembly GCA_964346585.1 of uncultured Eubacteriales bacterium. GTDB lineage: Bacteria > Acidobacteriota > Aminicenantia > Aminicenantales > Aminicenantaceae > SOIA01. Next base: position 4,533 of record CAYFVQ010000020.1, on the reverse strand, counting down.
GAACCACCTGACCTTTACCATACTTAACATTGACCATTGCTGGCTGCTTAGAAAGGTGCTCCTCCCCTATCAACCATCCGCTCTGCAGGAGATCCCGCTCCTGGTAGCGGACAACAGTCTCATAATTCTCACTGCCCTGGCTTGTCGTCGCTGCGAACACCGGGCTCCTTCGATAAAGAACCAAGCCTTCTGATGGCATTCCGTAGGCTAGTGGATGAGAGTTGTCAAAATACACTTTTACAGTCGAACCCGGACAGAAAAACTCTTTGGATTCGAGGTTTTCAACAGTGTTGCGAACACTGACTCCCAACCTCTCGACTGCAAAGCTGTAGGCTCCACCAAGAGTAACCAGTGTGCCTCCCTTTTCCACAAAAGCCTTCAGTGCCTCGACACCTTCTTTGCCTATACCGCTTCGGTATTCTGGGGGAATCGAGGATAAGCGACCGCGGAATCTCCCTGTGACATCTCCCACTACTATGCCTGATGAATCGTCCGGTAGGATGATTGCGTCATACTTTTTGATAAGGTCTCCCTTCTTTATCTCTGCGTCTTTGAGTGACGTATACGGAAACGAGAATTTTTCAAGAACCAGCCGGGTCCAGCCCTCATCCATGTTTCCGCCATAATAGCGCTGGTACATGCCGATACGCGACTTCTTGACCTGATGGGTGGCTTCTTTGACTGATTTTTTTATCGCTTTAAAATCAACACCCGTCTGTCCAGCCACATCCTTGAGAACAGCCTCTTTTCCTCTAGAAACAATGAAGTCTCCAGGGCGGAGTCCTGAGACCGCCTTATCCACACGACGGATCGAAATCCCTTTATCCAACAACAGGTTCACGGCCTTGAAGCTGTCATTAAGCCTTCCATCCAGGACATAACCGGCTCCACCACTCTCGACCTTCCCTGAGACAGGTACTTTATCGCTGAGTATCTGAAAGTCGCCTTTAACCTCTTCGTTAACTGGATCGACGCGTACGCCCATGAACTCGTTCATCGTGTGAGTTGCCAGGTCGTACGGACGGCGTGGGGAACCGTCACTGCTTCTGGTCCAATCGTTATCGGCATAAAAAGTCCGGCCGAGCAGGTTCCGGATCAAACCCATTTTGGGCTGTGCCAGAGAAATCACGAAGGAGCCTTTAGGATAGATTACACTGTTGGCATTGAATTCACCCCGGGCCTGCTTGATCTCAATCCCTGATAAGAGCAATGTGTTAATCATCTTCACAACTGTCAGGGGATCATGCTGAGCAATCGATACAATATAAGTCTTGGGATTCCCCTTGGCTCCCCGTTCTGTTTGCCGTTTGGCTTTCAAGTACGCGTTCCAGAGAACGGTTTCTTTATTCCTGGCTGCAAGGTCCAGGAGTGCCCAGGCTGAAATCTTCTTTTGCTCGACAATATCCCGGAGCCTCCACCATCCACCTGGCCAGGGATTCGGGAAAGTGGACTGAGCTTCATAAGCAGGAAACTGTCTGGCCCCACCACGGAGCTGTTCAGGCTGGATGTACAGAGGCGATGCCAGCCTGGCGCTCGCTGATTCGGTGAGCATCCCGGCGATGTTGTGGAAGGGGGTGATCCAATGCCATCCGAAATGACCCCAGCCAGGATACTGAGCGGCATTAAGGATGCCTGATTTACCAGCTTCTTCCAGCTTATAGGCAATGTGGGCGCCGTACCAGCTATGTTCCCGCCAGATGAGAGGATCGGCGTAGGGTCGAATGGGCTCACAGTAGGGCGGAACGTAAAACCGGGCGCCGGAGCTTCCCATATGATGATGATCAATGTAAGCCTGAGGAATCCAGTCCCGGTACATGATCTTAGAGGCATACACTGACTCAGTTAAGTTGATAAAATCGCCGTCCCTGTTGTTGTCGTGTCCGGCATACAGGTGGTACAGCCAGGGAAGGCTAGCTCCTTCGTACTCTGTCCCCACAGTCTTTCGATACCAGTCGGTGACCATGATCTGGCCATCGGGATTAAAGCTCGGTATCAAGAAGAAGACCACGTTGCTCAGTATACGCTGCGTCTCTTCATCACTTCTGGTCACCAAGTCATAGGTCAACTCAGGCGCCATCTGAGCCCCGCCGATTTCAGTGGCGTGAAGGCTCATCGATTGGCACATGACCGCTTTTCCCTCTTTGACAAGTTTTTTAATCTCTGCTTCCCTGATTCCTCTCGGGTCGCTGAGCTTGGCATTCACTTCCTGGAGCCGATTTAAGTTGGCCAGGTTCTCCGGTGAGGAAATGATGACCACAAGAAAAGGATTGCCCATAGTGGAAGGTCCCATGTTGATGACCTTGAGCTTTCCGCTTTGCTTCTCCAGCAGGTTGTAGTATTCGACGATTTTATCCCAGCGGGCAATATTTCTATCGCTGCCGAGCTGGAACCCAAAGAACTCTTCCGGAGAAGTGACTCTCGTTTGGGCCTCGATGACCTGTGTCCAGAATCCTAAAACAAAAATCACAATCGCAAAAAACTGGACAACACGCAGAAATTTAGTATTTTGTCTCATTTATATCCTCCTCGATTAAAGTGTGAAAATTCGATTCTGAAAACTCGATTAAACAGAAATACAGGAGTCTTTGTCATCTCTCAATATCTCATTACTATATTGAATTGAGCATCCATTTCAACAAAAAAATTTTATTTCTATCCAGCGATACATTCGAGTGTTCAAGCCAGCCGTTGAGAAAAGAGAAGAATCGACCGCTTTGCAAAACACGGAATCTGGACTGTTCTCTGCAACAAAGTTAATATTGGGAATATTAATTTTTGTTCGTACACGGACATAAATTGTTCAAGAGCGGACATAAATTGTTTTATGAGTTTAAAAATTCTCAAAAGAAAATATTGGCATATTTTTTGCATCTATAAACCATAAACAAACAGTGCAGGAGTAAGAATACAATGATTAAAAACTACATAAAAATCGCCTTAAGGCATTTCAAAAGACAAAAGGGTTATTCTTTTATTAACATTGCAGGGTTAGCCGTAGGCATGGCCTGCTGTATTCTCATATTTTTGTGGGTTTATGATGAGTTGAGCTTTGACAGGCATCACGAAAATGCCGATCGCATCTGCCGGATAACCTATGCTGAGGAAATCGGCGGCGCCTACGATCATTATGCAATCCCCCCCTTCGTGGCAGCCCCGACTTTTGCTGCTGAATTGCCCGAGATTATAACCTACACAAGACTCTGGCAACGGTCAGGCTTTATTACTTATGAAAATAAGAAGTTTGATGAGAGAGGGATCTTCTATGTGGATCCGGATTTTTTCAAAATTTTCAGCCACGAGTTTATCGATGGCGATCCGGACACAGCTCTGGATGCCCCCGGTTCGATCGTACTCACCGAGGATGCCGCAAAAAAGATTTTTGTTGACGAAAATCCCCTGGGAGAAACCGTTAATCTTAACGCTGATGGTGACCTTAAAGTGACAGGGGTTGTCAAAAATGTCCCCCGAAATTCTCATTTCAGATTTAATTACCTCGTTTCTATGAATACAATCCGAGGAAGAAGAGCCGAATTCTTGAATACCGAATTCTCGGATGCGTGGTTTGTCATCCAGGGATGGTCATACATCCTGCTCGACGAGAGAGCCGATGCCGAGGTGGTAGAAAAAAAATTGGCTCCCATTGTCGAGAAACATGCAGGAGAAGAGGGCCGTAAGTACGGGCAAAAAATGTTCTATTTCCTTCAGAGGCTAACAGACATTCATTTAAAATCTCATCTCCAGGCGGAAATCGAAGGGAATGGCGACATCCGATATGTTTACGTTTTCTCTATTGTGGCTGCATTTATTCTCCTCATTGCCTGTATCAATTTCATGAACTTATCCACGGCCCGTTCGGCCAACCGGGGAATGGAAGTCGGAATGAGGAAGGTTTTTGGTGCGCACAAAAAAAAGCTGATTTCTCAGTTCATAACGGAATCAATAGGCATGTCGGTCTGTGCTTTGTTCCTGGCCATTGTCATAGTCGAACTTTCTCTTTCGGCCTTTAATAACCTCACCGGGAAAGAAATCAACACGGCATCTCTTCTTAACTTTATTGTGGGACTCGGCTTGATCGGGCTTGTGGCGTTCACAGGTCTGGCAGCCGGTAGTTATCCGGCCTTTTACCTTTCTTCCTTCCAGCCCATCGAAACTTTAAGAAAAAAAATGCGAAGTGGTACCCAAGGAAGGATACTGCGAAGCAGCTTGGTCATTCTACAGTTTACAATTTCCATCATCCTCATTATCTCCACACTTATCGTTATGATTCAGTTGCGCTTCATGAAGGATAAAAAACTGGGGTTCAAAAAGGAACAGGTGCTTGCTGTCAGGATTAAAGGAAGGGCTATTCCGCAGCAGTATGAAGCGTTTAAAAATGAAATAAAGAAGCATGCAGGCATTCTGGAAGCTTCCTATGCAAACGGTATCCCTGGAAGAACACAGACTGTTCTCATGATCTTTCTTGAAGGAAAGCCAGAAAGCCTTTCATATACATTTGATTTTATTTTTGCCGATTATGACTTTGTGAAAACCTAT